>NZ_JBEYXQ010000044.1:0-1534 GCF_040645115.1 Streptomyces sp. NPDC046860 | reverse complement strand
CGCCTTGCGGCTGACCCCATCAATTAACCTTCCAGCACCGGGCAGGCGTCACACCCTATACGTCCACTTTCGTGTTTGCAGAGTGCTGTGTTTTTGATAAACAGTCGCAGCGGCCTGGTTACTGCGACCCTCTTCAGCTATAGCTCGCACGAGCCACCAAAAAGGGTGCACCTTCTCCCGAAGTTACGGTGCCATGTTGCCTAGTTCCTTCACCCGAGTTCTCTCAAGCGCCTGAGAATTCTCATCCTACCCACCTGTGTCGGTTTACGGTACGGTCTGCGTAAGCTGAAGCTTAGGAGCTTTTCCTGGAAGCGTGGTATCAGTGACTTCGCCATAAAGGCTCGTCTCGGTGCTCGGTCTTAAAGGATCCCGGATTTGCCAAAGATCCAAACCTACCGCCTTTCCCCAGGACAACCAACGCCTGGTACACCTAACCTTCTCCGTCCCTCCATCGCACTTACGCGAGGTGCAGGAATATTAACCTGCTTCCCATCGACTACGACTTTCGTCCTCGCCTTAGGGGCCGACTCACCCTGCGCCGATTAACGTTGCGCAAGGAAACCTTGGGCTTTCGGCGTGCGGGTTTTTCACCCGCATTATCGTTACTCATGTCAGCATTCGCACTTCCGATACCTCCAGCAGACTTCTCAATCCACCTTCAACGGCTTACGGAACGCTCCTCTACCGCGCATAACAAAGTTATGCACCCCAAGCTTCGGTTCTGTGCTTAGCCCCGTTAAATCTTCCCCGCAGACCGACTCGACCAGTGAGCTATTACGCTTTCTTTAAAGGGTGGCTGCTTCTAAGCCAACCTCCTGGCTGTCTGTGCCTTTCCACATGGTTTTCCACTTAGCACAAAATTTGGGACCTTAGCTGTGGGTCTGGGTTGTTTCCCTTTTCACGACGGACGTTAGCACCCGCCGTGTGTCTCCCATACAGTCCGTCTCGGTATTCGGAGTTTGCAATGGTTTGGTAAGTCGCGATGACCCCCTAGCCATAACAGTGCTCTACCCCCGAGAGGATACATATGAGGCGCTACCTAAATAGCTTTCGAGGAGAACCAGCTATCTCCGGGTTCGATTAGCTTTTCACTCCTAATCACACCTCATCCCCTACCTTTGCAACGGGAGTGGGTTCGGGCCTCCAGTGCGTGTTACCGCACCTTCACCCTGGGCATGACTAGATCACCCGGTTTCGGGTCTACTGCCCGCGACTATGCGCCCTTATCAGACTCGGTTTCCCTTCGCCTCCCCTATACGGTTAAGCTTGCCACGAACAGTAAGTCGCTGACCCATTATACAAAAGGTACGCAGTCACTCCTTGCGGAGCTCCTACTGCTTGTACGCACACGGTTTCAGGTTCTATTTCACTCCCCTCTCCGGGGTTCTTTTCGCCTTTCCCTCACGGTACTGGTTCACTATCGGTCGGTCAGTAGTATTTAGCCTTGGAGGATGGTCCCCCCATGTTCAGACAGGGTTTCACGTGCCCCGCCCTACTCGTCTTCACTGAAATGGCCCTTTCAGATACAGGGCTA
>NZ_JBEYXQ010000042.1:0-1864 GCF_040645115.1 Streptomyces sp. NPDC046860 | reverse complement strand
ACACAGTGGACGCGAGCAACTGAGGACAAGCCCTCGGCCTATTAGTACCAGTCAACTCCACCCGTTACCGGGCTTCCATATCTGGCCTATCAACCCAGTCGTCTACTGGGAGCCTTACCCTCTCAAGGAGGTGGGAATACTCATCTCGAAGCAGGCTTCCCGCTTAGATGCTTTCAGCGGTTATCCCTCCCGAACGTAGCCAACCAGCCATGCCCTTGGCAGGACAACTGGCACACCAGAGGTTCGTCCGTCCCGGTCCTCTCGTACTAGGGACAGCCCTTCTCAATATTCCTACGCGCACAGCGGATAGGGACCGAACTGTCTCACGACGTTCTAAACCCAGCTCGCGTACCGCTTTAATGGGCGAACAGCCCAACCCTTGGGACCGACTCCAGCCCCAGGATGCGACGAGCCGACATCGAGGTGCCAAACCATCCCGTCGATATGGACTCTTGGGGAAGATCAGCCTGTTATCCCCGGGGTACCTTTTATCCGTTGAGCGACGGCGCTTCCACAAGCCACCGCCGGATCACTAGTCCCGACTTTCGTCCCTGCTCGACCCGTCGGTCTCACAGTCAAGCTCCCTTGTGCACTTACACTCAACACCTGATTGCCAACCAGGCTGAGGGAACCTTTGGGCGCCTCCGTTACTCTTTAGGAGGCAACCGCCCCAGTTAAACTACCCATCAGACACTGTCCCTGATCCGGATCACGGACCCAGGTTAGACATCCAGCACGACCAGACTGGTATTTCAACGACGACTCCCCCTGAACTGGCGTCCAGAGTTCACAGTCTCCCAGCTATCCTACACAAGCCGAACCGAACACCAATATCAAACTGTAGTAAAGGTCCCGGGGTCTTTCCGTCCTGCTGCGCGAAACGAGCATCTTTACTCGTAGTGCAATTTCACCGGGCCTATGGTTGAGACAGTCGAGAAGTCGTTACGCCATTCGTGCAGGTCGGAACTTACCCGACAAGGAATTTCGCTACCTTAGGATGGTTATAGTTACCACCGCCGTTTACTGGCGCTTAAGTTCTCAGCTTCGCCCTGTCGAAACAGAGCTAACCGGTCCCCTTAACGTTCCAGCACCGGGCAGGCGTCAGTCCGTATACATCGCCTTACGGCTTCGCACGGACCTGTGTTTTTAGTAAACAGTCGCTTCTCGCTGGTCTCTGCGGCCACCCCCAGCTCATGGAGTAAATCCAATCACCAGTGATGGCCCCCCTTCTCCCGAAGTTACGGGGGCATTTTGCCGAGTTCCTTAACCATAGTTCACCCGAACGCCTCGGTATTCTCTACCTGACCACCTGAGTCGGTTTAGGGTACGGGCCGCCATGAAACTCGCTAGAGGCTTTTCTCGACAGCATAGGATCATCCACTTCACCACAATCGGCTCGGCATCAGGTCTCAGACTATGTGCAAGGCGGATTTACCTACCTTACGTCCTACACCCTTACCCCGGGACTACCATCGCCCGGGATGGACTACCTTCCTGCGTCACCCCATCACTCACCTACTAACCGCTTGGGCCGGCGGCTCCACCACTTTCCTTTCCCCGAAGGGTCCGGAACGGCTTCACGGCCTTAGCATCACGATGCTCGATGTTTGACGCTTCACAGCGGGTACCGGAATATCAACCGGTTATCCATCGACTACGCCTGTCGGCCTCGCCTTAGGTCCCGACTTACCCTGGGCAGATCAGCTTGACCCAGGAACCCTTAGTCAATCGGCGCAAACGTTTCTCACGTTTGTATCGCTACTCATGCCTGCATTCTCACTCGTGAACCGTCCACAACTCGCTTCCGCGGCTGCTTCACCCGGCACACGACGCTCCCCTACCCATCACAGCACCCGTTGGGGCT
>NZ_JBEYXQ010000041.1:0-2388 GCF_040645115.1 Streptomyces sp. NPDC046860 | reverse complement strand
CTTATCTTTTCCGCACTTAGCTACCCGGCAATGCCATTGGCATGACAACCCGAACACCAGAGGTTCGTCCACTCCGGTCCTCTCGTACTAGGAGCAGCCCCTCTCAAATCTCCAACGCCCATGGCAGATAGGGACCGAACTGTCTCACGACGTTCTGAACCCAGCTCGCGTACCACTTTAAATGGCGAACAGCCATACCCTTGGGACCTACTTCAGCCCCAGGATGTGATGAGCCGACATCGAGGTGCCAAACACCGCCGTCGATATGAACTCTTGGGCGGTATCAGCCTGTTATCCCCGGAGTACCTTTTATCCGTTGAGCGATGGCCCTTCCATACAGAACCACCGGATCACTAAGTCCTAGTTTCCTACCTGCTTGATCCGTCGATCTTGCAGTCAAGCACGCTTATGCCTTTGCACTAACCTCACGATGTCCGACCGTGATTAGCTAACCTTCGAGCTCCTCCGTTACTCTTTAGGAGGAGACCGCCCCAGTCAAACTACCCACCAGACACTGTCCTCACCCCAGATTATGGGGCCGAGTTAGAACATCAAACATTAAAGGGTGGTATTTCAAGGATGGCTCCACGCAGACTGGCGTCCACGCTTCAAAGCCTCCCACCTATCCTACACATCAAGGCTCAATGTTCAGTGTCAAGCTATAGTAAAGGTTCACGGGGTCTTTCCGTCTTGCCACGGGAACACTGCATCTTCACAGCGATTTCAATTTCACTGAGTCTCGGGTGGAGACAGCGCCGCTGTCGTTACGCCATTCGTGCAGGTCGGAACTTACCCGACAAGGAATTTCGCTACCTTAGGACCGTTATAGTTACGGCCGCCGTTTACTGGGGCTTCGATCAAGAGCTTCGCCTTGCGGCTGACCCCATCAATTAACCTTCCAGCACCGGGCAGGCGTCACACCGTATACGTCCACTTTCGTGTTTGCACAGTGCTGTGTTTTTATTAAACAGTTGCAGCCAGCTGGTATCTTCGACTGGCTTCAGCTCCATCCGCAAGGGACTTCACCTACATGCCAGCGTGCCTTCTCCCGAAGTTACGGCACCATTTTGCCTAGTTCCTTCACCCGAGTTCTCTCAAGCGCCTTGGTATTCTCTACCTGACCACCTGTGTCGGTTTGGGGTACGATTTAATGTTACCTGATGCTTAGAGGATTTTCCTGGAAGCAGGGCATCAACTACTTCTGCACCGTAGTGCATCGTCATCACGCCTCAGGGTTAGTATGCAACCGGATTTACCAGGTCACACCCCCTACACGCTTAAACCGGGACAACCGTCGCCCGGCTAGCCTAGCCTTCTCCGTCCCCCCTTCGCAGTAACACCAAGTACAGGAATATTAACCTGTTTCCCATCGACTACGCTTTTCAGCCTCGCCTTAGGGGTCGACTCACCCTGCCCCGATTAACGTTGGACAGGAACCCTTGGTCTTCCGGCGAGCGGGCTTTTCACCCGCTTTATCGTTACTTATGTCAGCATTCGCACTTCTGATACCTCCAGCAACCCTCACAGGCCACCTTCAACGGCTTACAGAACGCTCCCCTACCCAACAACGCCTAAGCGTCGCTGCCGCAGCTTCGGTGCATGGTTTAGCCCCGTTACATCTTCCGCGCAGGCCGACTCGACCAGTGAGCTATTACGCTTTCTTTAAATGATGGCTGCTTCTAAGCCAACATCCTGGCTGTCTATGCCTTCCCACATCGTTTCCCACTTAACCATGACTTTGGGACCTTAGCTGGCGGTCTGGGTTGTTTCCCTCTTCACGACGGACGTTAGCACCCGCCGTGTGTCTCCCGTGATAACATTCTTCGGTATTCGGAGTTTGCATCGGTTTGGTAAGCCGGGATGGCCCCCTAGCCGAAACAGTGCTCTACCCCCGAAGATGAGTTCACGAGGCGCTACCTAAATAGCTTTCGGGGAGAACCAGCTATCTCCCGGTTTGATTGGCCTTTCACCCCCAGCCACAAGTCATCCGCTAATTTTTCAACATTAGTCGGTTCGGTCCTCCAGTTAGTGTTACCCAACCTTAACCTGCCCATGGCTAGATCACCGGGTTTCGGGTCTATACCTTGCAACTAATCGCCCAGTTAAGACTCGGTTTCCCTACGGCTCCCCTATACGGTTAACCTTGCTACAAAATATAAGTCGCTGACCCATTATACAAAAGGTACGCAGTCACACCACGAAGGTGCTCCCACTGCTTGTACGTACACGGTTTCAGGTTCTATTTCACTCCCCTCGCCGGGGTTCTTTTCGCCTTTCCCTCACGGTACTGGTTCACTATCGGTCAGTCAGGAGTATTTAGCCTTGGAGGATGGTCCCCCCATATTCAGACAGGATGTCACGTGTCCCGCCCTACTCATCGAACTCACG
>NZ_JBEYXQ010000040.1:0-2809 GCF_040645115.1 Streptomyces sp. NPDC046860 | reverse complement strand
GGCGGCGCTGGCTGCGGCCAACAAACGCGTCTCCAACATTCTGGCGAAGTCTACCGAAACGCTGAACGACAGCGTGCGCGCCTCGGTGCTGAAGGACGCGGCGGAGATCCAGCTGGCGACTCACCTGGTGGTGCTGCGCGACAAGCTGCAGCCGTACTTCGCGGCGGGCAACTACCAGGAAGCGCTGGTGGAACTGGCCGCGCTGCGTGAGCCGGTGGATGCGTTCTTCGACAACGTGATGGTAATGGCGGACGATGCGGAAGTGCGCGTGAATCGCCTGACGCTGCTGAGCAAGCTGCGCGAACTGTTCCTGCAGGTGGCGGATATCTCCGTACTGCAGTAAGCGATTCTCTGCTGTGAAAAGGCGCCTGCGGGCGCCTTTTTTATTGCTTGTGACCCGTCCTGAATAGCGTTGACACATTTTACTCACGCACAGAGGAAAATGTGATGAACCAGTATATTAAACGCACACAACGCGATTACTCTCTATCCTTTAAACTGGCTGTCGTCGAACAGGTCGAAAAAGGCGAGATGACATACCGCCAGGCGCAAGATCGCTACGGTATCCAAGGCAGCCAGACTGTCATGAACTGGCTGCGCAAATACGGTCAACTTGACTGGCGAACTTCTCCTTCCACCAGAACGTGCGGAGACAACATGCCCAAACTCCCCCTGACGCCCGAACAGCGTATTAAAGAACTTGAGCAGCAACTGGCTGAATCTGAAGTCAAAGCCCAGTTCTTCGAAGCTGTCGTCAAAGTGATGAACACCGACTTTGGCGCCACGCTGACAAAAAAGCAGCTAACCGCCTTATCGCGCAAACACAAGTACCGGGACTCACAGTAACGCGGGCCTGCCGATGGATGGGCATCAGCCGACAAGCGTGGTATCAGTCCCTGCAGCGTGAAGCAGGCAAAGAGGAGCAGGCCCGGCATCTCGTCGAACAGGTGACGGCCATCCGCTTGCACCAACCCCGACTGGGGACACGTAAGCTGCATCACCTGTTGCGGCAACACCCCGAACCGGCGTTGCATGTGGGCCGTGACCGGTTGTTCAGTATCCTGCGCTGCGCGCGGTTACTGGTGATGCCTAAACGGGCGTATCACAAGACGACGCACAGCCATCATCGTTTTTATCGCCATCCCAACCTGCTAAAAGCGGGAGACAATCAAGTAATAGCCAGCCGTCCGGAACAGGTATGGGTGGCGGATATCACCTACCTGCCGCTGAGAACGGGGACGGCGTATGTCAGCCTGGTAACGGATGCCTGGTCGAGAAAAATCGTGGGATATCACGTGCATGACAGTCTGCATACCCGGCATGTCGCCTGCGCGTTCAAAATGGCACTGGCCGGCAGACGCACGGCGTTGCCGTTGGTGCATCACTCGGACAGGGGTATCCAGTACTGCTCGCAGGAATATCAGGCGTTACATCAGCAGTATGGCGTCATCTGCTCGATGACGGACGGGTATGACTGTTATCAGAACGCGCTGGCGGAACGGATAAACGGGATACTCAAAACGGAATACCTGCTCGGCAGGCCAGAAGATATCGCGCAGGCAAGAAAGATGGTCAGGGAGTCGGTGAACCTCTACAACACGCGGCGGCCGCACTTGTCGCTGAAATACAAAACGCCCGATGAGGTTCATCGGGCGTTATCCGGTTGAAAAGTGTCAACCTATATCAGGACTAGTCACCGGTAAACTCCAACTGGCAACCGCCTTCATCCTGCTGATTGCGCTTAATGAGCGGTTGTGCGTGCAGCGCCTGCTCGTTGTCGTGGCCCTCATTACCGGTCTGGCGGTCAACGGTTATTCACTCTATCAGGGGCTGCGGCTGGATATTCCGCGCGTGGAGCTCAACTTCGATCGCGCCACGGTCGTTGCCTACCTGATGACCGCCATCGATCTGGTGATGATGCAAGCCATCCTGATGCTGCGCACCCGCTACCGTCTGGTGTTGTACATTGCGGCGTTCCTGCTGTCCTTCTCTGCGCTGGTGCTCACCGGCACGCGCGCGGCCATGCTGGTTTACCCGGTGGCGGTTTGTCTGTCGCTGCTGGCGACCAAGCATCTGGTATCCAGAAAACACAAGTTTTTGCTGGTCTCCTCGGTGCCATTATTGCTGCTCATCTGCGGATTCGTCTTTAAAGCGCAGATTGAACAACGCATTGCCGACTTCAAAACCAACATGCAACTGATCGATAAACCCGAGATAGATAACTCGATCATTTCCCGGCTGTCGATGCAAACGCTGGCATGGCGTACCGGTTCACAAGCCCCTTGGGGCCAATCCGCCGAACAACGCGGTGAAGAGATCCGCGCCATCGTCGCGCAGCAGCCACATCTGTACGGCGTCATGCCCTATATCAACGTCCACCTGCACAACGAACTGCTGGAAACCTATTCGCTCAAGGGCGTCTGGGGCGTACTGCTGCTGCTGGCACTCTATGTCTGCCTGTTCTTCTCTTCGTTCCGGCCGCAGCGCAACGCGCTGTTGCTGAGCGTCAGCGCCAGCCTGTTCGTTTACGGGCTGAGCGACGTCATCTTCTTCAGCACGGAAGGCACCGCCATGTTCTGTCTGGCGCTGATCGCTGGAGTGCTCTCCGTGGCGAGACAGACTTCCACACAGGAGCAGGCCGCGTGAACATTCAGCCACCGCTGCTCAGCGTTATCGTGCCGTTTTATAATAACGAAGCGTTCATCATCGCTGCGCTGGATTCGTTATTTACGCAGATTTCTGATGATATTGAGGTGGTGATCATCGACGATGGCTCTACCGATGCGTCGGGGGCGCTGGTCAGCCGGTA
>NZ_JBEYXQ010000039.1:0-2839 GCF_040645115.1 Streptomyces sp. NPDC046860 | reverse complement strand
CCCGGTTCGTCAACCGGCGCCACCTCTACCCCGCCCTTTCCCCGGCGCAGCTCGCCGTCCAATATTTCATAGCGGTTTTTTTTCTTGGCCCCGAGCCACTTCAGCCGACGGCACCCGATGCCGTCCGCGCCGCCGGCCTCACCGTCGTACGCGGCACCCGCACCGTCCTCCACGACCTCGGCTTCACCGTCCCCCGAGGCCGGATCACCGGCCTGCTCGGCCCCTCCGGCTGCGGCAAGTCCACCCTGATCCGCTCGATCACCGGCACCCAGGCCAAGGTCTCCGGCACCCTCGAAGTCCTCGGCAGCCCCGCCGGCCACCCCACCCTGCGCAGCCGCATCGGCTACGTCACCCAGGCCCCCTCGGTCTACGACGACCTCACCGTCCGCCAGAACCTCGACTACTTCGCCGCGATCCTCGACCCGGGCCGCGCGGCAGCCGACCGGCGCCACGAGCACGTCACCCGCGCCATCGCCGACGTCGACCTCACCGGCCGCGCCGACGCCCTCGCCGGCAACCTCTCCGGCGGCCAGCGCAGCCGCGTCTCCCTCGCCGTCGCCCTGCTCGGCACCCCCGACCTGCTCGTCCTCGACGAACCGACCGTCGGCCTCGACCCCGTGCTCCGCCGCGACCTGTGGAACCTCTTCCACGAACTCGCCGGACGCGGCACCACCCTGCTCGTCTCCTCCCACGTCATGGACGAGGCCGAGCGCTGCCACCGCCTCCTCCTCATGCGCGAGGGCCGCGTCCTCGCCGAGGACACACCCGACGACCTGCGCACCCGCACCGCCACCGAGACCGTCGAGGACGCCTTCCTGCGACTCGTGGACGAGGCCGCCGACCGCACCGAGGAGCCGATCCGATGAGCACCACGACCCCGGCGGCGTTCAGCCCCGCCCGCACCAACGCCACCGCCGCCCGCGTACTGCGCCAGCTCCGCCACGACCCGCGCACCATCGCCCTGATGGTCCTCGTCCCGTGTCTGATGCTGGTCCTGCTGCGCTACGTCTTCGACGCCAGCCCGCGCACCTTCGACAACATCGGTGCCTCGCTGCTCGGGATCTTCCCGCTGATCACGATGTTCCTGGTGACCTCCATCGCCACCCTGCGCGAACGCACCTCCGGCACCCTCGAACGCCTCCTCGCCATGCCCCTGGGCAAGGCCGACCTCATCGCCGGATACGCGCTCGCCTTCGGCACGGTGGCCGTCGTCCAGTCCGCGCTCGCCACCGGACTCGCCGTCTGGCTCCTCGGCCTGGACGTCACCGGCTCCCCCTGGCTGCTCCTGCTGGTCGCCCTGCTGGACGCGCTGCTCGGCACGGCCCTCGGCCTCTTCGTCTCGGCCTTCGCGGCCTCGGAATTCCAGGCGGTCCAGTTCATGCCGGCGGTGATCTTCCCCCAGCTCCTCCTGTGCGGCCTCTTCACGCCCCGCGCGGACATGCACCCGGCACTGGAGGCCGTCTCCGACGTCCTGCCGATGTCCTACGCCGTCGACGGGATGAACGAGGTCCTCCACCACACCGAGCTGACCTCGGCCTTCGTCCGGGACGTCCTGATCGTCGCCGGATGCGCGCTCCTGGTCCTCGCCCTGGGCGCGGCCACCCTGCGCCGCCGGACCGACTGAGAGCCGCGTCCGCCCACCGGACGATCCCCCCACACGCCGTGACGCCGGTGCGAGGATGAAGCGCATGAGCCAGAAAGTCGCAGTCCTCGGCACCGGCAAGATCGGCGAAGCCCTGCTCAGCGGGATGATCCGGGGCGGCTGGGCGCCCGCGGACCTCCTGGTCACCGCCCGCCGCCCGGAACGCGCCGAAGAACTCCGTGCCCGGCACGGAGTCACCCCGGTCACCAACACCGAGGCGGCCAAGACCGCCGACACCCTGATCCTCACGGTCAAGCCGCAGGACATGGGCACCCTCCTGGACGAACTCGCCCCGCACGTCCCCGCCGACCGCCTGGTCATCAGCGGCGCCGCGGGCATCCCCACCTCGTTCTTCGAGGAGCGTCTCGCCGAGGGCACCCCGGTCGTACGCGTCATGACCAACACCCCGGCCCTGGTCGACGAGGCGATGTCCGTCATCTCGCCGGGCAGCCACGCCACCGAGGACCACCTGAGCACCGCCGAGGAGATCTTCGGTGCCGTCGGTCAGACGCTCCGCGTGCCCGAGGGGCAGCAGGACGCGTGCACCGCGCTCTCCGGCTCGGGCCCGGCGTACTTCTTCTACCTGGTCGAGGCCATGACCGACGCGGGCATCCTGCTCGGCCTGCCCCGCGACAAGGCCCACGAGCTGATCGTCCAGTCCGCGATCGGCGCCGCCACCATGCTGCGCGACAGCGGCGAGCACCCGGTCAAGCTCCGCGAGAACGTCACCTCGCCGGCCGGTACGACCATCAACGCCATCCGCGAGCTGGAGAACCACGGCGTACGTGCCGCCCTCATCGCGGCCCTGGAGGCGGCGCGCGACCGCAGCCGCGAGCTGGCCTCCGGCAAGAAGGACTGACCTCGCCCGAAGAACTGTGCGGAGGGGGGTTGACACCCCCTCTCCGGATGCGTAATGTACTCCGAGCTGTCCGACGTGAGCGCCGACTCCGGTCGGTCCCCGGACGGCCATCTCGCAAGGCCAACCACCATCGACACTCAGCTGTCGCATGCTCTGGTGCGCATTTGCGAAATGAGGAATCCGCGTTCGAAAGAGCGAGGCCCCCGATTAGCTCGGGAGCCGGGAATCCGCTAAAGTCTCACTCGTCGGAACGGCCCAGCGGGCCGGGAAGACAACCCCCTCTGACTGGGAATCAGACGCCGAAAGGATCTGATAGAGTCGGAACCGCCGGAAAGGGA
>NZ_JBEYXQ010000038.1:0-2841 GCF_040645115.1 Streptomyces sp. NPDC046860 | reverse complement strand
TCTGAAAAGTGTGAAAACAGAAAGAAAAGATCAAAAAAGGGGTTGTGCAAAAAACTCGGATCCCTATAATGCGCCTCCATCGACACGGCGCAAGTGATTCACTTCACACAGCGGCCGGGAAGAAAGAGAAAAAATCCTGAAAATTAGGGTTGACTCTGAAAGAGGAAAGCGTAATATACGCCACCTCGAGTTAGCAAGCGAAAGCGCCTAACTCACTGCTCTTTAACAATTTATCAGACAATCTGTGTGGGCACTCCACAAGACGATATCCAGCATCTTCGGATGCAAAAAAATATCAAGTCTTGAAGAGTGACTAACTGAAGTAAAATTCATGCAGTAAATCTTTGAGCATCGCTTCTCGAGTGGAAGCAAATCAAGCTTTTAATTGAAGAGTTTGATCATGGCTCAGATTGAACGCTGGCGGCAGGCTTAACACATGCAAGTCGAGCGGTAGCACAGGGGAGCTTGCTCCCTGGGTGACGAGCGGCGGACGGGTGAGTAATGTCTGGGAAACTGCCTGATGGAGGGGGATAACTACTGGAAACGGTAGCTAATACCGCATAACGTCGCAAGACCAAAGAGGGGGACCTTCGGGCCTCTTGCCATCAGATGTGCCCAGATGGGATTAGCTAGTAGGTGGGGTAATGGCTCACCTAGGCGACGATCCCTAGCTGGTCTGAGAGGATGACCAGCCACACTGGAACTGAGACACGGTCCAGACTCCTACGGGAGGCAGCAGTGGGGAATATTGGACAATGGGCGCAAGCCTGATCCAGCCATACCGCGTGGGTGAAGAAGGCCTTCGGGTTGTAAAGCCCTTTTGTTGGGAAAGAAATCCAGCCGGCTAATACCTGGTTGGGATGACGGTACCCAAAGAATAAGCACCGGCTAACTTCGTGCCAGCAGCCGCGGTAATACGAAGGGTGCAAGCGTTACTCGGAATTACTGGGCGTAAAGCGTGCGTAGGTGGTTATTTAAGTCCGTTGTGAAAGCCCTGGGCTCAACCTGGGAACTGCAGTGGATACTGGATGACTAGAGTGTGGTAGAGGGTAGCGGAATTCCTGGTGTAGCAGTGAAATGCGTAGAGATCAGGAGGAACATCCATGGCGAAGGCAGCTACCTGGACCAACATTGACACTGAGGCACGAAAGCGTGGGGAGCAAACAGGATTAGATACCCTGGTAGTCCACGCCCTAAACGATGCGAACTGGATGTTGGGTGCAATTTGGCACGCAGTATCGAAGCTAACGCGTTAAGTTCGCCGCCTGGGGAGTACGGCCGCAAGGTTAAAACTCAAATGAATTGACGGGGGCCCGCACAAGCGGTGGAGCATGTGGTTTAATTCGATGCAACGCGAAGAACCTTACCTACTCTTGACATCCAGAGAACTTTCCAGAGATGGATTGGTGCCTTCGGGAACTCTGAGACAGGTGCTGCATGGCTGTCGTCAGCTCGTGTCGTGAGATGTTGGGTTAAGTCCCGCAACGAGCGCAACCCTTGTCCTTAGTTGCCAGCGGTTCGGCCGGGAACTCTAAGGAGACCGCCGGTGACAAACCGGAGGAAGGTGGGGATGACGTCAAGTCATCATGGCCCTTACGGCCAGGGCTACACACGTACTACAATGGCATATACAAAGAGAAGCGACCTCGCGAGAGCAAGCGGACCTCATAAAGTATGTCGTAGTCCGGATTGGAGTCTGCAACTCGACTCCATGAAGTCGGAATCGCTAGTAATCGTAGATCAGAATGCTACGGTGAATACGTTCCCGGGCCTTGTACACACCGCCCGTCACACCATGGGAGTGGGTTGCAAAAGAAGTAGGTAGCTTAACCTTCGGGAGGGCGCTTACCACTTTGTGATTCATGACTGGGGTGAAGTCGTAACAAGGTAACCGTAGGGGAACCTGCGGTTGGATCACCTCCTTACCTAAAGATATTGATTCGAGTGGCGTGCTCACACAGATTGTCTGATAGAAAGTAACGAGCAGAAATACCTTTATAGGCTTGTAGCTCAGGTGGTTAGAGCGCACCCCTGATAAGGGTGAGGTCGGTGGTTCAAGTCCACTCAGGCCTACCACTTCTTCGAAGTGGAAAAGGTACTGCACGTGACTGTATGGGGCTATAGCTCAGCTGGGAGAGCGCCTGCCTTGCACGCAGGAGGTCAGCGGTTCGATCCCGCTTAGCTCCACCATATAGTCCGGTATTTCAATACTTCAGAGTATATTGGCGACAGTATGCTGCGAAGTATTTTGCTCTTTAACAATCTGGAACAAGCTGAAAATTGAAACATGACGGCTGAAATTTATCCCTCCGTAGATGTACTGGGATGAAGAGTAACCTGTCATAGAGTCTCTCAAATGTTTGCAGCACGAACGATGGAAACATCTTCGGGTTGTGAGGTTAAGTGACTAAGCGTACACGGTGGATGCCTAGGCAGTCAGAGGCGATGAAGGGCGTGCTAATCTGCGAAAAGCGTCGGTAAGGTGATATGAACCGTTATAACCGGCGATACCCGAATGGGGAAACCCAGTGTGTTTCGACACACTATCATGTCATGAATACATAGTGGCATGAGGCGAACCGGGGGAACTGAAACATCTAAGTACCCCGAGGAAAAGAAATCAACCGAGATTCCCCCAGTAGCGGCGAGCGAACGGGGAGGAGCCCAGAACCTGAATCGGCTTGTGTGTTAGTGGAAGCGTCTGGAAAGTCGCGCAGCAAAGGGTGATAGCCCCGTACACTAAAATGCACAGGTCGTGAGTTCGATGAGTAGGGCGGGACACGTGACATCCTGTCTGAATATGGGGGGACCATCCTCCAAGGCTAAATACTCCTGACTGAC
>NZ_JBEYXQ010000037.1:0-6084 GCF_040645115.1 Streptomyces sp. NPDC046860 | reverse complement strand
TTGCCCCCGGAGAACAGGATCACCGGGTTCTCGAACTCCCCCGCCACCTCACGGAAGATGTGCACCGCCTCGGACTCCAGCGCGTCCAGATGCGAGAGGGCGTACGGGCTGTCCGTGCCCTCGCCGCCTCCCGTGACCTTGGCGACGGTCGTCATGCCAGTCCCCTCTCGCCGAGCAGGGCGTGCACCGCGGCCGCCGATTGCGTGACGCTCTGCCCCTGCGTCTCGATCCTGAGATCCGGCGCCTCGGGCTCCTCGTACGGGTCGTCCACCCCGGTGAGCCCGGTCAGCTCACCCGCGGCCTGCCGGGCGTACAGCCCCTTCACGTCCCGCTCGCCGCACACCTCGACCGGGGTCGCCACATGGACCTCCAGGTACGGGGTGCCGTTCGTCGCGTGCCGCTTGCGCACCGCCTCGCGGCTGTCCGCGTAGGGCGCGATCACCGGGACCAGCGCCAGCACGCCGTTGCGGGCGAGGAGTTCGGCCACGAAGCCGATGCGCTGGACGTTGGTGTGCCGGTCCTCGCGGGCGAAGCCGAGCCCGGCCGAGAGGAACTCGCGGATCTCGTCGCCGTCGAGCACCTCGACGCGGTGTCCCTCGGCGCGCAGCCGGGCGGCCAGTTCGGTGGCGATGGTGGTCTTGCCGGCGCTCGGCAGACCAGTGAGCCAGACCGTGGCTCCGGTCGTCACGTGTTCTCGCTCCTCGTGTCGGTCGGTCGTCATCCGTGCAGCCCGCATTCGGTCTTGCCCCGCCCGGCCCAGCGGCCGGCCCGCGCGTCCTCGCCCTCCAGCACCCGCCGGGTGCACGGGGCGCAGCCCACCGAGGCGTAGCCGTCCATCAGCAACGGGTTGGTCAGCACGCCGTGTTCGGCGACGTAGGCGTCCACGTCGTCCTGGGTCCAGCGGGCGATGGGGGAGACCTTGACCTTGCGGCGCCGGGCGTCCCAGCCGACGACCGGGGTGTTCGCCCGCGTCGGCGACTCGTCCCGGCGCAGCCCGGTCGCCCACGCCTGATACTCCGTCAGGCCGTCCTCCAGCGGCTGGACCTTGCGCAGGGCGCAGCACAGGTCGGGGTCGCGGTCGTGCAGCCGGGGCCCGTGCTCCGCGTCCTGCTCGGCCACCGTCCTGCGAGGGGTGAGCGTGACGACGTTGACGTCCATCACGGCGTCCACGGCGTCACGGGTGCCGATGGTCTCGGGGAAGTGGTAGCCGGTGTCGAGGAACACCACGTCCACGCCGGGCCGGACCCGAGAGGCCAGGTGGGCCACCACGGCGTCCTCCATGGAGGAGGTCACGCAGAACCTCGCGCCGAAGGTGTCCACGGCCCAGCGCAGTACCTCCAGCGCGGGCGCGTCCTCCAGTGCGCGGCCCGCGTGCTCGGCCAGTTCCCTCAGCTCGTCGTCGGTGCGTTCCCGCCGAACGGTCGTCATGTCCGGTCGTCCCCTCCGTCGTCGTCCCGTCGCAGCCCCCGGGCGAGCAGCCCGAGGAACTTCAGACGGAAAGCGCGATTGCAGGCTCCGCATTCCCAGGCGCCGTGCCCTTCCTCGCTCGGGCGCAGGTCCTCGTCACCGCAGTAGGGGCAGTGGAACGGTGCGGCACGCTCGCTCACGACAGCGCCTCCTCACTGGCGCGCGCGGCCCACACGGCGAACCGCTCGCCGTCCTCGCGCTCGGCCTCGTAGCGGCGCAGCACGCGCTCGACGTAGTCCGGCAGCTCCTGCGAAGTCACCTTCAGACCGCGGACCTTGCGGCCGAAGCCCGCCTCCAGGCCGAGCGCGCCGCCCAGGTGGACCTGGTAGCCCTCGACCTGACGGCCCTCCTCGTCCAGCATCAACTGGCCCTTGAGACCGATGTCCGCCACCTGGATGCGGGCGCAGGCGTTCGGGCAGCCGTTGAGGTTGATGGTGATCGGCTCCTCGAACTCCGGCAGGCGGCGCTCCAGTTCGTCGATCAGGGCGCTGCCGCGCGCCTTGGTCTCGACGATGGCCAGCTTGCAGAACTCGATGCCGGTGCAGGCCATCGTGCCGCGCCGGAACGGCGACGGGCTGACCCTCAGGTCGAGCGCCTCCAGGCCCGCGACCAGCGAGTCCACCTGGTCCGCCTCGACGTCGAGCACGATCATCTTCTGCTCGGTGGTGGTGCGGACCCGGCCGGAGCCGTGCTCCTCCGCCACGCCGGCGATCTTCGCCAGGGTGGCACCGTCGACCCGGCCGACACGCGGGGCGAACCCGACGTAGAAACGCCCGTCGCGCTGGCGGTGCACGCCGACGTGGTCGCGCCAGCGCTCCACCGGCTGCTCCGGCGCCGGGCCGTCGGCCAGGGCGCGGCCCAGGTACTCGCCCTCCAGCACCTCGCGGAACCGCTCGGCGCCCCAGTCGGCGACCAGGAACTTCAGCCGGGCGCGGTTGCGCAGCCGGCGGTAGCCGTAGTCGCGGAAGATGGAGATGACGCCCTCGTAGACGTCCGGCACGTCCTCCAGCGGCACCCAGGCGCCCAGCCGTACCCCGAGCTTGGGGTTGGTGGACAGGCCGCCGCCCACCCACAGGTCGAACCCGGGTCCGTGCTCGGGGTGTTCGACGCCGACGAACGCGATGTCGTTGATCTCGTGCGCCACGTCCAGCAGGGGCGAGCCGGAGACCGCGGACTTGAACTTGCGCGGCAGGTTGGAGAAGTCCTTGTTGCCGATGATCCGGCGCTGGATCTCGTCGATGGCCCAGGTGCCGTCGATGATCTCGTCCTCGGCGATACCCGCCACCGGCGAGCCGAGGATCACGCGCGGGACGTCGCCGCACGCCTCCGTGGTGGACAGGCCCACCTCCTCCAGGCGTTGCCAGATCTCGGGCACGTCCTCGATCCGGATCCAGTGCAGCTGGATGTTCTGCCGGTCGGTGATGTCGGCCGTGCCGCGCGCGAACTCCTGGGAGATCTCGCCGACCACCCGCAGCTGGGCGGTGCTCAGCCGGCCGCCGTCGATGCGTACCCGCAGCATGAAGTACTTGTCGTCCAGCTCCTCCGGCTCCAGGACCGCGGTCTTGCCGCCGTCGATGCCGGGCTTGCGCTGGGTGTACAGACCCCACCAGCGCATGCGTCCGCGCAGGTCGTTGGGGTCGATGGAGTCGAAGCCCCGCTTGGAGTAGATCGTCTCAATGCGTGTCCGCACATTGAGACCGTCGTCGTCCTTCTTGAACTGTTCGTTGCCGTTGAGCGGGGTGTGGTGTCCGGCCGCCCACTGGCCCTCACCACGGTGACGACTCACCTTGCGGCGGGGCGCGGCGGCAGCGGGGTCCTGGGGACTGGAGGCCATGGTTCTACGTCCTTAGGAACAGGCGGCGAATCCGGTACAGGCGGAAGATCGGCTCTGACCTGCGCGCATGGGCGCACGCGGGCAGACGTGCGCGACGCTGCGCCCGAACGGGAGGGTGTGAAGAGAGGTCGGCGGTGCTGGAGTACTCAGCTCGCCCGACACATGGCGCTGGACATGCGGCCGAGGTCGACGTGTCGTCGACTCACCAAGGCGATCCCAGTTCCAGACATGACGGCAGCGTGTCACGCGTGTCTCACGGCAGTCCACCATTGTCCGCCATCCGGACGGATCTATTCTGCATGGTGAGACGTGAGCGGGACGGAACGCGGGACACCGCGCGGTGCGCGGGCGCTGCTCAGTCGCCCAGGAACGCGCCCGGCCAGGGTCCGGGCGTCGGCAGCTCCGCCTCCAGCTCCACCTTCGTGTCGAACAGCGTGAAGCCGCGCCGCAGGTAGTTGTCCAGCGCGTGCGGACCGTCCTTGCTGCACGTGTGCAGCCACACCCGCTTGACCGGGGCGAACTCGGGCCTGCGGGTGGCCAGGTCCCAGGCGCGGGCCGTCCCCACCGACAGCAGGTGCCCGCCGATGCGGCGCCCCCGGAACGCGGGCAGCAGACCGAAGTAGGCGATCTCCACCACGCCCTCCGCCGACGCCTCCAGCTCCAGATACCCGGCGGGCGTGTCCCGCTCGTACGCCACCCAGGTCTCCACACCCGGCCGCTCCAGGTACTCCCGCCACCGCGCGTAGGTCCAGCCGAGCCGGTCGGTCCAGCGGATGTCGCCCCCGACCGCGGCGTACAGGAACCGGCTGAACTCCGGCGAGGGCACCTCGGCCCGGACGATCCGCAGCCGGGTCCCCTCGGGCGCCGCGGCGGGCAGGAGGTCGGCCGGCGACGTCTGTTCCAGGGACCAGGTGGTGACAGGAATGCTGCTCATGGGCTCAGGGAACCATCCCGCCCACCGCACTGTCGATCGTCTCCGGCGGCCCCACCGCCTCAGTCCAGCGAGCGTTCGAGCGAGGCCAGCGGGACGGAGAACAGCATGCGGTCCGACAGCGACCACACCTCACCGGTCTCCTGCCAGTACGACAGCGACACCGCCGATTCCGTCCAGCAGTGGTGCGAGCCGTCCGAGCCGCAGCGGGCGCCCTTCGCGCCGTCCGCGTCCTGCCGCCACAGCCCGCCCCGGCCGTCCTCGGCGCCGGGGAGCTGCCCGGTGTACCAGGACGCGCCCGACGCCCCGGCGTGCCGGTACGACAGCACGCCCCGGACGCCCCGTGCCTTCGTACGCAGCACCTCGACGGCGTCGGCGTGCCCGGAGGAGTCGGTGGCCAGCAGGCCGCCGCGCGCCGGGGCGGCGCTGAACGCGTACCGCCACAGCCGGGCGCGGCGCGCGCCGTCCGGAGCCGTGCGCTCGGCCGCGACCAGGCTGTCCGGCGCCGTGCTCCGGTCCAGCGCGAGCGGCCCCGGACAGGGCGGCCGGCCACCGGCGCAGCGGCCCTGGGTGTAGCGGTAGGAGCCCACGGCGGGCAGGACGTACCGGTATCCGGCCGCCGACCAGCCGTGCGGGACCCGGCCGACGGCGGGCTCCTCGGTGGTGGTGCGCTGGATGCGGTCCAGGTCGTAGACGTAGAGCGCCTCGGCGCCGCCGTCGGACGTGGTGACGAGCAGCTTCCCGTGGCTCCAGACCATGCCGGAGACGCCCGAGGTCAGGGCGCGGTAGTCCCGCCCGCCGTCGACGGGCACCACCAGCAGGACCCAGCGGTAGACCGGCCGGGCCGGATCGTCGAGATTCGTGAAGGCGACGCGGGTCAGCCCGCGTTCGGCCGCGCTCCCGGAGTCGCCGGCGTGCGTCCAGCCGGCCAGCACGACCCGGTGCCGGCCCCACACGCCGTCCTCGTCGGCGTCGCCGGAGGTGGTCACGGCGGCGGGCCGCCAGGCGGCGTCCGCGATGTCGGCCGGGTCCCAGCAGTAGGAGCGGGTGGCCTCGGGGGTGAGCGGGAGGGTGGAACGGTCGGCCCCGGCACAGCCCGCGCCCGTGCGCATCCGGCGGTCGGCGTCGCCGAGCACGGCGTCCACGCCGACCGGGCGTCCCATGGAGGCGGAGAGCCGGTTCAGGACGGGGGCGGGCTCCAGGCGCTCCTGGAGCCGCAGCGGGGCGGTGTCCCCGACGGAGGTGAGCGGCCGGAGCGCGCCGGGGTTGCCGGCGACCTCGGCCTGCGAGGTGCTGATCAGCGTGGCCGCCGCGGTCAGCGCCAGCCCGGTCCCGGTGAGGGCCGCGCGCAGGGCCGTACCCCGTCTGCGCCTGCGGTGTCTGCCGCGTTGCTTCATGTCTCCTCCCGAGGGGGCCAACTGCGCCCGGCGATCGTCGCGTTGATCACCCGGCACGGGGCGGACCCGCATCGGATGCTACGGCAGCGCCCCCCGCGCCGGGGCCAAGAGGCCGCAAATACACGGGAGGCGACCGGCATGCGGCAGGAGGCGCCCGGCGTGAAAGGGGGCGCTCGACGTGTCCCCTGTGCCGTCGGCCGGCCGGCCCCCGTCCCGCCCAGGTGGCCGGAAGCCTCCTGCGGGCACTGTCGGCGACAAGTTGCAACCCCCCGTGACCCTGGTGAACCCGCCGGGTACGCAGGAGACTTGAGTCCCGCGCCGCTTCCCGGCGGTGCCGGTGCCCGCTCGCGGGCCCGCGTCGCGGGGGCGGTGCCGAGTCGGCGCGGCCCCCCCCCCCCGGCCCCCCGCCCCCCCCCCCCCCCGGCCCCCCCCCCCCCCCCCACGGGAGGGGCGCG
>NZ_JBEYXQ010000036.1:0-18626 GCF_040645115.1 Streptomyces sp. NPDC046860 | reverse complement strand
ACCACCGCGTCCCGGGGCGCGCGCAGCGCGGTGTGCAGCACCGCCCGGTCCTCGGTCGTGTTGATCCGGTCACCACGGAACATCGCGTCCCGCTGACCGAACACATCGGTGGCGACGGCCAGTTCACGAAGGCGTCGCAGCGCCTCGTCGTCCACGAGCTGCTTGCTGTAGTCGATGTAGAGGTCCCCGACCCTGACCGTGTACCTCTGTCCGCGCTCCGGATCGGCGGCGAACAGATCCCGCAGGCTCGTCCCGCCGAATCCCTCGCGGTGCTCCTTGAGCGCGGCCCACTCGGGCGTCCGGTTCAGTGCCGTACGGCCTTCTGCGTTCATCTCCGGCTTCCGCCTTCCTCTGCGCCTGTCGCCTGTGCTGCCCCGTGTGCCCCTGCGGGACCAACCTAATTGATCACCCTGGGCAGGGGCCGGTGGTGACACCGGCCCGCTTCTCGTCCTCCGATACGTCCGCCGGGCGCGCCGGTATCAGTGAGATCACCGCCAGTGCGAAGAGCGCGGCCGTGAGCAGGGCGGGCGCGTTGAGGCCGAGGGAGCGGGCGGCGACACCGCCGAGCAGGGCACCGAGCGGGGCGCCTGCCGTCGAGGCGGTGCGGAAGGCGGCCGAGATGCGGCCGGTCATGGCGGCGGGCGCGCGCCGCTGCATCAGCGTCACCTGGTTGACGTTCCACACCATGCCCATGGCGCCGAGCAGCAGCAGCCCCGCGACCAGGGCGGTCAACTCCCTTACCGAGCCGATCAGGACCAGCGCCGCGGTCTGCACGGTGCCGCCCAGCAGCAGGGCCCGGACCCGGCCGAGGCGGCGGGCGGCGCGCTGGGCCAGGAAACCGCCCGCGATGCTGCCGGCCGAGTAGGCGGTCATGGCGGCCGCGTATCCCGTGCTGCCCGCGTGCAGCCAGCCGGTGACGTGCAGGACGAGCGTGGCGATCAGGGCGCCCATACCGATGTTGCACAGCAGGGTGGCCCCGCAGACGGCTCGCAGCGGCCGGTCCCGCCACAGGGCGCGCAGGCCCTCTCCGATGTCGGCGCGCAGGGTGGCGCCGGGCGGACGGGGTTCGCGGGACGTCTTCCGCACGCGCAGGGAGGCCACCAGGGCGGCCCCCAGCACATAGGTGACGGCGTCGGCCGCGTAGGGCAGGAACGCCCCGGCCGCCAGCAGCAGGGGCACGAGCGGGCCGCCGAGCAGTCCTCCGGCGAGCTGCTGACCGGTCATCAGGCGGGCGTTGGCGCTGCCGAGCGACCGCGGCGGGACCACGGCGGGCAGCAGCGCGGTCGCGGCGTTGTCGAACAGGGTCTGGAGGGTGGTGAGGGAGAAGGCGAGCGCGATCAGCAGCGGGACCGAGGCGTGCCCGAGGGCCACCGCGAGGGCGAACGCGCCGACGAGCAGCGCGCGGACCACGTCCACGGCCCACATCGCGCGGCGCTGGTCCACGCGGTCGGCCACGGCGCCGCCCAGCAGCCCGAACAGCAGCCAGGGGACATAGCCGCAGGCGGTGACGGCGGCGACGGCGAGCGGGTCGTCGGTCAGCCGCACGGCCAGCAGGGGCAGCGCGGCCGTGCGCAGCGCGTCGCCGAAGCGGGAGAGCACGGCTGCCGTCCACAGCCGTCCGAATCCCCCGCGCCAGGCAGGGGCGGTGTCGGCCGCCGGTGCCACCTGAGCCGTCGTCATGTCCGTCCCCCTTCAGTCGCGATGACCTCACCCACGGTAGGGGGCACCACTGACAACGGGGGCCGGACGCGAGGACGGGACAGCTCCGGCCGGGCACCCTGTCGGGTCCCGGCCGGTGTCGACTCCTAGATCTCGCCCCGCAGTTTGGCGAGCGCCTCGGCGAGGATCGCCTCGCCGTCCGCGTCGCTGCGCCGCTCGCGCACGTAGGCGAGGTGCGTCTTGTAGGGCTCGGTGCGCGGCGGGTCCGGCGGGTTGTCCCGGTCCTGACCGGCCGGGAAGCCGCAGCGCGGGCAGTCCCAGGTGTCGGGGACCTGCGCGTCGCTGGCGAAGCTCGGCTGGGTCTCGTGCCCGTTGGAGCACCAGAAGGAGATGCGCAGACGCGGTGCGGACTCGCCGCGCTCGGCCTCGCCCATCGGCCCCGCACCGACCCGGCTTCCCCGGATCGCGTTGCCACTTGCCACGGTCGTAACTCCCTGCGTGATGGTGCCGCGAAGCAGGTCGGCCTATCGCTTCGCCGCGAGCGCCTCAGTCTACGTAAGGCCCAACGCACGTCCAGTGACAGGAGGTACGGCCCCCACCCAGACGCAAGCCCCATGATAGGCCGCGCTCGTGAGCGCGTACCGAACATGGGGCGTTACGTGTGGAATCTATGGAGTTGTGGGACGTGCGGCACGGCTTCTGCCGTGCGCGCCCGGTCTCGGCCTCGGTCAGCCGCTCGACTTCATGAGCAGGCCGAGGACGATGATGGAGGCGAACCAGAGCACGGCGATCACGACGGTGATGCGGTCGAGGTTGCGCTCGGCCACCGAGGAGCCGCCCACGGAGGACTGCATGCCACCACCGAACATGTCGGAGAGGCCGCCGCCCTTCCCCTTGTGCATCAGCACCAGGAGCATCAGCAGCAGGCTGAAGACGATCAGGGCGATCGAGAACCCCAAAACCACGGCTGGACCAACTTCCTCGGATTCGGACGGACGGATTGAGCTGGACGACGGGGGCACGGCACGACGGCCATGCCCCCGCAAGAGTACGACGTATCGCCGCTACCGCCTACTCGTGGCCCGCATCACTGATCGCGGAACCGCACGATCTTGACGAACTCGTCGGTGTCCAGCGACGCGCCGCCCACCAGGGCGCCGTCGATGTCCGGCTTGGCCATGATCTCGGCGACGTTGCCGGACTTCACGGAACCGCCGTACTGGATGCGGATCTTGTCGGCGACGTCCTGGGAGTACAGCTCGGCGAGCTTGCCCCGGATCGCGCCGCAGACCTCCTGCGCGTCCTCGGAGCCGCAGACCTTGCCGGTGCCGATGGCCCACACGGGCTCGTAGGCGATCACGACGGTCTCGGCCTGGTCGGCCGGGACGTCCTTGAGGCCGCCCTCGACCTGGGCGAGGGTGTGGGCGACGTGGTTGCCCGCCTCGCGGACGTCCAGCTCCTCGCCGACGCACAGGATCGGGGTGAGGCCGTTCTGGAAGGCCGCCTTGACCTTGGCGTTGACCACGTCGTCGGTCTCGTGGTGGTACTGGCGGCGCTCGGAGTGGCCGGCGAGCACGTAGGAGCACTTCAGCTTGGCCAGCATCGGGCCGGAGATCTCGCCGGTGTAGGCGCCGGAGTCGTGCTCCGAGATGTCCTGGGCACCGTACTTGATCTTGAGCTTGTCGCCGTCGACCAGCGTCTGCACGGAGCGCAGGTCGGTGAAGGGCGGCAGGACTGCGACCTCGACGGCCTCGTAGTCCTTGTCGGCCAGGGCGAAGGCGAGCTTCTGGACGTGCGCGATGGCCTCGAGGTGGTTGAGGTTCATCTTCCAGTTGCCCGCCATGATCGGCGTGCGAGTGGTCATGCGGGGTCAGTCCTCCAGTGCGGCGAGGCCGGGGAGCGTCTTGCCCTCGAGGTATTCGAGGGAGGCGCCGCCGCCGGTCGAGATGTGGCCGAATGCGTTCTCGTCGAAACCGAGCGTACGCACCGCGGCGGCGGAGTCACCGCCGCCGACGACGCTGAAGCCGTCGGAGTCGGCGAGGGCCTGGGCGACCGCCTTGGTGCCCTCGGCGTAGTCGGGGTGCTCGAAGACGCCCATCGGGCCGTTCCAGAACACGGTCCGGGCGTCGGCGAGCTTCGAGGCGTACAGCTCGCGGGTCTTCGGGCCGATGTCCAGGCCCTCCTCGTCGGCGGGGATCTTGTCCGCGTCGACCACGGTGTGGCGGGAGGGGGCCTTGGTCTTCAGGTCCGGGAACTCCGGGGAGACCAGGACGTCGACGGGCAGGACCAGCTCGACGCCGTTCTTCTCGGCGCGCTCCATGTACTCCTTGACCGCCGGGATCTGGTCCTTCTGGAGGAGGGAGATGCCGACCTCGTGGCCCTGGGCCTTGAGGAACGTGTAGGCCATGCCGCCGCCGATGAGCAGGCGGTCGGCCTTGCCGAGCAGCTCGTCGATCACGGCGAGCTTGTCGGAGACCTTGGCACCGCCGAGCACGACCACGTAGGGGCGCTCGACGTCGTCGGTGAGCTTCTTCAGCACGCCGACCTCGCGCGCGATCAGGTGACCGGCGTAGTGCGGCAGCCGGGCCGGAAGGTCGTAGACGGAGGCGTGCTTGCGATGCACCGCGCCGAAGCCGTCGCCCACGTACACGTCGGCGAGGGCGGCCAGCCGGTCGGCGAACTCGCCGCGCTCGGCGTCGTCCTTGGAGGTCTCGCCGGGGTTGAAGCGCAGGTTCTCGATGACCGCGACCTGGCCGGGCTCCAGGCCCTCCACCGCGGCGTGGGCGGAGGGGCCCACGGTGTCGTCGGCGAAGGCGACCGGGGCACCGAGGAGTTCACCGAGCCGCTCGGCGACGGGCAGCAGCGAGAAGGCCGGGGCCGGGGCGCCCTTGGGACGGCCCAGGTGCGAGGCGACGACCACCTCGGCGCCCGCGTCCGCGAGGGCCTTGATGGTGGGCACGACGGCGCGGATGCGGCCGTCGTCGGTGATGGTCCCGTCCGCCAGCGGCACGTTGAGGTCGGCGCGGACGAAGACCCGCTTGCCGCTCACGCCGTCGGCGAGAAGTTCGTCGATCGTCTTCATTGAGTGGACTCCTGGAGAGGGCTCGTGGTGCCCCTGATCGTAAGAGGGCGTGGTCCGTGCGTGAGACAGGGCCCGGACAGCGCGGCCGTGCGCTGCCCGGGCCCTGCTCTCACTTCTGGGTCCTGCTGTGTCCGATCCGGCGGATCAGAGCTGCTCGCCGACGAACGTCGTCAGGTCCACGAGGCGGTTGGAGTAGCCCCACTCGTTGTCGTACCAGCCGAGGATCTTCACCGTGTTGCCGTCCTGGACCATGGTCAGGGACGAGTCGAAGGTGCAGGAGGCCGGGTCGCCGACGATGTCGGAGGAGACGATCTCGTCCTCGGTGTAGGACAGGAAGCCCTTCAGGGAGCCGTCCTCGGAGGCCTTCTTGAACGCGGCGTTGACCTCGTCCTTGGTGACCTCGCGCTGGAGCTCCACGACCAGGTCGGTGGCCGAGCCGGTCGGGACCGGGACACGCATCGCGATGCCGTCGAGCTTGCCCTTGAGCTGCGGCAGGACCAGCGCGGTGGCCTTGGCGGCACCCGTGGTGGTCGGGATGATGTTCTCGGCGGCGGCGCGGGCGCGGCGCAGGTCCTTGTGCGGGAAGTCCAGGATGCGCTGGTCGTTGGTGTACGCGTGCACCGTGGTCATCAGACCGCTGACGATGCCGAAGTTCTCGTCCAGCACCTTCGCCATCGGCGCCACACAGTTGGTGGTGCACGAGGCGTTGGAGATGACGTGGTCCTTCGCCGGGTCGTACTTGTCCTGGTTGACGCCCATGACGATGGTGATGTCCTCGTCCTTGGCCGGAGCCGAGATGAGGACCTTCTTGGCGCCGCCGGCCAGGTGCTTGGCGGCGTCGTCGCGCTTGGTGAAGATGCCGGTCGACTCGATGACGATGTCGACGCCCAGCTCGCCCCACGGGATGTCGGCGGGGTTGCGCTCGGAGAGCACCTTGATGGTGTGGCCGTCGACCGTGATGGTGTCGGCGGTGTGGGTGACCTCGGCCTTCAGGCGGCCCAGGATCGTGTCGTACTTGAGCAGGTGCGCCGTGGTCGCGGTGTCACCCAGGTCGTTGACAGCCACAACCTCGATGTCCGCACCCTGCTCCAGCAGAGCGCGGAAGTAGTTACGCCCGATGCGGCCGAAGCCGTTGATGCCTACGCGGATCGTCACGAACCGATCTCCTCGTTGGTACGCCGGCCATGCGGTGCCGGCGAGCTGTATTTGGGATGTCCCCGACCACCCACGACCCTACCCCTCCGCAGCCCGTGGGGTGACATCGAGATGGCGCATAAAAGGGCAGGCGTTCCGTACCCGTCAGTAGGGTACGGAACGCCTCGGAACGGCGGTGTTTTCACCCCTCTTTGTCATGGAATGACGGGCACCACCGGCACGCTTTTCACTCGTTCGTGAGCGGGTTGGCTCACCTGATACGGGGGCCTTCCGCGCACCGTTGAGAGGGGGTCTCGCTCACCTGTCGAGTGCGGTCAGCGCCTTGCGGACGAGAGCGGTCCGTCCGGCCGCCGACGGGACCTGGTCCAGGCCGAATCCGAGCAGCACCGTGTCCCTCGTCGTGACCGCTCCGTAGGTCTCGAAGAGGGCGCCGGAGCGGGTCCAGTCCTTCGTGACCGCGGGGCTCCCGGCCGGGGGCCCGGTGACGCGCCACGGACCGAGGGAGGACTCGAACCCTTCCGTCTCCTTCGCGTTGCCGCCGATGACGAGCGAGGCGTCGTCGGCGAGCACGCCGTGGCCGCCGGTGCCGGGGTCGGTGATGTAGGAGACGGACAGCTCGACCTGCTTGCCCGCGTAGGCGCTCAGGTCGAACTCCACCCGCTGCCAGCCCGAGGACCGTCCGGTGAGGCTGTGCCACCGACCGGTGCTGCCGGTGGCGGTGCAGGCGTTGCCCGAGAGCGTCAGGTAGTGCCGGAGCCAGGGGTGCTCCTCGACGAGGAACCCGGCCTCGCACTCGGCGGGCACGGCGTCGGAGGTCGCACCGCCCGCCTCCGGCAGCGTCGTCCAGTCGTCGGCGCCCACGGTGTGCACCTCCACCACCGCGTGGTCGTAGCCGCGCTCGGTGTCCCACAGCAGCCGGGTGCCGAACGCGGGCCGGTCGGCGGCGGTGACGCCGGTGAGGTCGACGGTGCGGGTGAGCCGCTTGTAGGCGTCGTCGGTGTGCACGGCGGCGGCCATGTACGAGCCCGCGTACGGCCCGTACGGATTGACGGCACCGGCGAAGCGGCCCGCGCCCGCGCTGCGGAACCGCGGGTACCGGTCGGCGGGCAGCTCGTCCGAGGTGACCCCGTAGGCGCCGGCCGCGTCGAGCGGGTCGCCCGGCGCGTCCCCGAGCCCGGCGTCGACGCCCTTCAGCGCGCCGGTGCCGGTGATGCCGGTGACGCCCTTGGTGGAGGTCCGGCTGTAGGCGCCCAGGTAGTACTGGCTGAAGTCGTCGGAGAGGTTGCCTTCGCCGAGGTCCACGTCGCCTCCGGCCTGCTCGCCGGACTCGATCAGCCTGCCGCCCTCGTTGAGGTACGCGCGGAGCTGGAGCTGGGTGGCGTTGCCGGGGCCGTCGGGGCCGGAGTAGTGGACGACGGTGCGGAAGTGGCCGAGCACGCCGAGGGCGTCGGGGGCGCCGCGCCGGGCGGTGTCCCACACCAGGGGCGTGCGTCCGGCGGCCTTGAGCGCGTCGGTGTAGGCGCGGGTCCGGCTCGCGGGCGCGCCCTCCTCCGCGACGACGAGGGTGTCGGCGGCGGCCCGGTCGGCCACGGTGTAGGTGAAGTGCGGCCCGGACGTCCGGCGTCCGTCGCGGCCGGTGCCGGTGGACCACACCTCGACCCGGTCACCGGGCCTCCGGCCGGGCACCTCGGCACGGTACTGGTCGAAGTGGAGGTTGTCGTCGCCCCCGTAGGTCTCGCCGCCCTTCCAGGGGCGCAGGGCGCGCTCGTGGGCGCGGCCCCCGTTGACGCGGTAGACCAGCCGCTTGTCCCGGACCGCCTTGCGGGCGACGACGGCGACCTGCTGTCCGTCACCCCGCGCGTAGGAGGTGGTGAAGGCGGCCGGAGTGAAGTCGGGCGCGTCCAGGCCGACGGAGGAGACGGGCCGGTCGGGGTGGGCGGCGGTCTCCGCCACGGACAGCGCGAACGGCACGTTCTTCTCGAACTCCCGCTGGATCAGCGTCTCGTCGTCCGGGAAGGTGAAGACCGAGCGGCAGTCGTCGGGGTTCCAGGCGTCGTCCGGGTCGGACTCGGAGGCGGTCTCGCAGGTGGACATCTCCGGGGTGAACATCGCCATGCCGTTGACGTTGGCGGCCTGTCCGTCCGCCTCGCCGTTGGTGGTGTAGAGCTCCGAGGAGACCTGGGGACGGTAACCGGGGATCGCGGAGTCGGCGGGGGTACCGGCCAGCGACTTGTAGAGGACGTCGTCCGGGGTGTCGGTGGCGACCTGCCAGCCGACGCCGTAGAGCAGGAGTTCGGCGGCGGAGTGGTAGTTGATGCCGTACGCGAATCCGACGCGCTTCTCCAGCGCGTCCAGCGCCCGCGTCTCGGGTTCGGAGCCGGCGCTCGGGCCGCGGTAGGTCTCGCTCGCGGGGTTGGGGGACGAACCCTCGTCGTCGTAGCCCCACTTGTAGCCGAAGTTGCGGTTGAGGTCGACGCCGTCCCCGGCGCCGATGACGCCGTCGCCGTTGAGGTCGCGCAGGTTCTTCCGCCACAGCCGGGTCCCGGAGTCGCGGAAGGTGTAGTCGTAGCCGTCGGGGTTGGCGGACAGCACGAACCACAGCTCGGTCGTGTCCACGAGCTTCTTGATCCGCCGGTCGGAGCGGTAGCCGTCCAGGTAGCGGTGCATCAGGCGCCGGGTCATCTCCGGCGTGATCCATTCGCGCGCGTGCTGGTTGGACATGTAGAGCACGGCCGGCCGGGAACCGTCCTTCGTGGTGCGGGCGTTCCTGGTGACCTTGAGCGCGAGGATGTCCTGGCCGTTCACCGTGCGGCCGATGGACTCGATCTTGGCCAGGCCGGGGTTCTCCCGCGCGGTCCGCAGCAGTTCCTCCCGGAGCCCGCCGCTGCCGCTGTACGGCCGGAAGACGCCCTGGGCGGCGGCCGCGACGCGTCTTCCGGCGCCGGCAGGCAGGGTGGTCTCGGTGAGGCGGACGCCCTGCTCGCCCAGGCGCCGGGCCTGCCGGTCGGTGAGGTGGACCTCGACGGAGGTACGGCCGCGTGCGGTCGTCCGCTCCCCCAGCTCATGGGCGTCCTGCCCCGCTCTGAGCAGCAGGGGCACCTGCTCACGGGTCACCTCGGCCCGGAAGACCTTGATCTCGTCGGCGCCCGCGGCGGGCGCGGACTCCCGCGCCTGGGCGACGGGCGTGAGGCAGGCCGCTCCGGCGAGCAGCGCCCCGACGGCGAGGACCGCTGCGGCCCCGGGTCTCGCTCCGTGTCTCATGAACCCCCCTCGCGGTGGTCCGCCACAGTGGCGAACAGGTTGCCAGGCTCATGTCACTGCATGATCGAGTCAAGAGCGCCCCAAAGACACGCGAAACGCCGGTGCCGACCACCCGAACGGGCGGCGGCACCGGCGTCGGCGCCCTGCTTCTACGGCTCCCGCGGCTCAGCCGACGAGGTTGTCCGCCAGGTCCTCCGAGAGGTTGGCCTCGGTGCTGGGGATGCCCAGGTCCGAGGCGCGCTTGTCGGCCATCGCCAGCAGCCGGCGGATGCGTCCGGCGACCGCGTCCTTGGTCAGCGGCGGGTCGGCAAGCGCGCCCAGCTCCTCCAGGGACGCCTGCTTGTGCTCCATGCGCAGCCGCCCGGCGGCGGCGAGGTGCTCGGGCACCTCCTCGCCCAGGATCTCCAGCGCCCGCTGCACCCGCGCCCCGGCGGCCACCGCGGCCCGCGCCGAGCGGCGCAGGTTGGCGTCGTCGAAGTTGGCGAGCCGGTTGGCGGTCGCGCGGACCTCGCGCCGCATGCGGCGCTCCTCCCAGGCGAGCACCGACTCGTGCGCGCCGAGCCGGGTGAGCAGGGCGCCGATGGCGTCGCCGTCGCGGACGACGACCCGGTCCACGCCCCGCACCTCGCGGGCCTTGGCGGCGATCGACAGCCTGCGGGCGGCGCCGACCAGCGCGAGCGCGGCCTCGGGGCCGGGGCAGGTGACCTCCAGCGAGGAGGACCGGCCGGGCTCGGTGAGCGAGCCGTGCGCCAGGAAGGCTCCGCGCCAGGCCGCCTCGGCGTCACAGGTCGCGCCGGACACCACCTGCGGGGGCAGACCCCGGATGGGGCGGCCCCGGCCGTCCACGAGCCCGGTCTGCCGGGCCAGCTGGTCGCCGCCCGCGACGACCCGCACCACGTAGCGCGAACCGCGCCGCAGCCCGCCGGGCGCCATCACGATCAGCTCGGAGCTGTGGCCGAAGATCTCCAGGATGTCCCGCTTGAGGCGCCGGGCCGCCATCGCGGTGTCCAGCTCCGCCTCGATCACGATGCGCCCGCTCACCAGGTGAAGGCCGCCGGCGAACCGCAGAATGGCGGAGACCTCCGCCTTTCTGCAGCAGGTCCGGGTGACGGGGAGCCGGGAGATCTCGTCCTTCACCGCTGCCGTCATCGCCATGGGCCGATCCTTCCATGCATCCGAAAAATACGGTCGTACGCGGCGGCCAGCAGCTCCGGATCGTGCCGGGGAGTTCCGTCGGTCCGGGCCACCGGCGCCAGCTCGACCGCGGCTCCCAGCCGCTTGGCGGCCTCGGTGAGCGAATCGCGGTCGGGCACGGCCGCCTCGTCGGCCAGCACCACGTCCAGGGCGAGTTTAGGGGCGTGTCGCCCCAAAACCTCCAAATGACGCTGCGGGGAGAAGCCCTCTGTTTCGCCGGGCTGCGGAGCGAGGTTCAGGGACAGCACCCGGCGCGCCTTGGTCTCGGTGAGCGCGTCGAGCAGTTCGGGGACCAGCAGATGCGGGATGACCGAGGAGAACCAGGAGCCCGGACCGAGCACCACCCAGTCCGCGTCCAGCACCGCCTCGACCGCCTCCGGCACGGCGGGCGGGTCGGAGGGCACCAGGTGCACCGACTGCACCTCGCCCGGCGTCAGCGCGACGGTCGCCTGCCCGCGGACGGTGTCCACGTCCTCCGGCCGCTCCGGGTCGTGTCCCCTGACCAGGGCCTGCAGCTCCAGCGGCACCGCCGACATGGGCAGCACCCGGCCGTGCGCGCCCAGCAGCCTGCCGACCAGGTCCAGCGCCTGTACGTGGTCGCCGAGCTGCTCCCACAGGGCGACGATCAGCACATTCCCGACCGCGTGGTCGTGCAGGTCGCCCTGGGACTGGAAACGGTGCTGGATGACACGGGCCCACGTCTGGCCCCAGTCGTCGTCCCCGCACAGCGCGGCCAGCGCCTTGCGGAGATCGCCGGGCGGCAGCACGCCCAGTTCGTCGCGCAGGCGCCCGCTGGAGCCGCCGTCGTCGGCGACCGTGACGACGGCGGTGAGGTCACCGGTGATCCTGCGCAGCGCGGCGAGGGAGGCGGACAGGCCCATGCCGCCGCCGAGGGCCACCACCTTGGGCTGGGCCCCGCGCCTGCGGGGCCGCGCGCCCCGGGCCTCGACGGGGCGGGACGCCCGGCCTCCGTCGGTGGCCCGGCTCAGCCGCCCCTCGGGGACCACCCGGCGCAGGCCGGGCAGCCGCCGTGCACGTCCCGTCATTCGCGTCCCATGTCCCGGTGCACGACCACCGTCTCCACGCCCTCCGCCGCGAGGCGCGCGGCGAGCTTCTCCGACATGGCGACCGAGCGGTGCTTGCCGCCCGTGCAGCCGATGGCGATGGTCACGTACCGCTTGCCCTCGCGGCGGTAACCGGCCGCGATCAGACGGAGCAGCTCGGCGTACCGGTCGAGGAACTCCTTGGCGCCGGGCTGGTTGAAGACGTACGAGGCGACCTCTTCGTTGACCCCGGTGAAGGGGCGCAGCTCCGGGACCCAGTGCGGGTTGGGCAGGAACCGCATGTCCGCGACCAGGTCGGCGTCGACCGGGAGGCCGTACTTGAAGCCGAAGGACATCACGGTGGCCCGCAGCTCGGGCTCCTCCTCGCCGGCGAACTGGGCGTCCATCTTGGCGCGCAGCTCGTGCACGTTGAGGCTGGAGGTGTCGATGACCAGGTCGGCGTCGCCGCGCAGCTCGCGCAGCAGCTCCCGCTCGGCGGCGATGCCGTCCACGATGCGGCCGTCGCCCTGGAGGGGGTGCGGGCGGCGCACCGACTCGAAGCGGCGCACCAGGGCGTCGTCGGACGACTCCAGGAAGACGATCCGCCGGGTGACTCCCCTGCTGTCGAGGTCGGCGAGGGACTCGCGGAGGTTGTCGAAGAAGCGGCGGCCGCGCACGTCCACGACGACCGCGATCCGCGCCACGTTGCCCTGGGAGCGGGCGCCCAGCTCCACCATGGTGGGGATCAGCGCGGGCGGCAGGTTGTCGACGACGAACCAGCCGAGGTCCTCCAGGCACTTCGCGGCCGTCGACCGCCCTGCTCCGGACATGCCGGAGATGATGACCAGTTCGGGGATGGGCGCATCGTTGGCCGCTGCCGGCGTGACGTCCGTACTCACCTGTGCTCCGTTGTCCTGTTCCGCTGCCCGTGGGCGGCTGTCGTCCGCCGCCGCGTGGGTGCCCGCCGGCTGGGCCGTGGGCCGTGCCTGGTGCTCGGTCATGTCTCCTGCCCCCGTCGGTCGTCCGGGAGGCCCGCGCTCACGGACTCTCCGGAGGAACCGCCCGTCGTGTCGGGTTCCTCTTCCTCAATGATCTCTCCGGTCGCCGTGTTCACGGCGGGCGCGGCCGGGGCCGAACGGGCGAGAGCCACGGCGATGGTCTCGGCCGTCTTCCGGCCTATGCCGGGTACTTCCTGGATCTGTTCGAGTGTCGCGGCCCGCAGGCGCTTGACCGAGCCGAAGTGCTTGATCAGGGCCTGCTTGCGGGTCTCGCCGAGGCCGGGCACCTCGTCGAGAGGGCCGCTGCGCAGCCGCTTGGCCCGTTTGGCGCGCTGGTAGGTGATGGCGAAGCGGTGGGCCTCGTCGCGCACGCGCTGGAGGAGGTAGAGGCCCTCGCTGCTGCGGGGCAGCACGACGGGGTCCTCCTCGCCGGGCACCCAGACCTCTTCGAGGCGCTTGGCGAGGCCGCACACGGCGATGTCGTCGATGCCCAGCTCGTCCAGCGCCCGCCGGGCGGCGGCGACCTGCGGGCGTCCGCCGTCGACCACGACGAGCTGGGGCGGGTAGGCGAACTTCCGGGGACGGCCGTCGTCGTCCTTGAGCGCGGTCAGACCGTCGTCCTCGCCCGGGGCCGGAACGCCGTCGACCGGCTGGGGCGTGCCGTTCACCTCGGTGTCCTCGGCGCCCGCCCACTCGCCGGAGCGCTCCTTCTCCGCCAGATAGCGGCGGAAGCGCCGGGTGATCACCTCGTGCATGGAGCGGACGTCGTCCTGGCCGGCGAAGCCCTTGATCTGGAAGCGGCGGTACTCGTTCTTGCGCTGGAGGCCGTCCTCGAAGACGACCATGGAGGCCACCACGTCGTCGCCCTGGAGGTGCGAGATGTCGTAGCACTCGATGCGCAGGGGGGCGCTGTCGAGATCGAGGGCCTCGGCGATCTCCTCCAGCGCGCGCGAGCGGGTGGTGAGGTCGGAGGCGCGCTTGGTCTTGTGCAGGACGAGGGCCTGCTGGGCGTTGCGCTGGACGGTCTCCATCAGCGCCTTCTTGTCGCCGCGCTGGGGGATGCGCAGCGAGACGTTCGCCCCGCGCCTGCCGGTCAGCCACTCCTGGACCGGCTCCACCGGGTCCGGCAGCGCCGGGACCAGCACCTCCTTGGGGACGGCGTCCCCGGTCTCCTCGCCGTAGAGCTGCTGGAGGGCGTGCTCGACCAGGGCGCCGGTGGTGATCTCCTCGACCTTGTCGGTGACCCAGCCGCGCTGGCCGCGCACCCGGCCGCCGCGCACGTGGAAGATCTGGACGGCGGCCTCCAGTTCGTCCTCGGCGACGGCGATGAGGTCGGCGTCGGTCGCGTCGGCGAGCACGACCGCGTTCTTCTCCATGGCCTTCTTCAGGGCGCCGACGTCGTCGCGCAGGCGGGCGGCCCGTTCGTACTCCATCTCGTCGGACGCCTCGGCCATCTGCTTCTCCAGGCGGCGGAGATAGGTGCCGGTGCGGCCGGCCATGAAGTCGCAGAACTCCTCGGCCAGCTCGTAGTGGTCCTCCGGCGAGATCCGGCCGACGCAGGGCGCGGAGCACTTGCCGATGTACCCGAGCAGGCAGGGGCGGCCGGTGCGCTCGGCGTTCTTGAAGACGCCGGCCGAGCAGGTGCGCACGGGGAAGACGCGCAGCAGCAGGTCGACGGTGTCCCGGATCGCCCACGCGTGGGCGTAGGGGCCGAAGTACCGCACGCCCTTCCTCTTGTGACCGCGCATCACCTGCACGCGCGGGAACTCCTCGTTCATCGTCACCGCGAGGTAGGGGTAGCTCTTGTCGTCGCGGTACTTGACGTTGAACCGGGGGTCGTACTCCTTGATCCAGGAGTACTCCAGCTGCAAAGCCTCGACCTCCGTGGACACCACGGTCCACTCCACGGACGCGGCGGTGGTGACCATGGAACGGGTCCGCGGGTGCAGGTTCGCCAGGTCCTGGAAGTAGTTCGCCAGGCGCTGGCGCAGGCTCTTCGCCTTTCCGACGTAGATCACCCGGCGGTGCTCGTCTCGGAACCTGTACACCCCCGGGGAGTCCGGGATCTCGCCCGGCCTGGGGCGGTAGCTGGAGGGGTCGGCCATGACTCACACCCTACTGGCGAGCGCCGACACCGCGCCGTGCCTGTGGACAACGGTGGCGGAGGTGCCGGGAAGCCCGCCGGCGGACCTGTGGACGACCCCCGCGGGCGGGTCCTGGGGCGTCATCATCCCGGCCACGACACCGCACTGGGTGTTGTCGGGGTCTGGTCAACACGCTTCAATGCGGGGGAACTCGGGGCCGCGCACCCGGAGCGCGCGAACGGCGCATCCGTCCGCGAGCGCGCCCCCGGGGGCCCCACGGGGTGGCACACAACCCCGCACCGCGGTCTGACCAGCCGCGGTGACACCTCACAGAAAGGCTTCTGTGCATGCCGCATGTCACAGAGCACCCGGACCTCACCGCCGCCGAGCTGGAGACGGCCCTGCGGGGCGGCCCCTTCCATGTGGCGCTGCGTGCCGCGATAGCCGCCCGCGGGCTGCCGCTCCAGCGGGTGCAGCACCACCTCTCGCGCCACGGGGTGAAGGTCGGTGTGACCAGCCTCAGCTACTGGCAGCAGGGCGCCCGCCGCCCCCAGCGCCCGGAGTCGCTGCGTGCCGTGCGCGCGCTGGAGGAGATTCTCCGGCTGCCGGAGGAGTCCCTGATCAGGCTGCTGGCCGAGGCCCCCGGGCAGGCCGGCGCGGACCGTCCGGCGCCGCGCTCCTACCGCTCGCTGATCGAGGCGTCCGACACCCTGGACCGGCTCCGGGCGGAGCTGGACTGGTCCGCGGACGGCGGCATGCACACCCTCGGCCACAGCGAGCGGGTCCGCATCGGGGGGCGGCGCGAGCTGGAGAGCCGCGAGTCCGAGCACATCGTGCGGGCCCACCGCGAGGGCGTGGACCGCTTCGTCGCCGTGCACCACGGCGATCCCGGCTGCCGTCCGGAGGCGATGGCCGTCCGGGCGCTGGAGAACTGCCGTACCGGCCGCGTCCGGCTGGACCGGGACACCGGCGTCCTGGTGACCGAGCTGCTGTTCGGCACCCGGCTGCGCCCCGGCGACACCTTCCTCTTCCGGTACGGCATCACCGACGGCACCGCGGGTGCCTCGCACGAGTACGTCCACCGCTTCGGCTCTCCCGGCGGCCAGTACGCGCTCCAGGTGCGCTTCGACGCGTCCGCGCTGCCGGTCCGCTGCCACCGTTTCACGCAGTTCTCCCCCGCGGCACCCCGCGCGGGACGGCAGGAGCTGGCGGTCGGCGAGCCGCACCGCAGCGTGCACGTGGTCGAGCCGAGGGTCCGGCCGGGGACGGTCGGTATCGCCTGGGAGTGGGAGTGAGCGCCGCCCCGGCGCACGTGCGGCCCTGACCGGTGCCCGGTCCCGTCAGGCGGCCGGGCCCGCGACGATCCGGCCGTCGGACACCTTCACCGGCAGCTCGGCCAGCGCCTCGGTCGCCGGGGCCTGGACGACCTCGCCGGTGACGGCGTCGAACTCGCTGCCGTGGCAGGGGCAGACCAGGGTCGTGCCCCGCAGCTTGTTGATCACGCAGCCCGCGTGCGTGCAGACCAGGCTGTACGCCTTCAGGCCGCCCGCGGCGTCCCGGGCGACCACCACGTTGTGCTCGCGATAGAGCTTCGCCGCGCCCTTGGCCACCTCGCCCTCGGCGCCCAGGTCGACGGAGGACGTGACCGCCGACGCGGCCTGGTCCCGGGGCGCCGAGCAGGCGGCCAGACCGAGTCCGGCGACCGGCGCCACCGCGGCTCCTCGAAGGACGGTACGGCGGCTCGCGGACGATCGGGCGGGCATCGGTGTCTCCACAGGTCAGGGGGTGTGCAGGGCGACCCTATCCGGGCGGAGGGGGCGGTTTCGGGGCGGGGCGGGCGCAGCGGGCGCCCGTGCAGCGGGGCCCTCCGGGCGGCCGTAACTCCGCAAGCGCTTGCGCAAGCGTTTACGCGAGGGTGGTGGATGGGATACTTTCCCGCCCGGAGGACCCCGGGGCGAACACCCCGGGCCCTGCTCCCCCGCCGCGAACGGACGGGCTGGTCAACTTCACACCTCGGAGGGAAGCGCGATGCCCACCATGGCCGACGTGGCCCGGAGCGCCGGTGTCTCCGTGGCGACCGTCTCCCACGTGCTCAACGGCACGCGCCCGGTGCTCCCCCACACCCGGCAGGCCGTACTGGAGGCCGTCGAGGCCCTCGGCTACACGCCCAACTCCCTCGCCCGGTCCCTGGTGACCTCACGGACCCGTTCCATCGGGCTCGCGGTATCGGCGATCAGCAACCCGTACTTCACGGAGATCCTCCAAGGCGTGGAGGCCGCGGCGCTGGACGCCGGCTACAGCCTGCTCATCGCCGACCCGCACGACGACCCCGGGCACGAGCTGAAGGTCGTCCAACTGCTGCACGAGCGGCGGGTGGACGGCATGATCGTCGCTCCCTCGGCCGAGCCGGGCGACCTCGTGGCCTACCTGCGCCGCCAGTCCGTGCCGACGGTGCTGCTGGACCGGGCGCTCGGCCCCACCGGCCCCGGGGGCGACCTGCTCGGCCAGGGGCCCTTCGACCAGGTCTGCGCCGAGAACTCCGGCCCCATGGCCGAACTGGTCACCCACCTCGCCGCGCTGGGACACCGGCGGATCGGCCTGGTCGCCGGGCTGCCGGGGCTGAGCACCACCAGTGAGCGGATCGCGGGCTACGAGCAGGGGCTCGCAGCCTCGGGTCTGGCCCACGACGCGGAACTCGTGGTGTCCGGCAGCTCCGAGTCCACCGGTGCCGAGCGGGCCACGGCCGCGCTGCTTGCCCTGCCCGACGCGCCCACGGCGCTGATCACGGCCAATAACGCGATGACCATCGGCGCCCTGCGGGCCCTGCGGGAGCGCGGTCTGAGGGTGCCCGGCGACATCGCCCTGTGCTGCTTCGACGACTTCGCCTGGGCCGATCTCTTCGCACCCCGGCTCACCGCGATCGCCCAGCCCAGCCGGGAGATGGGCGCCCAGGCCGTCCGGGTGCTGCTGGAGCGCCTCGCGGAGCCGGGCCGGGCGGCCGGGACCGTGCGGCTGCCCTGCATCTTCGTCCACCGCGCCTCCTGCGGCTGCCCGGAGAACGGTCCGGACGGCGGCGCCCCAGCGTCTGCCCCGGCGGACGCCGGGAGCAGGACGGAACCGACCTCGCAGTCCGAGAAGGGAACCACCCCGTGATCGTCGTCGCCGGTGAGGCACTGATCGACCTGGTACCGCAGGGCCGTGGCGCTCTGGCCGCACTCCGGCCGGCCCTCGGCGGCGGCCCCTTCAACACCGCCGTGGCCCTCGGCCGGCTCGATTCGCCGACCGCGTTCGCCTCGCGTGCCTCGCACGACGCCTTCGGCGAGGCCCTGCTCGACGGACTGCGGCGGGCGGGCGTGGACGTGTCCGCGGTGCAGCGCGGCCCCGAGCCGACCACGCTCGCGGTGGCCACCATCGACCCCGGCGGCTCGGCGGCCTACTCCTTCTACGTCGAGGGCACCGCCGACCGTCTGTACACCGCACCGGCGGCCCTGCCCGACGGCACTCGCGCCGTATCCTTCGGCACCTGCTCGCTCGTGCTGGAGCCGGGGGCGAGCGCCTACGAGGAGCTGATGCGGTCGGCCGCCGGACAGGGCCTGTTCACCGCGCTCGACCCCAACATCCGGGCGGGGCTGATCCCGGACGCGGACGCCTACCGCGAGCGTTTCCGCGGCTGGCTGCCCTCGGTGACGCTGCTGAAGCTGTCCGAGGAGGACGCCGAGTGGCTGGGCGGCACCCCGCGCGAGTGGCTCGCCGCGGGCCCCTCGGCCGTGGTGATCACGCGGGGCGGCGACGGTCTCACGGTCTTCACCGCCGACGGCTCGGAGCACCGGGTGCCCGGCGAGAAGGTCGACGTCGTGGACACCATCGGCGCCGGGGACACGGTGAACGCGGCCCTGCTGCACGGGCTGTCCACCCTGGACGCGCTCTCCGCGCGGGGGCTCGCCGCGCTCGGTCCGGACGCCTGGCGGCGTCTGCTCGGGTTCGCCGCACGGGCGGCGGCGATCACCTGCTCACGGGCGGGCGCCGAGCCCCCGTACGCGGCCGAGCTGGGCGGGCTGTGACCGGCTGAAACGGCGAGCGGCGGGGCCGGGGGGTGGGCGGGCGCGCGCGGCGACGCCCACGCCGACGCGGACGGGGCGGGCAACGGGGC
>NZ_JBEYXQ010000035.1:0-19405 GCF_040645115.1 Streptomyces sp. NPDC046860 | reverse complement strand
CGCGCGACGCGGGTCTGGTCACGGGCTTCTACCACTTCCTGTGGCCGGGCAACCTCACCGACCAGGCACCGGTCCCCCCGGGCGCCGCGCTGCCCACACGCACCCGGCAGGCGTCCCTCGCGCCGGAACTGCGCGCCGGTCCTCCCGAGGACTCCCCGCTCGGCGCCGCCGACCCCGAGGAGATGCGCGCCCTGTTCGCCGCCTTCCAGCGGGGCCTGCACGATGGCCGCAACGGCCTGCCCGCCCCGGGCGGGACCGGCACCCCCACCGACGCGCAAGCCGACGAAGGGACGGACACCGACGATGTACGGTGACGATCTGAACCCGGAGAACCCGGCCGTGCCCCCGGGCGCGCCCGGCACCGACCTGGGCTGGCTGCTCGACGACCTCGTCTCGCGCACCGAACACGTCCGCCAGGCCGTGCTCCTCACCGCCGACGGACTCCCGCTCAGCAGCTCCGACGGGATGCGCCGCCGCGACATCGAGCACCTGTCCGCCGTCTGCTCGGGCCTCCAGGGGCTCGCCGACTCCGCGGGGGAGCGGTTCGCCGCGGGCGGGGTGCGGCAGACCATGGTCATGCTGGAGGACGCCTACCTCTTCCTCACGCCCGCCGGACACGGCAGCCGTCTCGCCGTGCTCAGCGAGTCCCGCACCGACGTGGGGCAGCTCGCCCATGAAATGGCCCTGCTCGTCCGCCGCCTCGGCCGCCACCTGGACGCCGCGGCCCGCTCGGCGTCCTGACCGGTGGACGAGGACTGCTGGTACGAGGAGGACACCGGGGCGATGGTCCGCCCCTACACCGTCACCCGAGGCCGCACCCGGCCCTCGGCCCGGCACACCATCGACCTGATGTCGCGGGTCACGGCCCTGGAGCCCGGGCCGGACGGGCCCGGCGTCGACCACGCCCGGGCGGCCCTGCTCGGCCATGTCCGACGGGGGCCGCGCCCGGTGGTCGAGCTGGCGGCCGACGCCGACCTGCCCCTCACCGTCGTCCGGGTTCTCCTCGGTGACCTGGCCGAACAGGGCCTGGTCCGCATCGACGCGCCCCGCCGTCTCCCGGTCCACGGTGCCGCGGCCGACCCGGAGCTGCTGCGGGAGATCGTGCGCAGGCTGCGCGAGCTGTAGCCGTCGTCTACGCGCGTGTACCCGGGACAGGCGCAACGAATCGCCGTACGGGACCGCACCGACGCAACGAACCGCGCACCGGCGCGCAACGGGTGCTTCTTGTCCGGGTGAGCGCGCCGACCTTACCGTCTTACTGGCTCATCGATCCCCGTCGATGTCTCCCCGAACCCCCATTTTTCCGGTGAGGACCACGCATGCGCACCGCCCTGCTCCAGAGCTCCGGCCGCCCCGGCTCCGTCGCCGAGAACCTCAAGGTCCTCGACGAGGCCGCGGGCCGCGCCGCCGAGGCGGGCGCCGGGCTGCTGGCCGCACCGGAGATGTTCCTCACCGGGTACGCGATCGGCGGGGAGATCCCCCACCTCGCCGAGCCCGCCGACGGCGACTCGGCCGACGCGGTCGCCGACATCGCCGCCCGGCACGGCCTGGCCATCGCCTACGGCTACCCCGAGCGCGACGGCGGCACGGTGTACAACTCCGCCCAGATCATCTCCGCCGAGGGCGGCCGGCTCGCCAACTACCGCAAGACCCACCTCTTCGGCTGCTTCGAGCGCGACCACTTCACGCCGGGCGAGCGGCAGGTCGTCCAGACCGAGCTGAACGGCCTCACCGTGGGCCTGCTGATCTGCTACGACGTCGAGTTCCCGGAGAACGTCCGCGCCCACGCGCTGGCCGGCACCGACCTGCTGATCGTGCCGACCGCGCAGATGCACCCGTACCAGTTCGTGCCGGAGTCGATGATCCCGGTGCGCGCCTTCGAGAACCAGATGTACGTGGCCTACGTCAACCGGGTCGGGCAGGAGGGGGAGTTCGAGTTCGTCGGGCTGTCCACGCTGGCCGGTCCCGACGGCGTGGCCCGCGTCCGCGCCGGGCGCGCCGGGGCCCAGCTGGTGTTCGCCGACGCCGACCCCGCCTTCCTGGCCGCCTCCCGCGACGCCAACCCGTACCTGGCCGACCGCCGCCCCGGCCTCTACGGGTCCCTCGGCCCGGCCCGCTGAACCCTTCCCCCCTCAGTTCCTCGCAGTACTTCCGCGCAAGGAGTCCGTACCCCATGACGTCCACGGTGCCCAACGCCGTCGAGCACGCCGACGAGCAGCAGCCGCCGATCACCATGTTCGGCCCGGACTTCCCCTACGCCTACGACGACTTCCTCGCCCACCCGGCGGGCCTCGGCCAGATACCGGCGACCGAGCACGGCACCGAGGTCGCCGTCATCGGCGGCGGCCTTTCCGGCATCGTGGCCGCCTACGAGCTGATGAAGATGGGCCTCAAGCCCGTCGTCTACGAGGCCGACCAGCTCGGCGGCCGGCTGCGCACCGTCGGGTTCGAGGGCTGCGACGAGTCGCTGACCGCCGAGATGGGCGCGATGCGCTTCCCGCCGTCCTCCACGGCGCTCCAGCACTACATCGACCTCGTCGGCCTGCACACCCGGCCGTTCCCCAACCCGCTGGCCGAGGGCACCCCGTCGACCGTCGTGGACCTCAAGGGCGAGTCGCACTACGCCGAGACGGTCGAGGACCTGCCCCAGGTCTACCGGGACGTCGCCGCCGCGTGGAACAAGTGCCTGGAGGAGGGCGCCGACTTCTCCGACATGAACCGCGCCATGCGCGAGCGTGACGTGCCGCGCATCCGCGAGATCTGGGCGAAGCTGGTCGAGAAGCTCGACAACCAGACCTTCTACGGCTTCCTCTGCGACTCCGAGGCGTTCAAGTCCTTCCGGCACCGCGAGATCTTCGGCCAGGTCGGCTTCGGCACCGGCGGCTGGGACACCGACTTCCCCAACTCCATTCTGGAGATCCTCCGCGTCGTCTACACCGAGGCCGACGACCACCACCGGGGCATCGTCGGCGGCTCCCAGCAGCTCCCGCTGCGGATGTGGGAGCGCGAGCCCGAGAAGATCGTGCACTGGCCCTACGGCACCTCGCTGGCCTCGCTGCACGTGAACGGCGAGCCCCGCCCGGCCGTGACCCGGCTGAACCGCACCTCGGGCAACCGGATCACGGTCACCGACGCGAACGGCGACATCCGGACCTACGAGGCGGCCGTCTTCACCGCCCAGTCCTGGATGCTGCTCTCCAAGATCGCCTGCGACGACTCGCTCTTCCCGATCGACCACTGGACGGCGATCGAGCGGACCCACTACATGGAGTCCAGCAAGCTGTTCGTGCCCGTCGACCGGCCGTTCTGGCTGGACAAGGACGAGGCGACGGGCCGTGACGTCATGTCGATGACGCTCACCGACCGCATGACCCGCGGCACCTACCTGCTGGACGAGGGCCCGGACAAGCCGGCCGTCATCTGCCTCTCCTACACCTGGTGCGACGACAGCCTGAAGTGGCTGCCGCTGTCCGCGAACGAGCGGATGGAGGTCATGCTGAAGTCGCTCGGCGAGATCTACCCGAAGGTCGACATCCGGAAGCACATCATCGGCAACCCGGTGACCGTCTCCTGGGAGAACGAGCCCTACTTCATGGGCGCGTTCAAGGCCAACCTGCCCGGCCACTACCGCTACCAGCGCCGCCTGTTCACGCACTTCATGCAGGACCGGCTGCCCGAGGACAAGCGGGGTGTCTTCCTCGCCGGTGACGACATCTCCTGGACGGCCGGCTGGGCCGAGGGCGCGGTCCAGACCGCGCTGAACGCGGTCTGGGGCGTCATGCGGCACTTCGGCGGCGAGACCGACCCGACCAACCCGGGCCCGGGCGACGTCTACGACGAGATCGCGCCCGTCGAGCTGCCCGAGGACTGAGCGGGAGCGGCGGCGGCCGGGACTCAGATCCCGGCCGCCCGCGCCTTCTCGTAGAGCTCGGCGGCGGTCTCCTTCAGCTCGGCCGCGTCCCGCGCCTCGCTCTGGACGTCGAGGAGGATCTCCGCGTCCGGAACGATGCCGGTGTGCGCCGCGATGTCGGCCACGATCTGGTCCGCGTCGCCCTCGAACGCCGGGCGGTCGGCGTCGGTGCGGGGCTTGTCCGACACGCGCGCGTTCACCCTGATCACGGTGCGGACCGGCTCCGTGCGGCCCTGTTCCTCGGCCAGCTCGCGCAGATCGCGCCACTGGGTGGCGAGCTGCTCGGGACCGTAGGCGCCCGGCAGCCAGCCGTCCGCATGCTCCACCAGCCGCCGCATCGCCCGGCGGTTGGTCGCCGCCAGCAGGACCGGGACCGGCCGCACCGGTTTCGGGCCGACGATCGCGGAGGCGATGTCGGTGGTCTTGCCGTGATGTACGACCGGATCGGGACCCCACACCGCCCGGCACACCGCGAGCACCTCGTCCAGCGCCGCACCCCGCTCCTCGAAGGGCCGCACGCCGGACGCCGCGTACTCGTCGAGGGACCAGCCGGTGCCGAAGCCCGCGACGACCCGGCCGCCGCTCGCCACGTCCAGCGTCGCCAGCGTCCTGGCGAGCTGGAACGGCAGGTGCAGCGGGGCCACCAGCACGCTGGAGCCCAGCTCGGCCCGCGAGGTCGCGGACGCGGCCAGGGTGAGGGTGACCAGCGGGTCGGCCACGCCCCGGTACCACTCCGGCCAGGGCATGCCCGGTATGCCGTACAGACCCTGGGTGGCGGGGTCCGGGACCAGGGCCCGCTCGAAGACCCACAGGCTGTCGTAGCCGATCTCCTCGGCCGCGCGCGCCACGTCGGGCACGTCCCTGCCGATGTCGTACTGGCGCATCTGGGGAAGGCCGAGGCCGAGCCTGGTCGTCATACCGGTGCTCCTTCGCGTCGGGATGTCCCTTCAACGCGCGGCCCTCGCCCGACTGTTCCGGGAGTCACCGGAAGGGGTGAGTTCCGGCCGGATCAGTCGCGGAGCGGGGTGAGGAGCATCCGGCCCGCGAGCCCGACCGCGGCGTCCAGCCGGGCGGCGAACTCCTCGGCCACGTCCCCGCAGCGGCGCAGCGCCCACAGGACGCGGGCCGCCGACCAGGTGGCGTCACGGGCCCGCTCCAGGCTCCAGGAGCCCAGCAGGTGCGTGATGGGGTCGGCGATCTGGAGCAGGTCGGGGCCGGGCATCAGATCCTCCCGGATGCGCTCCTCCAGCGCCGTGAGCAGCTCGCCCACCCGGTCGAACTCGTCCTCCAGGTCGGCCGGTTCGCAGCCCAGCGCCCGGCAGGTGTCCACCACCGCCAGCGCCAGGTCGTGCCCGATGTGGGCGTTGATGCCGGCCAGTGCGAACTGCAGCGGGGTGACGCCGGGATGGCGGCGGAGCTGGAACAGCGGGCGCCAGCAGGCGGGCGGCCGGCGGTCCTCGGCGACCGCGTCCACGGCCTCCAGATAGCGCTCGGCGAACCGCACGTCCAGGGCGGCCGCCGCGCACGGGTCGGTGAACTCGCCGGCGTCCAGCCGCCGGTCCACCTCCTCGGTGACGCTGAGGTAGACCCGGTTGAACACGGCCACCCCGTCCCGCCGGGGCAGCTCCGCGCCGAGCGCGCGCATCCGGGACAGGACGGCGTCGACGGGGGTGGTGGGGTATCGCGGCAGCGCCATGGGGGAAGGGTGGCAGCCGCGCGCCGGGCGGCGGGCCGACCGGCCCGGCGCTTCGCCAAAACGAGCGAACGCCGGGCCGGACCGTGCCGTTACGGCTTCTCGGGCCGCGCGGTGTGCTCGTCCGACTCGTCGTACTTCGACGTGCCCTCGTCCAGCAACGGCTCCTGCGTCTTCAGGTGCGCCGGGGCGAACGCGCGCAGCGCGTGGTAGCCGGTGATGACCACCAGGGTGCCCAGCGCGATGCCGCTCAGGGAGAAGGTGTCGGTGAACTTCATGGTGACGTTGCCGACGCCGATGATGATGCCGGCGGCCGCCGGGACCAGGTTCAGCGGATTGCGCAGGTCCACCTTGCCGTGCAGCCAGATCTGGGCGCCGAGCAGGCCGATCATGCCGTACAGGATGACGGTGATGCCGCCGAGGACGCCGCCGGGGATCGCGGCGACCACCGCGCCGAACTTCGGGCAGACGCCGAAGAGCAGGGCGAAGCAGGCGGCGGCCCAGTAGGCGGCGGTGGAGTACACGCGGGTCGCGGCCATGACGCCGATGTTCTCGGAGTACGTGGTGTTCGGCGGGCCGCCGACCGCGGTGGAGAGCACGGAGGCGACGCCGTCCGCCGAGATCGCGGTGCCGAGCTTGTCGTCGAGCGAGTCGCCCGTCATCTCGCCGACCGCCTTGACGTGGCCCGCGTTCTCCGCGACCAGGGCGATCACGACCGGCAGCGCGACCAGGATCGCCGACCACTGGAAGGACGGCCCGTGGAAGGTGGGCAGCCCGATCCAGTCCGCCTGGGAGACGCCGGACAGGTCCAGGCGCCAGTGGTCGGTGACCTTGCCGCTCGCGTCCGTCGAGTGGATCTTGCCGAGGGTCAGGTCGAAGATCCAGGAGATGAGGTAACCGAAGACCAGGCCCAGGAAGATGGCGATGCGCGACCAGAAACCGCGCAGGCAGACCACGGCCAGACCGGTGAACAGCATCACCAGCAGCGCCGTCCACTGGTCCTGCGGCCAGTACGTCGTGGCGGTCACCGGGGCGAGGTTGAAGCCGATCAGCATGACCACGGCGCCCGTGACGATCGGCGGCATCGCTGCGTGGATGATCCGCGCGCCGAACCGCTGCACGGCGAGACCCACCAGGAACAGCACCACACCGACGACGAGGATCGCGCCGGTCACCGTCGCGCTGCTGCCGCCGTCCGCGCGGATCACGGCGGCCACGCCCACGAAGGACAGCGAGCAGCCCAGGTAGCTGGGGACCCGGCCGCGCGTGGCGAGCAGGAAGATCACCGTCGCCACACCCGACATCATGATCGCCAGGTTGGGGTCCAGGCCCATGAGCACGGGGGCGACGAAGGAGGCGCCGAACATCGCCACGACGTGCTGGGCGCCCAGGCCCACCGTGCGCGGCCAGGTCAGCCGTTCGTCGGGGCGTACCACCGCTCCGGGTGCGGGTGACTTTCCATCACCGTGCAGCTTCCAGCGCACGCCGAGGTCCATGGTGGGGTTTCGCTTTCTCTGTACTGAAGAGGGTCCGCACCATTGTCAGGGGTACGGAGGCGCGCTTCGCGTCCGCGGTGCCCTTCGCGCGCCGGGAACGCGTGTCCGGGCACCCCGGCCTGACCAGGGGAGTTACCCGGAAGGGCTCCTGAGCGGTCGCTTAGTATGTTCGGGTCCGGGGGCGTTCCCCGCCCCGTCCGCCCGCCGCAGGAGCCCCGCCGTGACCGCCGAAGCCCCGACCGTTCCCGCCGTGCCGTACGGCCAACTGGTCCCCGTCGCCGTGCACTTCGACGACCTGGACGCGCTCGGACTCCTGCACAACGCCCGCTACCCGCTGCTCGTCGAGCGCGCCTGGACCGAGCTGTGGAACGGTCACGGCGTCCGCTTCGACGGCGACTGGACGGCCGCCGGGGACGCCTGCAACGCGGTCCGCGAACTCGTCATCGGCTATGAGACGCCCGTCACCCGCCCCGGCGCCTACGCCGTCCACCTCTGGCTGGAGCGGCTCGGTACCACGGGCCTGACCTACGGCTTCCGCCTCTGCTCGGCCGACGGCGCCACGACCTACGCGCGCGGCACCCGCGTCCTGGTCCGGCTGGACGCGGGCACACTGCGGCCCGCGCCCTGGAGCGAGGGGTTCAGGCAGGTGGGCCGGGAACTGCTGCGGGCCGCCGGCTGACCTCGCCGCCACCGCGCTCGGCGGTGCGCAGCACACCCGCGAACCCCGCGAGCGCGCAGGCCAGCAAGGTCACCACGGCGAACGACACGGTCAGGCTGGTCGCCTGCGCCACCCCGCCGATCAGGCTCGGCGCGATCAGCCCCGAGGTGTAGGTGATCGTGGCCACGCCCGCGATGGCCTGGCTCGGGTTGGGCCCCGAGTGCCCCGCCGCCGCGAAGCACAGCGGGACCACCACCGCGATGCCGAGGCCCATCAGCGCGAAGCCGGTCATGGCCAGCGGCGGCCGGTCCGCGAGGACCACCAGCAGGCCGCCCGCCCCGGCGAGCAGACCGCCCGTACGGACCGTGCGCACCGCGCCGAAGCGGTTCACCACCGCGTCCCCGGCGATCCGGGCGACGGCCATGGTCAGCATGAACCCGGTCGTGGTGGCCGCGGCCAGGCCCGGCGAGCCGTCCAGCCGGTCCTTCAGGAACACCGCCGACCAGTCCAGGCTCGCCCCCTCCGCGAACACCGCGCAGAAGCCGACCGCGCCGATCAGCAGGGCGGAGCGGGGCGGCAGCGCGAACCTGGGCGGCGGCTCCTCGTCCTCGGCGGGCTGCACGTCCAGCACCCAGGCGCAGGCCAGCTGCCCCAGCACGGTGAGCACGCCCGCGGCCAGGACGTGATGGAGCCGGGCGTCGGAGCCGAGATGCGCGGCGAGCGTGCCCGCCGCCGATCCGATCAGCGCACCCGTGCTCCACATGCCGTGCAGGCCCGACATGATCGACCTGCCGAGCAGCCGCTCGATCTCCACGCCGAGCGCGTTCATCACCACGTCCGCCATGCCGGAGGCGGCGCCGTAGGCGAACATCCCCAGGCACAGCGTGAGCAGGTTCGGCGCCAGCGAGGGCAGCACCAGGGAGAGGGTCCACAGCGCGAGCAGCCCGCGCAGGGCCGTACGGCTGCCGAAGCGGTGACTGATCCGGCCCGCCAGCGGCATCGCGACGGAGGCGCCGAGCGCGGTGAAGGCGAGCGCGAACCCGAGCCGGCCCGCGCTCAGCCCGGCATGCTCCTGGATCCAGGGCACGCGGGTGGCGAAGGAGCCCGTCACGGCGCCGTGCACGGCGAACACCGCGGCCACGGCGTACCGGGCGCGCTTGACCTCGCCGGCCGGCCGGCTCGCATCACCCATGTCCACGTCCCTCCCCGGGTCGGTCCCCGCCGCACCTGCTCCACGGCACCGCGCAAACTATCAGGGACCCTGCCTGATAGATAGAGTGCGTCCGGCGGCCCGCCTCTGGGAGGATTCCCGTCATGCCCGCATCACCGAGCACCGCACGGGCCATCAACGACCGGCTCGCCCTGCGGCTGCTGCAGCAGGAGGGCCCGCTGACGGCCGGACAGCTCAAACAGCTCACCGGACTGTCCCGGCCCACCGTGAGCGACCTCGTCGAGCGCCTCTCCGTCTCCGGCCACATCCGGGTCGTGGGGGAGTCGGGCGAGCAGCGCCGCGGCCCCAACGCCCGGCTGTACGGCATCGCCGCCGACCGCGCCCACCTGGCCGCCCTCGACGTCCGCACCGGGGGCGTCCTCGTGCTCGTCTCCGACCTGGTCGGGCGGGTGCTGGCCGAGGTGGCGGTGCCCATCGACGCCGGGAGCGGCACCGGCTCCGCCGTCGAGCAGGCGGTCGCCGCCGTGGAGGAGGCGGCGCGGAAGGCGGGGCCGGACGCCTGGGCTGGGCTGCACACCGTGGGCATCGGCGCGCCCGGTCTGGTCGACCCGGCCACCGGTGACCTGCGTGACTCCAGCGGGCTGCCCGCCTGGCACCGCAGCCTGGTCGCCGCGCTCCAGCGGCGACTTCCGAAGGCGCGGGTCACCGTCGAGAACGAGACCAACCTCGCGGCCCTCGCCGAACAGCGCGAGGGCGCCGCGCGCGACCGGGACACCTTCGTCCTGCTGTGGCTGGGACACGGCGTCGGCGCCGCCGTCGTCCTCGACGGCCGCCTGCGCCGGGGCGCCTCCGGCGGCACGGGCGAGATCGGCTTCCTGCCGGTCCCCGGCACCGGCTCGCTGCCCTCGGCCACCGACTGCGACGGCGGCTTCCACGCCCTGGCGGGGGCCGCCGCGATCGGCGCGCTCGCCCGCGAACACGGCCTGCCGGCCGGGGAGCCGCTGGACGGGCCGGAAGCGGCGCGGGTGGTCGCGGCGGCGGTCGAGGCGGTGGAGTCGGGGTCGGTCCTGGACGGAGAGCCCGGCCGTGGGGCCGCCGGGACAGGCACCACGGCCGCCGGCCGCTTCCTCGACGCCCTCGCCGACCGTCTCGCCATCGGCGCGGCCGCCGTCACCGCGGTTCTCGACCCCGGCTGCGTGGTGCTCGGCGGCGAGGTCGGCCAGGCCGGGGGAGAGGTGCTCGCGGCGCGGGTCGGCGCCCGGCTGCGGAGGATGTCCCCGCTGGCCACCGAGGTCAGGGCCGGCACCCTCGGGGGTGCGGCGGTGCTGCGGGGGGCCCTGCTGACGGCGCGCGACCGGGCGCAGGACGAGCTGTTCGCGTCGTAGCGCGGCTCAGTCGCGGTCCCTCAGGGCGCTCACGCCGTCGACGTCGTTGAAGCGGTGCAGGGTGTGGGCCCGGCGCCGGGCGTCCCGCAGCCCCCGTGTGGCCGCCGCCTCGATCCGCCGGGCCTCGGGGCCTGAGGGCGACCGGCGCCGGTCGCGGCGGACCAGTACCGTGACCGACCAGGCCAGGACCAGCACCACGCCGAGCAGAGCGAGCACCACGCGGACCACCCCCTCCGCGCCACCGTAGCCCTGCCGCAGCCCCGGCCGGAGTGCCGCTTCCGGCACTCTCCGGCCCCGCCGTGTTTCCGGCCTCCGGCAGCCCTCAGCCGAACCGGCGCGCCAGGTACTCCTCGAACGTCCCCTTGCCCACGGCCAGTTCCGGTGCCAGGTGCCCGCCCGCCCGGAAGGCCCGGTAGGTCCGCCCGGCCAGGGGGAGTTCGAGCAGCCGGCGCCGCCTGCCCGTGGCGTCGAGGTAGGCGCGGGCCAGGGAGGGCACGGAACGCAGCTCGGGGCCGCCCGCCCGCAACCGCTGTACGACCGGCCGTTCCAGGGCCTGTCCGGCGGATCACGGCGCGGACGCGGGGTCTGGCACGCCCTCCCCCGAGCTCTGCGAGCAGGGGGGACCCCCAGCGGCGTTGTCGTCACTCTCCCCCAAGCTCTCGACTTCGCTCGAGCAGGGGGGACCCCCACCGCTCCGCGTCGACTCCCTCCTCCGCCTTGCAGCTGCACGCACCAGACCCCGCTCACCTGGGTCGACGGGCACCGTTTCTTACCCGCGCCCTGATCCGCCGGACAGGCCCTAGCGTGCCCGTGCCGCCCGTCACCAGGATCGTGGTCATGCCGTCCGCCTTCCCCGAAGGTCCTGGGCGGCCCGTCCGGCACGCCCGTGACCTTGTGACGGACGCGCCTTGGGGAAATGTGACATGCCCGCGCGGCGCCGGCCCCGGGCTGGTGGGAACCCGGCGGCGGGCAAGGGCCGTCGTCACCACCGCCGGGTCCGGTCGCACCATAAGAGGACTAGACCACTACGGTCAACAGGTACGGACCAAGCTCAATTGCCTTGTTATGCAGGGCTGTTGTTCCGGGCGGCGGTCCAGCCCTTCACTCGGACGGCTCTGCTGTGAGGCAGCCCACACCGGTCACCTGTATGGCCGACGGGCGGGCGTGGCAGACTTGCCATGTACCAGAAGCAGCGCACTCCGGGGTCGGTGAAAGTCCGAACCGGCGGTTACAGTCCGCGACCCGGTCGCTTCCAGCGGCCGGTTGACCAGGTGAAATTCCTGGACCGACGGTTAAAGTCCGGATGGGAGGCAGTGCGCGGCGGGCGGGCATCACCATGCGCGCCGCCGTATCCGGTCCCGTCCGTGTCAGGACGGGTCCCCTTCGGCGTCGTACCCGGTGCGCCCCACCCGTCCATGCCCGTCGCTCCGTCGACCGGCGCCCCGGAGTCCGTGCCCGAAGAGGCAGGAGGACCGGGGACGTGTTCACCGGAATCGTGGAAGAGCTGGGCGAGGTCACCGCCGTCGAGAACCTCGGCGACGCCTCCCGTTTCCGGCTCCGTGGCCCCGTCGTCACCGAAGGCGCGCGGCACGGGGACTCCATCGCCGTCAACGGCGTCTGTCTCACCGTGGTCGACCACGAGGGCGACGAGTTCACCGCCGACGTGATGGCCGAGACCCTGAAGCGCTCCAGCCTCGGCGCGCTCGCCGTAGGCTCCCGCGTCAACCTCGAACGTCCCACCGCCGTCGGAGCCCGCCTCGGCGGCCACATCGTGCAGGGTCACGTCGACGGCACCGGCGAGGTGCTGGCCCGTACCCCGTCCGAGCACTGGGAGATCGTGAAGATCTCGCTGCCCGCCCACCTCTCCCGCTACGTCGTGGAGAAGGGCTCCATCACCATCGACGGCATCAGCCTCACCGTGGTCGAGGCGGGCCCCGACTTCCTCACCGTCAGCCTCATCCCCACCACCCTCGCCCTGACCACGCTCGGCCACAAGCAGCCCGGCGACCCGGTCAACCTCGAGGTGGACGTCATCGCCAAGTACGTCGAGCGGCTGCTCGGCGCCGGACAGGAGGCAGGCGCGTGAACTCGCTCAACACCGAGGCGTTCACCCTGCTCGGCCAGCACATCCTCTGGTCGGACATGATCGGCAACCTCTTCGGCCTGGCCGCCCTCGCGCTCGGCTGGCGCCGCTCCCTCATGACCTGGCCGGTCCAGCTCCTCTCCGGCCTGATCCTCTTCGCCGCCTTCTACGGCCACCTGGCCGGCAGCGCGGGCAAGCAGGTCGTCGTCATGGCCGTCGCCGTCTACGGCTTCTGGCAGTGGAGCCGCAGCCGCGGCAAGGCCGCCGACGGCCACATCACCCCCCGCTTCGCCACCTGGCGCGAGCGCGCCGTCATGATCGCGGCGGCCGCCGCCGGCACCGTCGCCGTCGCGCTGCTCTTCACCGCGTACCCGTCTCTGTCCTGGGACCCCTGGCCCGACGCCTACATCTTCGTCGGCACCATCGTCGCCATGTACGCCCAGGCCAAGGGCATGGTCGAGTTCTGGTTCGCCTGGCTGCTCGTCGACGTCGTCGGCGTCCCCCTCAACTTCGCCAACGGCTACGCCTTCTCCGGCTTCGTCTACGTGATCTACGGCGCGCTCGTCCTGTGGGGCATGCGCGACTGGTGGCTGCGCTCCCGCGAGGACGCGCGGCCCGTCCTGGAAGGAACGCCCGCATGACCTCGGCACCCCCGCTGCACCCCACCGACAGCATCGAAGACTTCCGGCTCGACCCCGTCGAGCAGGCGATCGCCGACATCGCCGCGGGCCGCCCCGTCGTCGTCGTGGACGACGAGGACCGCGAGAACGAGGGCGACCTCGTCATCGCCGCCGAGAAGGTCACCCCCGAGATCGTCGCCTTCATGATGAGCGAGTGCCGGGGCCTGATCTGCGCCCCCATGGAGGGCGCCGAACTCGACCGGCTGAACCTGCCGCAGATGGTCGAGGACAACACCGAGTCGATGAAGACCGCCTTCACCGTCTCCGTGGACGCCTCCCCGGCGCACGGCGTGACCACCGGTATCTCCGCCACCGACCGCGCCACCACCCTGAAGCTGCTGGCGTCCGGCACCGCCGGGCCCACCGACCTGGTGCGCCCCGGCCACATCTTCCCGCTGCGCGCCCGCGAGGGCGGCGTCCTCGTCCGCGACGGCCACACCGAGGCCGCCGTCGACCTCGCCCGCCTCGCCGGGCTCCGGCCCGCCGGAGCCATCGTGGAGATCGCCGGCGAGGACGGCCGGATGCTGCGGCTGCCCGAGCTGATCCCGTTCGCCCGCAAGCACGGCCTGACGATCATCTCCATCGCCGACCTCGTCAGCCACCTGCGCGTCCCCGCGCCCGCCGCCGAGCGCGAGCAGGCCGTCACCGCCGCCGCGCCCACCGTCCGCCGCGAGGCCGAGACCAGCCTGCCCACCCGGCACGGCACCTTCACCGCCTACGGCTACCGGGCCCCCGACGGCGTCGAACACGTCGCCCTCGTCCACGGCGACCTCGGCGACGGCACCGGCGTGCTCGCCCGCGTCCACTCCGAATGCCTCACCGGCGACGTCTTCGCCTCCCTGCGCTGCGACTGCGGCCCCCAGCTCGACGCCGCCCTCGCCCGCATCCACGCCGAGGGCCGGGGCGTCGTCGTCTACCTGCGCGGCCACGAGGGACGCGGCATCGGCCTGCTGTCCAAGCTGCGCGCCTACGAACTCCAGGAGCGCGGCCGGGACACCCTGGACGCCAACCTGGAGCTCGGCCTGCCCGCCGACGCCCGCGACTACGCGGCCGGCGCCCAGATCCTCGCCGACCTCGGCGTCCACGACGTCCGCCTGATGACCAACAACCCCGACAAGACCGACGCGCTCACCCGGCACGGCATCCAGGTCACCGGCCGCGAGCCGATGCCGGTCCACGCCGACGAGCACAACGTCCGGTACCTGCGCACCAAGCGCGACCGGATGGGCCATGACCTGCCCTGGCTGGACACCCCCGTGTCCACCTGCGGCAACCAGTAAGCGATACCGAGCGAACAGCGCGAAGGAGCAACGTGAGCGGCAAGGGTGCACCGGAGATCTCCGTACGCAGCAACGTCAGCGACCTCAGGGTCGCCGTCATCGCGGCGCAGTGGCACGACAAGGTGATGGACGGTCTGGTCGACGGCGCCCTGCGCGCCCTGCACGACCTCGGGATCGACGAGCCGACCCTGATCAGGGTCCCCGGCAGCTTCGAACTCCCCGTCGCCGCCAAGGCCATGGCGGACCGCGGCTACCACGCCGTCGTCGCCCTCGGCGTCGTCATCCGCGGCGGCACCCCGCACTTCGAGTACGTGTGCCAGGGCGTCACCCAGGGCCTCACCCAGGTCTCGGTGGACACCGGCGTCCCCGTCGGCTTCGGCGTCCTGACCTGTGACACCGAGGAGCAGGCCCTGGACCGGGCCGGCATCGAGGGCTCCAGCGAGGACAAGGGCCACGAGGCGGTCACCGCGGCCGTGGCCACGGCGGCCACCCTGCGTTCGGTGTCCGAACCCTGGCACTGAGACACCGCCCGGACCGCGTAGGGTGAGGACCACCATGTCCAATAAGACGTTCGAGGAGCTCTTCTCCGAGCTCCAGCACAAGGCAGCCACCGGCGACCCCGCCACCTCCCGCACCGCCGAACTGGTGGGCAAGGGCGTCCATGCCATCGGCAAGAAGGTCGTCGAGGAGGCCGCCGAGGTCTGGATGGCCGCCGAGTACGAGGGCAAGGATGCCGCTGCCGAGGAGATCTCGCAGCTGCTCTACCACGTTCAGGTGATGATGGTCGCCCGCGGCATCTCGCTGGACGACGTCTACGCCCATCTGTGATCCGTCACACCGCACCCCCCCGCACCACCCCGTCACACGAAGGAAGCCGACCTCATGCTGCGCATCGCCGTCCCCAACAAGGGTTCCCTGTCCGGACCTGCGGGGGAGATGCTGCATGAGGCCGGCTACCGGCAGCGGCGGGAGTCCAAGGAACTGCGGACCGTGGACCCGGTCAACGAGGTCGAGTTCTTCTACCTCCGCCCCCGGGACATCGCCATCTACGTCTCCTCCGGACAGCTCGACATCGGCATCACCGGCCGTGACCTGCTGATCGACTCCGGCGCCGGCGCCGAGGAGATCCTCCCGCTCGGGTTCGCCCGCTCCACCTTCCACTTCGCCGCCCGGCCCGGCACCTTCGCCGGCACGGCCGACCTCAAGGGCCGCACGGTCGCCACCTCCTACGAGGGCATCGTCGCCCGCCACCTGGCGGACAACGCCATCGACGCCTCCGTGGTCCACCTCGACGGCGCCGTGGAGACGGCCGTCGAGCTGGGCGTGGCGGAGATCATCGCCGACGTCGTGGAGACCGGCACCTCCCTGCGCAACGCGGGTCTTGAGGTCTTCGGCGAGCCCATCATGAAGTCCGAGGCCGTCGTGATCCGCCGCACCGGCGCGGAGACCGAGGAGCCGAAGGTCCAGCAGTTCCTGCGCCGCCTCCAGGGCGTCCTGGTCGCGCGGACCTACGTGATGATGGACTACGACTGCCGCGTGGAGCAGCTGGAGAAGGCCGTCGCGCTCACGCCGGGCCTGGAGTCCCCGACCGTCTCCCCGCTGCACAACGAGGGCTGGGTCGCCGTCCGCGCCATGGTCCCCGCCAAGGAGGCCCAGCGGATCATGGACGACCTGTACGCCATCGGCGCCCGGGCCATCCTGACCACGGCCATCCACGCCTGCCGTCTCTGAGGAACCGCGAGCCCGTGTCCGAGCCTGCCCAGCCCCCCGCCCCGCCCGCCCTCCCGGTCACCTTCCGGCCGGGAAGCACCCGGGTGATCCTGCTCACCGCCGGTGTGGCGATCTTCCTGGTCGTGACCGTCATCGCCCTGCTGCTGGACATGGGCCCGGGGGAGCGGCTCACCTTCGTCCTCACCGGTGCCCTGATGGCCTGGGTGCTGGCGAGGCTGGCCCGCGTGAAGGTCGTCGCCGACGACTCGGGCGTCACCGTCGTCAACATCGCGGGCAGCCGCCGCCTGGCCTGGGCCGAGATCGTCCGGGTCAACCTGCGTCCGGGCGACCCCTGGGTGTTCCTCGACCTCAGCGACGGCACCAGCCTGGCCGCGCTCGGCATCCAGCCCGGCGTCGCCAAGCAGCGCGCCATCGCCGACGCGCGGAGCCTGCGCACTCTGGTGGAGCAGCAGGCGCCGCGCGATCCGGAATTCCCCCGGGCCTGAGGCCCGGACGGGCCCGGCGCGGGCTCTCAAGGCCCCCGGGGTTCCGGCTCAGGGGCCATTCAGGGGCGGCCACCCTTGCCGCACCTGCCCAGGTCTTGACTAATCTGTTGGCGGAGGCGTTTTCCCGACGCCTCCGCCTCCGTCGTGCCGAGCCCGGCGCGCGGAGGTTTTCCCTGCTATCCGAGGAGTGACCCTCTCCGGCGATGGACGGATCGTCCTGTAGTACCTGCGCCGCCCCCTGCCGACATACCGCGGACCACCCGGCCCGCGTGCACGCGGAGGCGGCGGCATCATGAGCACCCCCCTGCTGCTCCTCGGAGCGGCCTTCCTGCTGATCCTGGCCAACGGATTCTTCGTGGCCGCCGAGTTCGGCCTCGTCACCGTCGAGCGCCAGGACGCCGAGCAGGCCGCGGCCGCCGGCGACAAGCGCGCCCGTACGGTCGTGGAGTCGCTGAAGGAACTCTCCTTCCAGCTCTCCGGCACCCAGCTCGGCATCACCATCACCTCGCTCGTCGTCGGCATGCTGGCCGAACCCGCCCTGGCGGACCTGCTCGGCGGACCGGTCGGCGCCCTCGGCGTCCCCGAGGGCGCCGTCTCCGGCGTCGCCGTGGTCATCGGCATGCTGCTGGCCTCCGCGATCCAGATGGTGGTCGGTGAACTGGTCCCCAAGAACTGGGCGGTCTCCAAGCCGCTCCAGGTCGCGCGGTTCGTCGCGGGCCCCCAGCACCTGTTCTCGCGGCTGTTCCGGCCGGTGATCGCCGTGCTCAACACGGTCGCCAACCGGCTGGTGCGCGCCCTCGGCGTCGAGCCGGCCGACGAACTGGCCTCCGCCCGCACCCCGGGCGAGCTGGTCTCCCTGGCCCGGCACTCCGCCCGGGCCGGGGCCCTGGAGCAGGACACGGCCGACCTGTTCGTCCGCACCCTGTCCCTGGGCGACCTGACCGCCCAGCACGTCATGACCCCGCGCGTGAAGGTGAGCGCGCTGCAGGACTCGGCCACCGCCGAGGACGTCGTCAACCTCACCCGTGCCACCGGCCTGTCCCGCTTCCCCGTCTACCGGGAGAAGATCGACGAGATCGTCGGCATGGTCCACCTCAAGGACGCCCTGGCGGTCCCGGCGCACGCGCGCCTGCGCACCCCGGTCGCCCGCATCGCCGGCAAGGCGCTGCTGGTCCCGGAGACCCTGCCGGTGCGGCCCCTGCTGACCCGGCTGCGCAGCGAGCAGCCCATCGCGGTCGTCGTCGACGAGTACGGCGGCACCGCGGGCGTGGTCACGCTGGAGGACATCGTCGAGGAACTGGTCGGCGAGGTCCGCGACGAGCACGACCGCCAGGGCGCGCCCGAAGTGGCACCCGCCCCGCCCGAGGACGGCCGTCCCGCCTGGGACGTGGACGGCGGCTGCCGCGTCGACGTCCTCACCCGTATCGGTCTGGACGCCCCCGAGGGCCCCTACGAGACCGTCGCCGGCCTCGTGGCCGACCTGCTCGGCCGCATCCCGGCCCCCGGCGACCGAGCCGAACTGCCCGGCTGGCGGCTGTCCGTGCGCCAGGTCCGCCACTACCGCGCCGAGCGGGTCCGCCTGGTCCGGACGGCGCCCGCCGCCCAGCCGACGGAGGCCGTCCGATGAGCGTCGTCCAACTCCTCTTCGCCGCGCTGCTCGTCCTCGCCAACGGATTCTTCGTCGGCGCCGAGTTCGCGCTCGTCTCCGTCCGGCGCAGCCAGATCGAGCCGCTGGGCACCGCGCGCGCCCGCCAGGTGCTGCACGGCCTGGAGCGGCTGCCGCAGATGATGGCGGCGGCCCAGTTCGGCATCACCGTCTGCTCACTGACCCTGGGCGCGGTGGCCGAGCCGACCGTGGCCCACCTGCTGGAGCCGCTGTTCGAAGCGGCTCACCTGCCCGAGGGCATGATCCACCCGCTGGGCTATGTGATCGCGCTGGCCGCGGTGATCTTCTTCCACCTGGTCATCGGTGAGATGGTGCCGAAGAACCTGGCCATGGCCGCGCCCGAGAAGGCCGCGCTGTGGCTGGCGCCCGGCCTGGTGTACTTCGCCCGGATCTGCAAGCCGGTCACCGTGGCCCTCGGCGCCTGCGCCCAGGGCGTCCTGCGGCTCTTCCGCGTCGAACCCAAGGACGAGGTGGAGGCCGTCGTCACCAGCGAGCAGCTCAACCGCCTGCTGGAGGACTCCGGCCAGGCCGGGCTGCTCGACCCGGAGGCGCAGGAGCGGCTGGAGGACGCGCTGGAGCTGGGCTCCCGCCCGGTCACCGACGTCCTGCTGCGGCGCGAGACCCTGGTGACGGTGCCCCCGTCGGTGACGCCGGGGGAGATCGTCGAGCTGACGGCGCGCACCGGCTACTCCCGCTTCCCGGTGGCCGCCGGCACGGGCGCCTTCATGGGGTACGTCCACGTCAAGGACGTCCTCGACCTGGAGGACTCCGACCGGGCCGTGCCGCAGCACGTCTGGCGTCCGATGGCCACGCTCCGCGCGGAACTCCCGCTGGACGACGCGCTGACCGTCATGCGCCGGGCCGCCACCCACCTGGCGCAGGTGGCCGACGCCTCCGGCCGGGTGCTCGGCCTGGTCGCGCTGGAGGACGCGCTGGAGCTGCTGGTGGGCGAGGTCCACGACCCGGCCCACCCGGAGACCCCGGAGCCCGCGCCGAGGACGGAACCGGTGGCGGTACGCCCGGCACCGGCCCGGCCGCGCAAGAGCGGCGAACCGGAACAGGCGCTCGCCACCTAGGGCCTTTCTTCCGGATCAGGCCGGCTCGGATCGACGGTGCCTTCGGGCCGACCCGAGCGGGGTCTGGTGCGTGCGGCTGCAAGGCGGAGGA
>NZ_JBEYXQ010000034.1:0-26171 GCF_040645115.1 Streptomyces sp. NPDC046860 | reverse complement strand
GTGTTCGTCCAGGGCGCGGTCTGGAACATCGACTCCTTCGACCAGTGGGGCGTCGAGCTGGGCAAGGTCCTCGCCAAGCGCATCGAGCCCGCCCTCACCGAGGGCGCCGACGTGCCCGGCCTCGACCCCTCCACCACGGCCCTCGTCGCCGCGTACCGCTCCCTCAAGGAAGTGAACTGACATGCAGCTCGGACTCATCGGCCTCGGCAAGATGGGCGGCAACATGCGCGAGCGCATCCGCCGCGCGGGCCACCAGGTCATCGGCTACGACCGCAACCCGGAACTGACCGACGTCAAGGACCTCGCCGAACTGGTCGAGAAGCTCGACGCGCCGCGCACCGTCTGGGTCATGGTCCCGGCCGGCACCGCCACCCAGGTCGTCGTCGACGAGCTGAAGGACCTGCTCTCCCCGGGCGACGTGGTCGTGGACGGCGGCAACTCCCGCTGGACGGACGACGAGAAGCACGCCGCCGAGCTGGCCATCAAGGGCATCGGCTTCGTCGACGCGGGCGTCTCCGGCGGTGTGTGGGGCCTGGAGAACGGCTACGCGCTGATGGTCGGCGGCGACAAGGAGAACGTCGACCGTCTCCAGCCCGTCTTCGACGCCCTCAAGCCCGACGGTCCGTACGGCTTCGTCCACGCGGGCCGGGTCGGCGCCGGGCACTTCTCCAAGATGGTCCACAACGGCATCGAGTACGCCATGATGCAGGCGTACGCCGAGGGCTGGGAGCTGCTGGAGAAGGCGAACTCGGTGGACAACGTCCGCGAGATCTTCCGCTCCTGGCAGGAGGGCACGGTCATCCGTTCCTGGCTGCTGGACCTCGCGGTCAACGCCCTGGACGACGACGAGCACCTGGACGGCCTGCGGGGCTACGCCGAGGACTCCGGCGAGGGCCGTTGGACCGTCGAGGCGGGCATCGACCACGCGGTGCCGCTCCCGGCCATCACCGCCTCGCTGTTCGCGCGCTTCGCCTCCCGCCAGGACGACTCGCCGCAGATGAAGATGATCGCGGCGCTGCGCAACCAGTTCGGCGGCCACGCCGTCGAGAAGAAGGGCTGACCCGCCGTGGGGGACCTTCTGCTGGTCCGCCACGGCGAGACGGAGTGGAGCAGGTCGGGCCAGCACACGAGCTGGACCGACCTGCCCCTCACCGAGCTGGGCGAGGAACAGGCGCGTTCGCTCGCCCCGCTCCTCGCCGGCCGGACCTTCGCGCTCACCCTGACCAGCCCCCTCGCCCGGGCCCGGCGCACCGCCGAACTGGCGGGCGTCACCGGCGCCGGCCGGGAGCCCGGCCTGCGGGAGTGGGACTACGGCGGCTACGAGGGCGTCACCACCGTCGACATCCACCGCACCCGGCCCGACTGGGACCTGTGGACCGACGGGGCGGTGCCCGGCCCCGAGGGACATCCGGGTGAGTCGCCCGAGCAGATCGGGGAGCGGGTCGACCAGGTGCTGGCCCGCGTGGAGAAGGCGCTCGACGCGGACGACGGGGACGTGCTCCTGGTCGCGCACGGGCACGTGCTGCGGGTGCTGACGGCACGCCGGCTGGGCCTGCCGCCCGGCGACGGACGGCTGTTCCAGCTCGCCACCGGAACGGTCAGCCGGCTCTCCACCGAGCACGGGCGTCCCGTGATCGCGGAGTGGAACCGGCTGCCCTGACACCGCCGACGGCCCGGAGTCACCTCTGAGGGTGGCTCCGGGCCGTCCGCGTGTCCGCCGGTCCGGCTTCTACAATCTCCGGCAGACCGGTACAAGCCCCGTTCACCGCCCGACGGCCCGAAGGAACGCGATGACCAGCGCCGACGAACCGGTACGACCCGACAGGCGGTTACCGGACCCCGCCCGCACCCGGTCCGACATCCTTCGCGCGGCCACCCGCGAGTTCGCCCGCGCCGGGTACGACGGCGCCCGCGTGGAGGAGATAGCGGCCCGCACCCGCACCACCAAGCGGATGATCTACTACTACTTCGGCGGCAAGGAGCACCTGTTCAGGGCCGTCCTGGAGCGGGCCTACGGCACGCTGCACGAGGCCGAGGACCTGCTGGACGTCCCGCATCTCGACCCCGTCGCCGCCGTCCGCCGCGTGGCCGAGGTGACCTTCGACCACCACGAGCGGCACCCCGACCTGGTCCGTCTGGTCGGCATCGAGAACATCCACGGCGGCGAACACCTCGCCGCCGCCCGCCGGTCGGGCCGGATCGAGTCCCCCAAGCTCGACACCCTGCACCGCGTGCTGGACGCCGGTCGCGAGTCCGGCGTGTTCACCGCCGACGCGGACGCGGTCGACGTGCACGCGATGATCAGCGCGTTCTGCTTCCACCGGGTCACGGGACAACACACCTTCACCGCCCTCTTCGACCGCGACCTGACCGCCCCCGACCGCCGCGAGCACAATCGCGCGATGCTGGGGGACATGGTGGTGGGCTACCTGACCCGTTAGCGCTGCGGCACCCCGTAGGCCCGGTCCACGCGCAGCCGGACCACCAGGCGCTTGTCGCGGACCATGGCCGCGCGGTACTCGTCCCAGTCGTCGTGTTCGCCCAGCACCTCGCGGTACAGCCGCACCAGCTCTTCCGCCGTCTCGTCGTGGGGGTCGGCGGCGACCGGGGTCAGCTCGGCGGTGCCCTCGGCGACGGCGTAGGACCAGCGGTCGGCGCTGGTGACGTAGTAGGAGGCGCGGGGGTCCCGGCGCAGGTTGCGGGTCTTGGCGCGGTCGTCGGTAACGGAGATCCGGATGATCCGCTCGACGGGGTCGTAGGCGTGGCTGACGTTGGACAGCTGGGGCCGGCCGTCGCGCTTGAGCGTGACGAGCACCCCGCCGTGGCCCTCGGAGAACTGCGCCAGCAGTGCGTCCTGCGTCGTGTCCTGAGTCATGCCGACGTCAACGGGCCGGGGCGGGCCGGGCATTCCCCGAGCATGGGTAGACAGTGTCTACGTTCACTTGGTAGACACTGTCTATGAATGCATCCGAAGCAGCCGGCCTGCGTGACCGTCTGGTCGACGCCGGGGCGGCGCTCGTGGCGGCCGAGGGTGCCCGGGCGCTCACCCTGCGCGAGATCGCCCGTCGTGCGGGCGTCTCCCACGGGGCTCCCCGCCGCTACTTCCCCACCCATGTGGAACTGCTGTCCGCCATCGCCCGGCGCGGCTTCACCGACCTCGGCGCCCGGGCGAACGAGACCCTGCGGGCCGCCGGCCAGAGCCCGCGCGGGCAGGTGGCGGCGCTGGCGCGCACGTATCTGCGGTTCGCCCTGGAGAACCCCGGCATGTACGAGCTGATGTTCCGTCACGATGTACTGGAGAGCGGCCATCTGGGGCTGCGGGACACCAGCCTGCCGCTGTTCGGGCTGCTGGTGGAGCGGGTGGGCCTCGCCCGTCCGGACGTCGACGCCCGCCGGGTGACCGGCGCCCTGTGGGCCAACCTCCACGGGCTGGCCCAGCTCTGGCGCTGGGGCAGCCTGCGACTGGCCACCGGCGAGGAGGACTTCGGTCCGCTGCTGGAGGCGTGCCTCACGGCGCACCTCGGTCCGGAGAACCGCCCGTGAACCGGCGGCTGACGCTGGTCTCCAGTGTGGCCGGCGCGGCACTGGTCGCGCTGGACGGCACGGTCCTCACGGTGGCCCAGCCGTCGCTGCAGCGCTCGCTGGGCGCCTCCTACGCCGAGGTGCAGTGGACCAGCACCGCCTATCTCGTGGCCGTGGCAAGCCTGTTGGTGTTCGCCGGGCGTCTCGGAGACCGGTACGGGCATCCCCGCGTGTTCGCCCTCGGCATGCTGGGCTTCGGGGCCGCGTCGGCGGGCATCGCCCTCGCGCCGGACATCGGCTGGGTCATCGGACTCCGGGTCGCCCAGGGCGTGTTCGGGGCGCTGCTCCAGCCCGCCACGCTGGGCATGCTGCGGTCGGCGTATCCCCCGGACCGCCTGGCGGCGCCGCTCGCGGTGCGGACCGGGGCGATCGGACTGGCGGCGGCGCTCGGACCGCTGCTCGGCGGCGCGCTGGTGAGCGGGCCCGGCTGGCGGGCGGTGTTCCTCCTCGGCGTCGTCCCGGCGCTGGTCCTCGGCACGGCCGCGCTGGTGGACCGGGCGCCCGCGCGGGGGGACCGCGTCCCGTCCGGGCCCGCGCTGGACCTGCCGGGCGCGCTGCTGCTCGCGCTGACGCTGGGCTGCCTCGTGCACAGCCTGGTCGCCTCCGGCGCGGTCACGGCGGCGGGGCTGGGAGTCGCCGCGCTGGCGGGCGTCGCGTTCGTACGGCACGAGCGGCGCACCGCCGACCCGCTGCTGCCGCCCGGCGTGATCGGCTCACCGCCGATCACGGCCGCCCTGGCCGTCCTGGTCGCCACGTCGGCCGCGTTGTCCGGCACCCTCTTCGTCGAAACGTACGTCCTCCAGCGCGACTTGGGGCTCGATCCGCTCCAGAGCGCCCTGCGGGGCGTGCCGTTGGCGGTGATGATGGTGGCCGCCGCGCCCTGGTGCCCGGTGCTGCTGCGCAAGGTGGGGTCCCGGTGGACGGTGGGGGCGGCCACCGCCCTGCTCGCGCTGGGCGGTCTCCTGCTGTCCCGGGCCACGGGCACGCTCGCCCTGGCTTGCGGATTCGCGCTGCTGGGGGCGGGGTTCGGGACGGTGATGGTGGCGGCCACCCATGTCGTCGTACGCCGGGCCGAGGCGACGGCGGCCGGGGTGGCGGGCGGTCTCCAGCAGACGGCGCTGAACATCGGCCCGGTGCTGGGGGTGGCGGCCGCCACCGCGCTGATGGGCGCGGGGCCGTCCGTCGCGCTGTGTGTGCTCGCGGCCGTCGCGGCCATGGCCGTACCGCTCACCCGGCTGCTGCCCGGACGCGACGTCGCGTCGCTCACAAGATCCGCCGAGGGCGGGGTACTTGACGGTGATCATGCGCCACGATGACCGATGAGGGCCGGCCCGGCGGCACGCGGGAACGGCAGGACCTGAGGAGAACCATGGCAGAGCTGCGGCAGGAAGCCGCCCCGCGGGACGTGGGGCTGGACCCGGAGGCGCTGGACCGCCTCGACGAGCACCTCGGCGGGCTCGTGGACGAGGGCCGGCTGCCCGGCTTCCTGGTGTCGGTGGCCCGGGGCGGCCGGGTCGCCCATCTGACCACCTACGGCCACCGCGACCTCGCGGCCGGGCTCCCGGTGGAGACCGACACCCTGTGGCGGATCTACTCCATGACCAAGCCGGTGACGGCCGTCGCCGTGCTGATGCTGGTGGAGGAGGGCCTGCTCACCCTGGACGACCCGGTCGGCCGCCACCTCCCCGAGTTCGCCGACCCCCGGGTGTACGTGAGCGGTTCGGGGGACGACGTACGCACCCGTCCGGCGGCGGGCCCGATCCGCGTCCGGCATCTGCTCACCCACACGGCGGGCCTGACCTTCGCCTTCTACCACGACCACCCGGTGGACGCCCTGTACCGCGCGGCCGGGCTGGAGTCCTCCGTGCCCTCCGGCGCGGACCTCGCCGAGACCGTCGCGGTGTACGCCTCCCTGCCCCTCCAGTTCGAGCCGGGCACGCGCTGGAACTACTCGGTCGGCACCAACGTGCTGGGCCGCCTCATCGAGGTCGTCTCGGGGCGCCCGCTCGACGCGTTCTTCGCCAAGCGCATCCTCGGCCCGCTCGGCATGACCGACACCGGCTTCCACCTGACACCCGAGCAGCAGCCCCGGCTGGCGGAGTTGTACGGGGAGACGGAGGACGGCGGCATCACCCCGGTGCCCGGACTGCCCGTCCGCGGGCGCCCCCGGTTCCTGTCCGGCAGCGGCGGGCTGGTCTCCAGCGCGGGCGACTACCACCGCTTCATGGAACTGCTGCGCCGGGGCGGCGAGCTCGACGGGGTCCGCCTCCTCTCTCCCGCCACGCTCGCCCTGATGACCCGCAACCAGCTCCCCGGCGACGCGTGCCTGCGCGAGTTCGGCACCCCCGCGCACCAGGAGCGGGCCAACGACGGTCTGGGCTTCGGGTTCAACGTCTCCGTCGTCACCGACCCCGCCCGCACCCTGTCCCCCTCGGCCCCGGGGACCTTCGGCTGGACCGGCGTGGCCGCCACCGCCTTCTGGGTGGCCCCGGCACTGGACCTGACCGTGCAGTTCATGACCCAGGTGCGCACCCGCACCCTGAAGGTCTTCCCCGACCTGCGCCGCCTGGTCCACGCGGCGGTCACCGGCTGAACCCGCCCGCAGACGCGAGAAGTCCGGCCGGTTCGTCCGGCCGGACTTCTCGCATGGGGGGGGATCGGGGGCTCAGGAGCCGTGGGCCAGCGCGTCCAGGTGGGGCAGGTGGTGGTCGAGCCGCTCACGCTTGGTGCGCAGATAGGTGATGTTGTTCTCGCTCGGCTCGATCAGCAGCGGCACCTGCTCGGCGACCTCGATGCCGTGCTCCGTCAACGCCTCCCGCTTGCGCGGGTTGTTGGACATCAGCCGGACCGAACGCACCTTGAGGTCGTGCAGCATCTCCGCCGCCACGCGGTAGTCGCGGGCGTCGACCGGCAGGCCGAGCGCGAGGTTGGCCTCGACCGTGTCCAGGCCCTCCGCCTGCAGCGCCATCGCCCGCAGCTTGGCCAGCAGACCGATGCCCCGGCCCTCATGACCCCTCAAGTACAGGACGACGCCGCTGCCTTCGGCGACCACCGCGCGCAGCGCGGCCGCCAGCTGCTCACCGCACTCGCAGTGCTGGGAGCCGAACGCGTCACCCGTCAGGCACTCCGAATGCAGCCGCACCAGGACGTTGTCGGTCCCGATGTCACCGTGCACCAGGGCGACCTGCTCGTCACCCCGGTCGTGGTCCAGGTAACCGACCGCCTCGAACTGCCCGTACACGGTGGGAAGCGGGGTGTTCACGACGCGTTCCGTGCCCGAACGGCGCGGGGACTTCCCGCCGAAGACGCCGATGTTTTCTGTCATGATCTGATTCCTAAGCAGAGACGAAAGGCCGTGGGAGACATGAGTGGTTCGGGCGCGCGAGCGGCGGCCTTCGGGGTGATGCCCGCGGACACCACCGAGGACGTGCGGGCGCGGGGGGCGGGCGTGTCACGTCAGGTCGCCGTCCTTCCCGTGGGGAGCTTCGAACAGCACGGTCCCTACCTTCCGTTGGCGACCGACACGCTGGTGGCCTGTGCCGTGGCACGCGAGATCGCGGCCGCGTACCCGGTACACCTTCTGCCCCCGGTGACCCTGTCGTGCTCGCACGAGCACGCGGCCTGGCCGGGAACCGTGAGCATCTCCGCCGTCACCCTGCACGCGGTGGTGCGGGACATCGCGGACTCGCTGCGCCGCTCGGGCGTGGAGTCGCTCGTCGTGGTCAACGGCCACGGCGGCAACTACGTGCTGGGCAACGTCGTCCAGGAGGCGTCCGCGCGGGGCGAGTCGATGGCGCTGTTCCCGGCCGCCGAGGACTGGGAGGAGGCGCGCGAGCGGGCCGGGGTGGTCACCTCGCTGCTCACCGACATGCACGCCGGGGAGATCGAGGCGTCGATCCTGCTGCACGCTCATCCCGAATTCCTCCGCCCTGGGCACGAGTCGGCCGATTTCACCGCCGACGACCGCCGTCATCTGCTCACCACGGGTATGTCCGCCTACACCGAGTCGGGCGTCATCGGCCGCCCGTCGCTGGCCTCGGAGGAGAAGGGGAAGGGCCTGCTGGCCGCCCTGGCGGAGAACTTCGAGCCGTACTTCCGGCTGCTCTCCTCGCCCGGGAAGACCGGCGAGACCGGCCCCCGCGGGTAGCCGCGCAGGGCGGTGGCCCAGCGGACGACGAGGACGACGGCGCCGGGCAGCGCGGCGACCAAGCTGAGCACGCCGTACACCACGGCGACGGCGACCCCGCTGCTCGCGCCGAGCCCGGCGGCGGCGAACGCCCAGGCGGTGACGCCCTCGCGGGGGCCGAAGCCGCCCACGTTGAGCGGCAGTGCCATGGCGAGCAGCGCGAGCACGGCGAGCGGCAGCAGCACCGCGACCGGCGCCCCGCTCCCTGCGGTGCGGGCCGCGACGACGAACATGCCGAGGTGTCCGGCCAGGACGACCGCCGAGGACAGCGCGACGGCCGGCCCGTTCTCCCGCGAGAGCAGGCCCTGCCGGGCCTCGCGCAGGAGACCGCTGCCCGGCAGGGTGCCGGTGCGGCGGCCGGGCGCCCGGTTCATCCGGACGGCGAGGACGACGGCGAGCGCGCCCGCCCCGGCGAGGGCGACCGGCAACGCGAAGGTGCGCAGGTCGTCGCGGACCGGGGAGGGCAGGGTCAGCAGCAGGGCGGAACCGCAGACGGCGAGCGCCAGCTGCCCCGCGACCCGCTCCAGCACGACCGCCTTGACGGCGCGCCGGATGTCCCCGGCGCTCTGTCCGTGCCGCACCGCCCGGTGCACGTCGCCGAGGACGCCGCCGGGCAGTGCCGCGTTGAGGAACAGGGCGCGGTAGTAGTCGGCGACGGCGGGCCCGAGCGACAGCCGGATGCCCAGGCCGCGGGCGACCGCCTGCCAGCGCCAGGCGCTGAACACGGTGGTCACCACGCCGATCGCGAGGGCCGCCAGCACGGTCGCCGCGTCGATCCGGCGCAGCCCGTCGACCAGCGGTCCCGTGCCGAGCCGCCACAGCAGCACGCCGAGGATGGCGGTGCCGGCGGCGGTGCCGATGTGGGTGCGCAGGGCGTGACGGGAGGGAGGAGTGACGTTTCCCTCGGGGCGGCCGGAATCCTTGGGGAGGTCGGATGCCTCGGGTCGGTCGGATGCCTCGGGGAGATCGGACGACCGGGCGGGCGCGGGCGGCTCCATGGGGTCCGTGACGGCTTCCCCGTCCGGGCGCGCGCGTTCCTCCGCGGTCGCCGGACCGGCCGCCCCCGTCCGCCCGTTCATCACGCCTCCACCGGCCGGGGCAGGGCCAGCAGATCGCTGTGGTGCACCACGACCTCCAGCTCCCCCGCCTCGCACGCGGCCAGCCGGTCGCGCAGGTAGACCTCCGCGCGCGTCCTCAGGCCCGGCCTCTCCTCGACGGCGGCGCCGACCCAGCCCCGCAGCCACTGGGCGGTCAGCGCGGACTGCTCCGCGCCGAGCCGCCACGGGCTGGGGCTGACCCGTACGGTCGCCCCGTGCCCGGCGAACGCCTCGCCGGCCGCGGCGACCGCGTCCGGGCCGAGCAGCCCGCCCCGGCGCTGGTGGGCGTTGAACGCCTCCGCCAGGTCGGCGTCCAGCGGATCGGCGGACGCGAACTCGACGCGTCCGGCGACGGACAGGGTGAGCAGGGCGGGGCTGCCGGCGCCCGCGCAGGCGGCGGCCAGGGTCTCGACCTCGGCACGGGTCAGCACGTCCAGCAGCGCGGACGCCGTGACCAGGGAGGCGCCGCCCAGCGCGTCGGGGGTGAGCCGGGCGACGTCACCGCGCCGGGTCTCGACGGTGACGCGGCTGCCGTCGGCGGCCACACGCGCGGAGGCGACGGCCGCGAAGTGCAGCAGGTACGGGTCCCGGTCGTGCAGCACCCAGTGCTGGGCGCCGTCGAGCCGGGCCGCCAGCCAGCGGCCCATGGAGCCCGTGCCGCAGCCCAGGTCGTGGATGACCAGCCCGCCGTCCTGGGCGGGGAGTTCGGCCAGCCTCTTGGCCAGCGGTTCCAGCAGGCCGAGGGCCCGCGCGTCGGCGTCGGCCGGTTCCCGGAGCTGGAGCCACTCGGGCGCGTACCGGGGCGCGTCATCGGGCGCCCCCTCGCGCAGCCGTACGGTGGCCCGCTCGCCGGGGCGGCCGACGGGGCCGGCACCCGCGATGACGTCCGAGGTGCCGGAGTGCTCGGTGCCGTGGTCCACCGGGTGCTCCTCGTGTGCGGCGATGTCGGTCATGCGGCCCTCCTGGGGGCGCCGGGAAGCCTGCCGAGGACCCCGGCGAGGCTGCGGGCGGTGGCGGCCCAGCCGCCGAGCGCGCTGCGGCGGCCGCGGGCGGCGGCCTTGAGGCGGCGGCGCACGTCGGGCTCGTCGAACCAGCCGCGCAGTTCGGCGGCGATGGCGGCGGGGTCCTCCGGGGGGACGAGGATGCCGGGGACACCGCCGTCGGGGGCGCGGCCGACCGCCTCGGGCAGGCCGCCCACGTCGGTGGCGAGGACCGGGATGCCCCGGGCGAGGGCCTCGGTGACGGCCATGCCGTAGGTCTCGGCGTAGGAGGTGAGCACCATGAGGTCTGCGGCCGCGTAGCTGGCGTCGAGGTCGGCGCCGGTGCGGGGGCCGGCCAGGTGCAGCCGGTCGGCCAGGCCGTGCCGCCCGATCTGGTCGCGGAGCATGGCCACGTACTCGGGGTCGGTGCCGAGGCCGCCGACCAGCGAGCAGGTCCACGGCAGGTCCCGTACGGCGGCGAGGGCCTCGATCAGGCGGTGCTGGCCCTTGCGCGGGGTGACGGCGGCGACGCACACGAGGTGGGAGATGCCGTCGGTGCCGGGTGCCAGCGGCGCGATGTCGGCGCCGGGGGCGGCGAGGTGGACGCGGTCGGGGGCGAGGCCGTGGTGGGAGACCAGGCGGCGCACGGCCCAGTCGCTGGTGGCGATGACGGCGGGCACCGCGCGCAGCACGGCGCGCTCGCGGGCGTCGAGGCCGGCGGCGACGGCCGGGTCGAGGCCGGTCTCGTCGCCGAGCGGCAGGTGGACGAGGACGGCGATCCGGAGCCGTTCGGCCTCGGGGACGACGATCTCGGGGACTGAGCAGCCGACCAGGCCGTCCAGCAGGACCACGGTGTCGTCGGGGAGTCCGGCGAGGGTGCGGGCGAGGGACTCGCGGGCGTCGGCGTCGGGGTCCGGCCAGGTGCCGTGGGCGGCGTGCCGTACGACCTGCCAGCCGAAGCCGGGCAGGTCGAGGCAGACCCGGCGGTCGTAGGCGTTGCCGCCGCTGGGCGCGGCCGGGTCGTCGACGCCGCCGGGCATGACGAAGTGCACGGTGCGCAGCGACATGGGGATGATCCCGAGGTTCTCGGTGGCGAGGGGTTGTGCGGGCACGTAGGTGAGGCGGGCCCGGTCGACGGTCAGATCGCTCACAGGCCACGCTCGTAGCTCGCCCAGGCGATGTGGGACTCGTGCAGGGTCACCGAGAGCGCGGCCAGGCCCTTCGCGCCCTCGCCGAGGGCGCCCTTGGCGATGCGCTCTGCGAGGCGGTCGGCGACGACCTTGGCCAGGAACTCGGTGGAGGTGTTGACCCCGGCGAACTCGGGGTCGTCGTCCAGGTTGCGGTAGTTCAGCCCGGCGGTGATCTCGCCGAGCTCCCGCGTGGCCAGGCCGATGTCGACCACGATGTTGTCCTCGTCCAACTGCTCACGGCGGAACGTGGCGTCCACCAGGAACGTGGCTCCGTGCAGGCGCTGCGCGGGTCCGAACACGTCGCCGCGGAAGCTGTGGGCGATCATGATGTGATCGCGGACGGTGATGCTGAACAACGGACGACCCTCCAGGTGCGGCGCGTCTGGTCCCCCGAGGTTCCTGCCGGGGGTCGACGAGTAGTACGGCTCTTCGCTTCCCCGTGTTCAGCCCTCTCTCACTCTTTTCTCAGGTCAGGCCGGGTCGGGGTACCGGATGCGGTGGCACAGGGCGGGGATCTCCCCACTCGTCAGGCGGGGCATCAGCTCGGGGAGTTCACCGAAGTCGCTCTCCCCGGTGACGAGCGCGTCCAGCGCCGGGTCGGCCAGCAGGTCCAGGGCGAGGGTCATCCGTTCGGCGTAACCGCGGCCGGGGCGGGCGGCCGGGGAGACGGTGCCGACCTGGCTGCCGCGCACGGTGAGCCGGCGGGAGTGGAACGCCTCGCCCAGCGGCAGGGTGACGCGCCGGTCGCCGTACCAGCTCAGCTCCACGACGGTGCCCTCGGGCGCGAGCAGTTCCAGGGCCCGGGTGAGGCCCTGCTCGGTGGCGCTGGCGTGGACGACGAGGTCGCGCTCGCCGGTGGCCTCCGCGGGCGTGGCGAAGCCGACGCCGAGGGCCTCGGCGGTCTCGGCGCGCGCCGGGTCGGCGTCGACGAGCTGGACCCGGACGCCGGGGAAGCGGGCCAGCAGCGCGGCGACCGAGCAGCCGACCATGCCGCCGCCGACCACGGTGACCCGGTCCCCGATCATCGGTGCCGCGTCCCACAGCGCGTTCACGGCGGTCTCCACCGTCCCGGCGAGCACGGCACGGGCGGCGGGCACCTGTTCGGGTACGACGGTCACGGCGCTCACCGGAACGACGTAACGGCTCTGGTGCGGGTACAGGCAGAAGACCGTTCGGCCGGTCAGCGTATCGGGGCCCTGCTCGACGACGCCGACACTGAGATAGCCGTACTTCACCGGGCCGGGGAAGTCGCCCTCCTGGAACGGGGCCCGCATCACCGCGTGTTGGCTCTTGGGGACGCCGCCGCGGAACACCAGGGTCTCGGTGCCCCGGCTGACTCCGGAGTACAGAGCACGCACCAGCACCTCCCCCTCGCCGGGCTCCGGAAGGGTGACCTCACGCAGCTCGCCGTGGCCGGGCGAGCTCAGCCAGAACGCGCGGGCGGCGGGGTTCATCGGCATCCTCCTGAACGATCGGGAACTTGCTCACGTACCGAGAAGGGCACAGGGCGCGCACAGTACGCGGCCTTGATCGACTCTGTCACTCGGCCGGAGGATGCGCGGTGGCCCTGAACAACACGTATGACGCGAGGCTTCAGCAGGAGACCGCCGTGGGAGCGGCCGTACAGCTCCTGCTGCTGGCCCTGCTCGGCACGGCCATCGGCATGGGGGTGGCCGGCTGGCTGAGCGGGCTCGCCTTCGCGTTCGCCACCTGGGCGGTCCTCTCGCGCGCCCTGCACCGCTCGGCGCTGCGCTCCTTCGGCCCCGCCAACCGGGTGACCCTCGGCCGGGCCACCCTGGTCGGCGGGGTGACCGCGCTGGTGGCGGACTCCTTCCAGAGCGCCCCGCCGGTCACCCTGCTGGTCGGCCTGACCGCCGTCGCCCTCCTGCTGGACGGCGTGGACGGCAAGGTCGCCCGCCGCACCAACACCTCCAGCGCGCTCGGTGCCCGCTTCGACATGGAGGTGGACGCGTTCCTGATACTCGTCCTCAGCGTGTACGTCGCCACCCGCCTCGGCCCCTGGGTCCTCCTGATAGGCGCGATGCGCTACGCCTTCGTCGCCGCGGCCCGCTTCGCCCCCTGGCTGAACGCCCCGCTCCCCGCGTCCTTCGCCCGCAAGACGGTCGCCGCCGTCCAGGGCATAGCCCTCCTCATAGCCGGCTCCTCCCTCCTCCCCCACCCCGCCGAACTGACCGTGGTCCTGCTGGCCCTCGGCTCACTGATGTGGTCGTTCGGCCGGGACGTGGTGTGGCTGTGGCGGCACGGGCGCACGACGACGCCCACACCGGACACCGCCCCGCAGGAGGCGGCACCGGTACGGGAGCTGGAGCTGGCGGCGCGGTGACCCCTCAGGACCTTCAGGACCTTCAGAGCCCTCAGGAAACCCGCCCCACCCCCACGTAGAACCCGCTCAGCTCCTCCGCCGGGGCAGGGCCCTCCTGGTACCACTCCGTGGCGAAGACCAGGCCGGGGGCTACCAGTTCGAGGCCGGTGAAGAAGGGTTCCACCTCCGCACGGGTGCGCATGCGGAGCGGGATCGTGCCCTTCTTGTACGCGTCCTCGACCTGTCGGCGGAGTTCCGGGTGCTGGTCGGCCGTGCCGTGGGAGAGGACCAGGTAGCTGCCGGGGGCCAGGGCGTCCACGAGGGCGCGGGTGACGGCGTAGGGGTCGTCGGTGTCGGGGAGGAAGTGCATGAGGGCGATGAGGGAGAGGGCGACGGGGCGGTCGAAGTCGAGGCGTTCGCGGGCGTGGGCGAGGATGGCCTCGGGCTCCCGTACGTCGGCGTGGATGTAGTCGGTGGCGCCCTCGGGGGTGCTGACCAGCAGGGCCTCCGCATGCCGCAGCACGATCGGGTCGTTGTCGGCGTAGACGATCCGGGACTCGGGCCGGATGCCCTGCACGATCTGGTGCAGGTTGGGCTCGGTGGGGATGCCCGTGCCGATGTCGAGGAACTGGTCGATGCCCTGCGCGGCGAGCCACGCGGAGGCGCGGTGCATGAACTCCCGGTTGCGGGCCGCGCTGCGCCGCGACTGTTCGGGCAGCGTCCGGCCCACCGTCTGGTCGACGGGGTAGTTGTCCTTCCCGCCCAGCAGCCAGTCGTAGACGCGGGCGGGATGGGGCTAGCTGGTGTCGATCTGCACGGGACACTCCTCCGGCGCGAGAACACGGCACTGACCGAACTGGCTTGCGCCGAAAGAGTATCCGCCGCCTCGGCTACCGCTTCTGTTCCACCCGCACCCAGTCCACCTCGGCCTGCACGCCCCCGCCGGCGATCCGGTCCACGCTGGACTGCGGCAGCCCCCAGTAGGGCGAGGTGACCTGGTTCCAGCCCGCCGGGTAGGCGCCGCCGAGGGCAAGGTTGAGGATCACGTACTGGTCGTGGTCGAAGACCCACTGCCCGCGCGTCGATTCCAGCTTGTCGCGGGTGGTCTCCTGGACCACTCGGTCGTCGACGTAGAAGCGCATCGCCGTCGGGGTCCACTCGACGGCGTAGGTGTGCCACTGGTCGGCGCGGCCGCCGTTCGGGTAGGTCTGGCGGACGCCGATGTTGCCGTCGGCCGAGTAGCCGGGGCCGTGCAGGGCGGAGCTGGTCCAGTCGCCGTAGCCGATGTTCTCCATGATGTCGGTCTCGCCGGAGGCGGGCCAGGACACGGACGGGTTGTCGACGTTGCTGCCGAGCAGCCAGAAGGCGGGCCAGAATCCGTCGCCGACCGGCAGCTTCATGCGGGCGCTGACCTTGCCGTAGCTGAAGTCGAACCTGGTGTTGGTGTCGATGCGGCCGGAGGTGAAGTCGTACGTGCCGCCGCCCGCCTTGGTGCAGCCCTTGCAGTACTTCGCCCTGAGGATCAGCTCGCCGTTCTCGGTACGGAGGTTGTCGGTGGAGTCGACGTACGCCTGGGACTCGCCGTTGACCGAGCCCATCTCGGAACCGGTGCGCACCACACGCCACTTGGAGCGGTCCAGGGCGGTGCCGGTGAAGTCGTCGAAGAACGTGGTCCGGTAGGTGCCGGACTGTTCTCCGGGGAGTGCCGGGTACGCGGCCGAGGCGCTGCCGCCGGTGCCCCAGACCTGGAACTCGTAGAGGGAGTAGCCGAACTGCGCGGTGTAGGGCGCCGGGTTGTAGAAGGAGCGGCGCTCCTTGCCGAGCATGCGGACGTAGCGGCCGGTGGCGGGGGTGGGGAGGCTGACCGTGTCGTGCAGTCCGGCCGCGTCGCCGGGGGCCTGGATGTTGGCGCGGCGGGCCGAGACCTCGGCGGCCGAGGGCTGGTACACGGTGCGCCAGGTGCGGTTGTCGTCGGAGACCTGGAGCTGGTAGTCGACGGCGTAGGCGGACTCCCAGTAGAGGTCGACGGAGGAGATCGTGGACGTCGCGCCGAGGTCGACCGACACCCAGCGGTTGGCGTTCCAGTCGCTGGACCAGCGGGTGCTGTCGCCCTTGAGGCCGGCGGGCCAGCCGCCGTCGGTGACGAACGCCGGTGAGTTGCCCGCGTGTTGGTAGAGGTTGGAGTACGCGGGGTGGTTGAGCGCGAGGTTGGTGCGGGTGGTGGAGGCGGGCGCCGGTTCGCCGCCGTAGACCTTGAAGGAGTACAGCGAGTACCCGTACGGCGTGGCGCGTTCGAGGCCGCGCATCCGGACGTACCGGCCGATGACCTCCTGCGGGTAGGTGTGGGCGGTGACGGAGCCGCCGGTGCCCGCGGTCTCGGTGTAGAACGGCGTCCAGTCGGTGCCGTTGCGGGAGACCTCCAGCACGTATCTCCTGCCGTACGCGGCCTCCCAGTCGAGGACCACGCGGTCGACGCGGAGGGTGCTGCCGAGGTCGACGCGTATCCAGGCGCCGTCGGCGAAGTCACTGGACCAGCGGGTGCTGCCGTTGCCGTCGAAGGCGAGGGCCGCGGCGGTTCCGGCGTTCTCGCTGCCGGAGGCGGTGACGGCAGCGGGGTCGGCGGCGTAGGCGGTGGCGGCGCGGTCGGTGTCCCAGGCGGCCGCCGCGGCGGCCGGTGCGGCGGTCGCGGGGGCGGTCAGGGCCGGGGTCCCGGTGAGCAGGGCGACGGCGGCGAGCGCGGTCAGCAGGGTGCGGGGGGTGCGTGACGGCATGCGGCTCTCCTCGGGAGGATCTGTCGGCGGTGCGGGGCCTTGGACAGTTCGGTGCCTGGTGCGTGTCACATGGAGCGGGAAACGGAGAGGGAAGGTGGGGGTGGGGGGCGGGCACGGGGGTCACCGCGCCCGCCCTGGTGGCCGCTAGGTCGTGTCCGCGAAGTGGCGTCGTCTGCCCGGAGGGCAGGGCTCGCGGCGTCTGGTGCGTGCGATCCCGACAACGCGGCTGGGGGTCCCCCCTGCTCGCAGAGCTCGGGGGAGGGCGTGCCAGGCGTCGCGAGCCAGGCGCCACTTCGCGGACACGGCCTAGGCCGCTCGGCGTCCGAGCTTGCGGTGGGTCTCGATGATCTCGGCGTACCGGTGGCCGCTCGCCTTCATCGTGCGGGCCTGCGTCGCGTAGTCGACGTGGAACAGGCCGAAGCGCTTGTCGTAGCCGTACGCCCACTCGAAGTTGTCCATGAGGGACCAGGCGAAGTACCCGGCGAGGGGCGCGCCCTTGCGGACGGCGGAGGCGCAGGCGGCGAGGTGGGTCTCCAGGTAGTCCCGGCGCTCGGGGTCGTCGACGGTGCCGTCGGGGCCGACCAGGTCGGGGAAGGAGGAGCCGTTCTCGGTGACGTAGATCTTCCGGGCGCCGTACTCCTCGGTGAGGCGCAGCAGCAGCCGCTCGAGGCCGCCGGCGTCGATCTCCCAGTCCATGCCGGTACGGGGCACGCCCTCTCGGCGTACGGAACGGGCGCGCGGGGCGGGGCCGTCCGGGTCGTCGACGACGTAGGCCGGCATGTAGTAGTTCAGGCCCAGCCAGTCCAGGGGAGCGGCGATGGTCTCCAGGTCGCCCGGCTGCTCGGGGAGTTCGACGCCGTAGACCTCGACCATGTCGGCGGGGAAGCCGCGGCCGTGGACCGGGTCGAGCCACCAGCGGTTGACGTGCCCGTCCTGGCGGCGGGCGGCGGCCGCGTCGTCGGGGCTGTCGGTGGCGGAGTGCACGGTGGAGAGGTTGGTGACGATGCCGATCTCGGCGGCGGGCGCGGCGGCGCGGATCGCCCGGGTGGCGAGGCCGTGGCCGAGGAGCAGGTGGTAGGAGGCGCGGACGGCGGCGGTGAGGTCGGTCCAGCCGGGGGCCATCTTGCCTTCGAGGTGGCCGATCCACGCCGAGCAGAGGGGTTCGTTGAGGGTGGCCCAGTGGCTGACGCGGTCGCCGAGGCGTTCGGCGACGGCGGAGGCGTACGCGGCGAAGTGCTCGGCGGTGTCCCGCTCCGGCCAGCCGCCCCGGTCCTGGAGCACCTGCGGGAGGTCCCAGTGGTAGAGGGTGACGGAGGGGGTGATGCCCGCCTCCAGCAGGGCGTCGGTCAGCTCGTCGTAGAAGGCGAGCCCCTTGGCGTTGACCGGGCCGTCGCCGCCGGGCATCACGCGCGGCCAGGCGACGGACAGCCGGTAGGTGTCGACGCCCAGCCGGCGCATGAGGCCGATGTCGTCGCGCCAGCGGTGGTAGTGGTCGCAGGCGGTGTCGCCGTTGTCGTCGCCGTCGACTCTGCCGGGGGTGTGCGAGAAGGTGTCCCAGATGGACGGCGAGCGGCCGTCCTCGGCGATGGCGCCCTCGATCTGGTAGGCCGAAGTGGCCGTGCCCCAGCGGAAGTCGGCCGGGAAGGCGGCGAGGTCGATGGGCTCGGACATGGAAGTCCCTTCGAGGTGCGGGGAGTCGGTCACTTGACGGCGCCCGCCGTCAGTCCGGTGACGAGATAGCGCTGGAGCAGCAGGAATCCGGCGACCACGGGGACGCTGACGACGAGCGAGGCGGCCATGATCTGGTTCCAGTAGACGTCGTAGAGGGTGGAGTAGCCCTGGAGTCCTACGGCGAGGGTGCGGGTGGTGTCGTTGGTCATCACGGAGGCGAAGAGGACCTCTCCCCACGCGGTCATGAAGGCGTACACGGCGACGGCGACGATGCCGGGGATCGCGGCGGGCACCACGATCCGGAACAGGGCGCCGAGCGGCCCGCAGCCGTCGACGAGGGCGGCCTCGTCGAGGTCGCGCGGCACCGAGTCGAAGTACCCGATCAGCATCCAGATGGAGAACGGCAGCGAGAAGGTGAGGTACGTCAGGATCAGCCCGCCGCGTGAGCCGAACAGGGCGATCCCGGTGGCGTTGCCGATGTTGATGTAGATCAGGAACAGCGGGAGCAGGAAGAGGATGCCGGGGAACATCTGCGTGGACAGCACGGTGACCGTGAAGACGCGCTTGCCCCGGAAGTCGTACCGGCTGACCGCGTAGGCCGCGAAGACGGCGATGACGACCGAGCAGACGGTGGCCGCGCCCGCGACGATCAGCGAGTTCACGAAGTACCGGGCGAGGGGCACGGTGGACCAGATGTCGATGTACGGCCGGATCGTCAGCCGGCTGGGCAGCCAGCGGAACTCGTCGGTGACGTCGGCGAGCGGCTTGAGCGAGCTGGAGACCATCACGTAGACGGGCAGCAGCACGAAGCCGGTGAGCAGGGTGAGGAAGATCCGCCGGGACCACAGGAACGAACGCGGCGGCGCCATGGGCGAGTCAGCCATTGCCGGTCCTCCTTCCGCGTGAGGTGAACAGCAGGTATCCGCCGGTCACGGCCAGCAGGAAGAGCAGCAGCAGGACGGACATGGCGGAGCCGGTGCCGAAGTCCCAGGTGAGGAAGGTGGTCTGGTAGATGTGCACGGAGATGAGGTCGGCGGCCTCGGGCGCCGCCTTGCCGAACAGGACGTAGGGCGTGTTGAAGTCGTTGAACGTCCACAGGAACAGCACCAGGACCAGTACCTGGTTGACCGGGCGCAGGGACGGCAGGGTGATGCGGCGGACCTGCTGCCACATCCCGGCGCCGTCCAGCGCGGCGGCCTCGTACAGTTCGCGCGGGATGTTCTGCAGGCCGGCCATGACGATGAGGAAGGCGAACGGCCAGCCCTTCCAGACCGAGACGGTGAGCAGGGCGTAGAAGCTGTTGTCGCCGATGAGCCAGAAGGACGGCTTGTCGGTGAGGTGGAGCTGGTCGTGCAGGACGTGGTTCACCAGGCCGTTGTCGTGCTGGAACATGAACACCCAGGTGATGACGGCCGCGTAGACGGGCAGCGCGTACGGCACCAGGAACAGGGCGCGCAGCAGGCCGCGGCCCCGGAAGGTGTCCTGCATGAAGACCGCGGCGGCGGTGCCGAGCGCCCAGCACAGGGCGACCGAGAGCACGGTGAAGCCGATGGTGACGGCGAAGGAGCGCAGCAGCGCCTCGCCGGCGGGGGCGTCGACGTCCACGGCCACGCGGTAGTTGCGCAGCCCGGTCCAGGGGGCGTTGCTCCAGTCGCGCAGGGTGAAGCGCGTGATGGACCGGAAGCTCATCAGGGTGCCGATGACCATCGGGACCAGATGGACGAGGAGTTCGAAGACCAGGGCGGGCAGGAGGAGCAGGTACGGGAGCGCGGTGCGGTGGGACCGCCCGGTGCGGCGCGGGCCGCGCGCCGCACCGGGGGTGTTCTCGCGCACCGGTTCCTTCAGAACGGTGGTGGTCATGGACGTCAGGCCGCCGGCATCTGCTGCTGGGCCTTCTCCAGCTTGGCCTTGACGGAGGCGGTGGTGATGGTGCGTCCGGCGGCGGCGTCGGCGAACAGTTCCTTGACGGCGGTGCCGACGGCGGTCTCGAACTGCGACTCGGTGGCCACCTGGGGCAGCGCGGCGGCGCTCCCCGCGAGGGTGTCCTTCAGCACGGCCATGGACGGTCCGGAGAAGGCGGGGTCTCCTTGCGCGCCCTTGACCGGCGGGATGGAGCTGTACGCCTTGTTGAGGGTCTTCTGTTCGGCGTCGCTGGTCATGAACTTCACGAACTCGGTGGCGGCGTCGAGGTTGTGGCTGTCCTTGAAGACGGCGATGTTGATGCCGCCGGCCATGGAGTTGATCTGGGTGCCGGTTCCGGGGGCGCCCTTCTGGACGGGTACCGGGGCGACACCGTAGGCGTCGTCCTTCATGCCCTGGGACTTGAGGTTGGCGGCGGCGGACTGCCACAGCAGCATGGCCTGCTTGCCCTTGGCGAAGTCGCTGACGGACTGGTTCTGCGCGTACTCGGCGTTGCCGGGCGGGATGGCCTTGTCCTTGGCCATGAGGTCGACGTACTGCTTGACGGCGTCGACCGCCTCGGGGCTGGTGAAGTCGGGCTTGCCGTCGGCGGTGAAGAAGTCGGCGCCGTGCTGCTTGGCGAAGACGAAGACGTGGTGGATGTTCTCGGAGGGGTTCGAGCCCTCCGCGCCCAGCACGGACTTGCCCTTGGCCCTGATCTTCGCGCCGTCCGCGACGAGTTCGTCCCAGGTGGCCGGGGGCTTGGCGATGCCGGCGTCGGCGAAGATCTGCTTGTTGTAGTAGAGCGCGTACGACATCGAGTACAGCGGGACGGCGGCCGGGTCCTTGCCCTCGACGCCGGTGGAGGCGAGGGCGGACTCGCCGAAGCGGTCGCGTCCGCCTATTTTGGCGAAGTTCGTCTCGTCCCACGGCAGCAGGGCGCCGGTGGCCTGGAGGGAGGCGCTCCAGGAGTTGCCGATGTTCAGTACGTCGGGGCCCTGGCCGGAGGTGGTGGCGGTGAGGATGCGGTTGAGCAGGTCGGTCCAGGGCACGACCTCGACCTTGACCTTGATGCCGGTCTGCTGCTCGAACTTGTCCAGTTCGGGCTGGAGCACCTGCTTGTCCACTTCGACGCTGGCGCCCTGGTTGGAGGCCCAGTAGGTCAGCGTCTTGGACGAGCCACCGGCGCCGTCCCCACTGTCCGTACCCCCTCCGCACGCGGTGGCCGCGAGGGCGAGCGACATGACGACGGCGCCTGTGGCCGCGGCTCGGATGCTGCGCATGGCTCTGGCTGTCCCTTTCCGGGAGAGAGACCCCGAAAACCGCGTCGGCTCCTCAGGGCTTAATTTAGGACGTGAGTTAATCCGCCGGAGGGGGGCGCGTCAAGGGATGCGGCACGGGTATGTGAGCGGGTCTCGCGTTCTGAGAAGATCACCCGTCAACTGTGCTTCACCGCAACGCCTTTCAGGGGGGACCTCACCATGCTCAGCACCCGCGACGCGAGACCGGGGACGGGCGGATGAACGAGTCCACCGAGGCGTTCCGGACACTTCGGGCGGACGACCCGGTCACGGTCGGGGAATACCGGCTGGCCGCCAGGCTCGGCGCGGGCGGCATGGGCCGGGTCTATCTGTCGCACACGGGCGGCGGCAGACCGGTGGCGATCAAGGTCGTACGGTCGGAGCTGGCCGACGACGCCGCCTTCCGGCGCAGGTTCCGCCGGGAGATCGCAGCCGCCCGCCGCGTCCGGGGCGCCTACACCGCGGAGTTGATCGACGCCGACCCCGAGGCCGACCCGCCCTGGCTCGCCACGCTGTACGTCCCGGGTCCCTCCCTGGCGGACGCCGTCGCCGAGCGCGGGCCGCTGCCGGTCCCGGCGGTGCTGTGGCTGATGGCGGGGGTGGCCGAGGCGCTCCAGGCGATCCACGGCGCGGGCATCGTGCACCGCGACCTGAAGCCGTCGAACGTGCTGCTGGCCGACGACGGCCCGCGCGTCATCGACTTCGGCATCTCCCTGGCCACGGGTGCCACGTCGTTCACCGTCACGGGTGCGGCCATGGGCACGCCCGTGTTCATGGCCCCCGAGCAGGCGTCCGGCGGCGAGACGACCGAGGCGACGGACGTCTTCGCCCTCGGCCAGACGGCGGCGTTCGCGCTGCTGGGCGAACCGCTCTACGGCGACGGCCCGTTGCCCGCCGTGCTCTACCGGATCGTGCACAGCGAACCCGATCTGTCCCTGCTGCCCGAGGAGTTGCGCCCGCTCTTCGCCCGGTGCCTGGCCGCCGACCCGGCGGAGCGGGCCACCGCGAAGGAGATAGTCCAGTGGTGCGCGGAGCGGCTCGGCCCCGCCCCCGAGGGCGGCTCCGGGCCCGCCGTCTGGCGCGAGATCAGGGGCTCCGAGCTGACGGTCCCGCTGCCCGCCGCCGCCCCTTCGACCCGGATGCTCCCGCCCACCGCGTCCCACTGGCCGTACGCGCCGCCGCCGGCCGAGCCGATGTCCCGCAGGACGCGTACGGCGCTGATCGCGGGCGCGCTCGCGGCCGTCACGTCCCTGGCACTGCTGGGCGGCCTGGCGTGGACGGCGCTCGGCTCGGGCGAGGGGTCCCACCGGCGCGACTCCGCCGGTCCCACGGTCACGGGGTCGCGGAGCCCGGGAACCGGCGCGCCGGGGAGGGGGACGGGGGCGGGGGCCACCGGCTCCGACACCGACACCAGCACCGACACCGGCTCCGCCTCCGTGGGCGACGCTGCCGGCACCTCGCGCCGCTCCTCCCCCACGGCCCCGGTGGCACCGCGTGGCGTCGCCAAGCCGTTGCTGCGCCTGGACGCGACGAACTCGCTGAACCTCCGGGACCCGGACGTCCGGGACGACCGCAAGGGCGACATCCGCTTCGCCTGCGCGGGGCAGTCCTGTGCGCTGGAGAGCCGCGACAGTGTGCTCCTCCCCCGCTTCGCCGACCCCGGGGCCACCTACGACTCGTGCGCCTTCGAACTCCGCAACGCCACCAGTCACAAGCTGTATCTCGCGGCCGTGGCGGCGGGGAGCGAGATCTGCGCCAAGGACAGCGCGGGGAACATCGCCCTGTTCGTGGTCCAGGTCAAGTCGACGGCGTCGCCGGACGTGGGCTTCCTCATGACGGACGTGACGGTCTGGCCGCGCTCCTGAGCGGGAGCGCGGCTCAGCCGAGGGGGTCCGCCAGGTTCCAGCCGTCGGCCAGCAGGCCGTCCACCGCCGTGAGGGCGGCGGCCAGGCGGGTCGGGCGGTCACCGGGCAGCTCCAGCCACCGGACGCCCGAGGACGCGAGGACCTCGCGGAAGCGGCCGGTCATCCAGCCCCGCAGGTGCTCGCCGTCGCGCAGCCCGTCGTCGTCGAAGGGGACGTCCGCGTCCGGGGTGAGCAGATAGAGGGCGCGCGGCGGCACGGACCGGGCGAGGTCCAGGACCGGGCCGGTGGCGCGGCCCCGGTAGCGCTCCTGCCAGACGGTGGTGGCCAGCGCGTCGGTGTCGCACACGAGCACGGGGCCGCCGGCGCGGGCGGCGTGCTGTTCGGTGCGGTTCTGGCGGCGGGCGACCAGTTCGAAGTCGGCGTCGTCCCAGTGCAGGTCGGCCACGCCCGGCCGGGGCCCGTCCGGGGCGGCCAGGGCGCGGGCGCGGGCCAGTTTGGCCACCGTCAGCTCGCGCCCGTACTCGGGCACCCAGCGGGTGAGCGCGTGCGGGCCGCCGCGGGCGCGCAGGGCTGCGGCGAGGTCGCGGGAGAGCGTGGTGGTCCCGGTGGACTCCGCGCCCACGACGACGACCCTGCGGGCCAGCCAGGCGCGCACCGGCGGCTCGATCTCGTCCCAGTGGGCCACGGGGTCCGCGCGGACCTTCGTACCGGAGACCGCGAAGGTGTCCCGGCCGAGGTCCAGCAGTACGGGTGCGGCGCCGAAGCGGCGGGCGAGTTCGGTGCCGTAGGGCTCGGAGCTGAACACCGCGTCCACGCCGGGGACATGAGGGCCGAGGGAGAGGGCCTTGCGCATCAGGGCGACATGGCCTTCCCAGGCCGCTTCGCTCTCGTAGTCCACCGGCAGGTCGTCGTCCACGCCGACGACCGCGACATGGGGTTCGTCCGCCCAGTGCTCGCCGATCCAGGCGACGCGGTCCGCCAGGGGGACGGACTCGTGCGCGGCCGCCATCACGACGACCGTGACGGCGTCGCAGGCGTCGGCGGCGGACCGGATCAGGAAGTGGTGGCCGGAGTGGGGCGGGTAGAACTTGCCGATCACCAGCCCGTGGGCGAAGCGGTCGCTCACGCGGCCACCGTCCGGTCCGCGCCCGGCACTTCGGCCCTCGGCCCGGCGGCCCGGGACTCCCGGCGCCAGGAGCGCCATCCCACCAGGCACATGGCCAGGAAGAGCACGTAGACGATGCCGGTGAGGTCCAGTCCCCTGGCGAAGTAGAGCGGGATGTAGACGAGGTCGGCGGCGATCCAGAAGTACCAGTTCTCGATCAGCTTGGCGTTGAGCAGCCACTGCGCGGCCAGCGACAGGGCCGTGGTCAGGGCGTCCCAGAAGGGCGCGGAGTCGCCCGCGCGGGTCAGGAGCACCGTCAGCCCCCAGGTGGCGGGGACCAGCAGGGCGGCGAGGACGCACAGGGTGGCGCGGGACGCGTGGCCGACGGGCCGGCGGGAGCGCCGGTCGCCGCCGCGCAGCCAGACGTACCAGCCGCAGGCGGCGAGCAGCAGGTAGACGATCTGGAGCGCGGCGTCCGCGTACAGGCGGGCGCTCCAGAACAGCACCAGGAAGAACAGGTTGTTGGCGATCCCCACGGGGAAGTTCCACACGTTCGCCCGTACGCACAGCCAGACGCACACCGCACCGGTGGCGAAGCCGAGCAGCTCGGACCAGGTGACCGCGTCCTGGCCCAGGTGGAAAAGCTGGTGGTTCAGCGGCTCGGTCAAGCCGGCGAGTATGTCCGGGACAGCCATGCCGTCCTCACCCCTCCCGTTAATGTCGAAGTGACGATAACAAGGGCGGGATGGTTCCACAATCCTTTTCCGGGGCGGCCGCCCTCCGGCACCGCCGCACGACCGGATCTTGCCTGCGACAGCACGTCGACCGCTGCTAGCGTCGATACGACCGGCGAGAACGGGGACGGACTGTGACGACGGCCGAAGTGATCGATCTGGTGGCGCTGGGCGAGGACTTCGTCCGCGACCCGTACCCGGTGTACGCGGCCCTGCGCGCACGCGGCCCCGTGCACCGCGTGCGCATCCCGGAGGGCGCGGAGGCGTACCTCGTCGTCGGGTACGAGGCCGGGCGGGCCGCGCTCGCGGCCCCGGAGCTGTCCAAGCGCTGGAAGAACGCCTCCCCCTCCTTCCCGCTGTCCAGCCCGGCGGCGGGCCCCCACATGCTCAACCAGGACCCGCCGGACCACGGACGGCTGCGCAAGCTGGTCGTACGGGAGTTCACCCCACGCCGTGTGGAGCAGCTCGCCCCGCGCGTGCGGCAGATCACCGACGAGCTGCTCGACGCGATGGCGGCGCTGCCGGACGGGCGGGCCGACCTCGTGGACGCGCTCTCCTTCCCGCTGCCGATCTCGGTGATCTGCGAGCTGCTCGGGGTGCCGGCACTGGACCGGAACGCGTTCCGCACCTGGACCGGCACCCTCCTCACCGAAACCGACCCGCGGGCGCGGGAGGCCGCGCATCGCGAGATGACCGCGTATCTCACCGGTCTGGTGGAGAGCAAGCGGCGGGAACCGGGCGAGGACCTCATGAGCGCTCTGATCCGCACCACCGACGAGGACGGCGACCGGCTGTCCGCCGGGGAGCTGCTCGGCACCGCCTGGCTGTTGCTGGTCGCCGGGCACGAGACCACGGTCAACCTGATCTCCAACGGCGTACTGGCGCTGCTCACCCACCCCGACCAGCTGGCGCTGCTGCGCGAGGACAGCGCGCTGATGCCCGACGCCGTGGAGGAGATGCTGCGCTACGACGGACCGGTGGAGACGCCGACGTACCGGTTCACCACCGAGCCGGTCGAGATCGGCGGGACGGTCATCCCCGGGGACGGCCGGCTCGTCCTGGTGGCCCTGGCCGACGCGGACCACGACCCGGCCCGCTTCCCCGACCCCGGCCGCTTCGACATCCGGCGCCCCACCGGCGGCCATGTCGCCTTCGGCCACGGCATCCACTACTGCCTCGGCGCACCGCTGGCCCGCCTGGAGGCCCGGATCGCGATCGGCGCCCTGCTGGAGCGCTTCCCCGGCCTCACCCTCGACGCCCACCCGGCCGCCCTGACCTGGCGCGAGGGCATGCTCATCCGGGGCCCGCACCGGCTTCCGGCCCGCTGGGGGGTCTAGGGCCTGTCTTCCGGATCCTGCCGGGGTCGCGGGCCCTGGCACGCACTCCCCCAAGCTCTGCGAGCAGGGGGGACCCCCAGCGGCGTTGTCGTCGGTTGCCGACGCTCCGCGTCGACGCCCTCCTCCGCCT
>NZ_JBEYXQ010000033.1:0-34177 GCF_040645115.1 Streptomyces sp. NPDC046860 | reverse complement strand
CGACTCTATCAGATCTTTTTCCGATCCGATTTCCTCGGTGCTTTCCAGGTTCTCGCTTTCGCGTTTCCCTTTCCGGCGGTTCCGACTCTATCAGACCCTTTCGGCGTCTGATTCCCAGTCAGAGGGGGTTGTCTTCCCGGCCCGCTGGGCCGTTCCGACGTCTCAAACCTTAGCGGATCAACCCCGGCAGTTCCTAATCGGGCTGCCGGCCCCATTCGAATTGAATTCGGACGCGCCGAAAGCAGTCCCGAACGGGAGTCGAACCTGTTGGTGTGAGTGCCGCTGTCGCGGCGGAGGTGCCACCACAGAACCGTTACGGCTCCGGGGCAGACCAAGAACTCTACGGATCGCCCCAGGGCGTGTCAACCCGCCCTGTCAAGATTTTTTTGGCGGGGACGTACCTGGGGCCCCTCGACTGGTGTCGAGGGGCCCCAGGTGCAGGTCAGAGCGTCGGAGGATCAGACCTCGACGACGACCGGAAGGATCATCGGGCGTCGGCGGTAGGTGTCCGAGACCCACTTGCCGAGCGTCCGGCGGATCAGCTGCTGGAGCTGGTGGGGCTCCACCACGCCGTCCTGGGCGGACCGCTCCAGCGACTCCGTGATCTTCGGGAGGACCTCCGCGAAGGCGGCGTCGTCGATGCCGGAGCCACGGGCCTGGATGTGCGGACCACCCGTGATCTTGCCGGTGGACGCGTCCATCACCACGAAGACCGAGATGATGCCCTCGTCGCCGAGGATCTTGCGGTCCTTCAGCGCGGGCTCGCGCACATCGCCGACCGAGAGGCCGTCGACGTACACGTAACCGGCCTGGACCTTGCCCGCGATCTTCGCCTTGCCCTCGACCAGGTCGACGACGACGCCGTCCTCTGCGATGACGATGCGGTCGTGCGGGACGCCCGTCGCGGCGCCCAGCTCGGCGTTGGCGCGCAGGTGGCGCCATTCGCCGTGGACCGGCATGAGGTTCTTCGGGCGGCAGATGTTGTAGAAGTACAGCAGCTCGCCGGCGGACGCGTGGCCCGAGACGTGCACCTTGGCGTTGCCCTTGTGCACGACGTTGGCGCCCCAGCGGGTCAGGCCGTTGATCACGCGGTAGACCGCGTTCTCGTTGCCGGGGATGAGGGACGAGGCCAGGATGACCGTGTCGCCCTCGACGATGCGGATCTGGTGGTCCCGGTTGGCCATGCGGGACAGGGCCGCCATCGGCTCGCCCTGCGAACCCGTGCAGACCAGGACGACCTTGTCGGCCGGCAGGTCGTCGAGCTGCTTGACGTCGACGACCAGGCCCGGCGGGACCTTCAGGTAGCCGAGGTCCCGGGCGATGCCCATGTTGCGGACCATGGAGCGGCCGACGAAGGCGACCTTGCGGCCGTACTTCTGGGCCGTGTCCAGGATCTGCTGGATGCGGTGCACGTGGCTGGCGAAGCTCGCCACGATGATGCGGCTGTGCGCGCCCGCGAAGACGTTGTCCAGCACGTTGGTGATGTCGCGCTCGGGCGGGACGAAGCCGGGTACCTCGGCGTTCGTGGAGTCCGAGAGGAGGAGGTCGATGCCCTCCTCGCTCAGGCGCGCGAAGGCGTGCAGGTCGGTGAGACGGCCGTCCAGCGGGAGCTGGTCCATCTTGAAGTCACCGGTGTGCACGACCATGCCGGCCGGCGTGCGGATGGCGACCGCGAGGGCGTCCGGGATGGAGTGGTTGACCGCGACGAACTCGAGGTCGAAGGGACCGACCCGCTCGCGGTCGCCCGCCTCCACCTCCAGGGTGTAGGGGCGGATGCGGTGCTCCTGGAGCTTGGCCTCGATCAGCGCGAGGGTCAGCTTGGAGCCGATGAGCGGGATGTCCGGCTTCTCGCGCAGCAGGTAGGGGACCGCGCCGATGTGGTCCTCGTGGCCGTGCGTGAGGACGATGCCCTCGATGTCGTCGAGGCGGTCCCGGATGGACGAGAAGTCCGGCAGGATCAGGTCGATTCCGGGCTGCTCCTCCTCGGGGAAGAGCACTCCGCAGTCGACGATCAGCAGACGGCCGTCGTACTCGAAGACCGTCATGTTCCGGCCGATCTCACCGAGACCGCCGAGGGGCGTGACGCGCATGCCGCCCTTGGCGAGCGGCGGCGGCGGGGCCAGTTCAGGGTGCGGATGACTCAAAAGACTCTCCTGACCACACACGCCACGTACCGGTGGGCACGTGGCGCGCGTGACGTTCAGTGCGTGCGGTTGTCATGAGGGGTGCGGGCACCGGGGCGCCCGCTATGCGGTTGGGTACTGCTTTTGTGTGGCTCGGATGGTGCTGAAGTCTGTTGTCAGAGCTGTACCCCGCCGGCAGCAAGATCGATCTTGAGCTGGGCGATCTCCTCCGGGGAGCACTCGACCATGGGCGCGCGCAGGGGTCCGGCGGGCAGGCCCAGCAGGGCGAGCGCGGCCTTGGTGGTCATGACGCCCTGGGTGCGGAAGACGCCGGTGTAGACCGGAAGCAGCTTCTGGTGGATCTCCGCGGCCTTGACGACGTCGCCCGAGGTGTAGGCGTCCACGAGGGCGCGCAGCTCGGGGGCGACGAGGTGGCCGACGACGGAGACGAAACCGACCGCGCCCACGGAGAGCAGGGGGAGGTTCAGCATGTCGTCGCCGGAGTACCAGGCGAGGCCGGAGCGGGCGATGGCCCAGCTGGCGCGGCCGAGGTCGCCCTTGGCGTCCTTGTTGGCGACGATCCGGGGGTGCTCCGCGAGGCGGACCAGGGTCTCGGTGCTGATCGGGACGCCACTGCGGCCGGGGATGTCGTAGAGCATCACCGGGAGGCCGGTGTTGTCGGCGACGGCCGTGAAGTGGCGGTACAGGCCCTCCTGCGGGGGCTTGTTGTAGTAGGGCGTGACGACCAGGAGGCCGTGGGCGCCGTCGCGCTCGGCCTGGCGGGCCAGTTCGAGGGTGTGGTGGGTGTCGTTGGTGCCGACTCCGGCCACGACGCGGGCACGGTCGCCGACCGCTTCCACGACGGCTCGTACGAGGTCCGATTTCTCCGCGTCACTGGTGGTGGGTGACTCGCCGGTGGTGCCGTTGACGATCAGGCCGTCGTTGCCTGCGTCCACCAGGTGGGCGGCGAGCCGCTGCGCGCCGTCGAGGTCAAGTGCGCCGTCCGCCGTGAAGGGCGTGACCATGGCGGTGAGGACCCGCCCGAAGGGGGTCTGCGGAGTCGAGGTCGGAGCCATGGGTGACACGCTACTCGGTACTGGATCCATGGTCTGCCCGTGGGGTGTCGGGAAAGTCAGGACAAACGCGGGTCAAACTCGCGACCGGAAAGGAGCCCGGCACTGCCTGCTCGGGGGTTCAAGCAGTGCCGGGTCCGTTTGATCAGGCTAGATGAACTTCTCTAAATGCCGCAATACGGACACTTCGGGTGGGCGATCCGTACATCCGTTCCGCGCGGGGGAACAGGGCTTCGCTACGGGGCCACCCGGCCGTTGGCGTTGAAGGCGGCGTACGTGAGCGGCATCAGACGCGCCCACTCGGCCTCCATCTTCTCGCCCACCATCTCGATCTCCCGCTGCGGGAAGGACGGCACCTTGGCCAGCTCGTGCTGGGTGCGCAGCCCGAGGAAGTGCATCAGGGAGCGGGCGTTGCAGGTGGCGTACATCGAGGAGTACAGGCCGACCGGCAGGGCCGCGCGGGCGACCTCGCGGGCCACGCCCTCGGCGAGCATCTTCTGGTAGGCGGCGTACGCCTGCTCGTAGGACTCCGTCAGGGAGTCGCGCACGGCGTCGTACTGCGCGGGGCTGCCCTCGACGAAGACGTACTTGCCCGGGCGGCCCTCCTGGACCAGCTTGCGGGAGGTGTCGGGGACGTAGAAGACCGGCTCGAGCTCCCGGTAGCGGCCCGATTCCTCGTTGTACGACCAGCCCACGCGGTGCCGCATGAACTCGCGGAAGACGAAGATCGGCGCACTGATGAGGAAGGTCATCGAGTTGTGCTCGAACGGGCTGCCGTGACGGTCGCGGACCAGGTAGTTGATGAGGCCCTTGGAGCGCTCGGGGTCCTTCCGCAGTTCGTCCAGGGACTGCTCGCCCAGGGTGGAGACACGGGCGGCGAAGAGGACATCGCTGTCCGACGCGCTGGATTTCACCAGCTCGACGGTGACATCGCTGCGGAGCGTGAGCGGCTCGGGGGTGGTCACTGAGGTCCTTCCATCACTTCTGCGGTTTGCGCCCACCATACGGGGCACGCGCACCGGTCAGAGCAACACCTCACCTCAAAAATCGCATCCAGCGGTTTTCGGGACATGGGCACCTTTTGGGTCACCCGCGCGTCTACAGGGGTGAGGTCGCTCCGGTGAGGCTGTTTCCCCAGCTCCCGACAGCTCCCGCACACCCCCGGAAGGAGATCCACCCCCGATGTTCCGTCGTCGTGAGCCCGTACCCTTCGCCTTCATCGCCGAGGCCGACAGGTTCCGCGGCAATGTCACTCCCCCGCCCCGGCAGCGCGCGTCCCGCGGTGAGCGGGCCGGGCGCGGGCTGCTCATGCTGACCCTGGTCGCCGGGATAGTCGGCGCGCTGGTCGTCGGCATGCCCGCGCTGTCCACCCCGTCGGAGCCGCCGGCCGGGCAGTCGCAGGCGCAGGGACACTGAACTCGTACGGCCTCGCACGGCTGGTGAGGCGGACCACGGGCGGATAGCCTCACCGGGCACACGCCCGTGCCAGGACCTTGCGAGGAACCGCCGTGCCCCTGCCCTTCCTGACGGCCGACCGCACTTTCGAGGCGGACGACGAGAGTTCGCTGCCGTACGACGACCGGGACCGCTGGCGGCGCCCCTACCGCCCCGGCCCGTGGCGGGTCGGCGGAGTGGCGCTGGGCCTGCTGTTCTCGTCGTTCGTGCTGTTCGGGGCGGTGCTGACCGCACTGACCGGCACCACGGCCTCCGCCGGGTTCATCTTCCTCTTCGCCGCGGCGATCATCCTCAGCGCGCTGCGGGTGCTGCGCATGGGTGTCTGGGTGAGCGCGCAGGGGCTGCGCCACGTCGGCTTCCTGGTGACGCGGACGGTGCCCTGGCAGCGCGTGGTGTCGCTGCGGACGGCCCAGCAGCCGGTGCGCTGGCTGGGGCTGCCGCGGACCGTGCAGGGCCAGGCGCTGACGCTGGTCCGGGACGACCGCGCGCCCGACGACACTCCCCCGCTGCTCACCACGCACACCCTGGACTTCCTGAACCGTCCCGCCGGTTTCGACCTCGCCTCGGACACGATCGAGGCCTGGGCCGCGGAGTGCCGGCGCGGCTGAGTCCGTACCCACGCCGAAGGGGCCGCTGCGCGACTGCGCGGGCGGCCCCTTCGGCGTCGCGGGGTCAGGCCGGGATGTGCCGGCCGTCGTGCAGGGCGATGGCGCGCTGCATCGTCCTGCGGGCGCGCGGGGTGTCCCGGGCGTCGTGGTAGGCGACGGCGAGGCGGAACCAGCTGCGCCAGTCCTCCGGCGCGGCCTCGGTCTCGGCCTTGCGCCGGGCGAACACCTCGTCGGCCGAGTCGCGGTCGATACGGCCGTCGGGGGTACGGCGCAGCTCGTCGACGGGCAGGCCGCCCTCGGCCTCCAGTTCGGCGGCGAGCTGGTTGGCCTTGCGGACGAACTGGGTGTTCTTCCACAGGAACCAGACACCGATGACCGGCAGGATCAGCACCGCCACCCCGAAGGTGACGGTGAGGAGCGTGCCGGACTGGATGAGCATGACGCCGCGGCTGCCGACCAGGACGAAGTAGAAGACCAGGACGGCGGCCGTGACGAGATAGGTGATCTTCGCGCGCATGAGGTAGGGGTACTCAGCCCAGGTCGAGGAAGTTTTCGAGGCCGAAAGTGAGGCCCGGAGCGGACCCCACCCGGCGCACACCGAGCAGGACGCCCGGCATGAAGCTGCTGTGGTGCAGCGAGTCGTGGCGGAGGGTGAGGGTCTCGCCCTCGCCGCCGAGCAGGACCTCCTGGTGGGCCAGGAGGCCGCGCAGCCGGACCGCGTGCACGGGCACGCCGTCCACGTCGGCGCCGCGGGCGCCGTCCAGCGCGGTGACCGTGGCGTCCGGGGCCTCGGCGGTGCCGGCCTCGCGGCGGGCCTCGGCGATGAGCTGGGCGGTGCGCGTGGCGGTGCCGGAGGGGGCGTCCACCTTGTTCGGGTGGTGCAGCTCGATGACCTCGACGGACTCGAAGTACGGCGCGGCGATCTGCGCGAACTTCATCGTGAGGACGGCGCCGATGGAGAAGTTCGGGGCGATGAGCACGCCCGTCTCCGGGGACAGGTCGAGCCAGCCGCGCAGCTGCGCGAGGCGCTCGTCGGTCCAGCCGGTGGTGCCGACAACCGCGTGGATGCCGTGGCGCACGCAGAAGTCGAGGTTGCCCATGACCGAGGCCGGGGTGGTGAGGTCGACGGCGACCTCGGCGCCGGTGTCCACCAGCGTCTCCAGCTTGTCGCCCCGGCCGAGGGAGGCCACCAGCTCCATGTCCTCGGCGGCCTCGACGGCCCGTACCGCCTCCGAACCGATGCGGCCGCCTCCACCGAGGACCGCCACGCGCAGCTTGCTCATCTCTTCGTTTCCTTACCGCAGTCGATGTGCCGGGTGGGTCAGGCGACCGCGTCGTTCAGCCGGGCCGCCTGCTTGTCCTTCAGCGGGCCTATGACCGACAGCGACGGGCGCTGTCCCAGGATGTCGCGGGCGACGGAACGGACCTCGTCCGGGGTCACCTCGCTGATCCGGGCCAGCATGTCGTCCACGGACATGTGGTCGCCCCAGCACAGCTCGCTCTTGCCGATACGGTTCATCAGCGCGCCGGTGTCCTCCAGGCCGAGGACGGTGGCGCCCTTCATCTGGCCGATGGCGCGGCTGACCTCGTCGTCGGTGAGACCGTGCTCGGCGACCTGGTCGAGTTCGTCGCGGCAGATCTTCAGCACGTCGTGCACCTGGCTCGGGCGGCAGCCCGCGTACACGCCGAACAGGCCGCAGTCGGCGAAGGCGGACGTGTAGGAGTACACGCTGTAGGCCAGGCCGCGCTTCTCCCGGACCTCCTGGAAGAGCCGGGAGGACATGCCGCCGCCGAGGGCGGTGTTGAGCACGCCCATGGCCCAGCGGCGGTCGTCGGTGCGGGCGAGGCCGGGCATGCCGAGGATGACGTGCGCCTGCTCGGTCTTGCGGCCGACCATCTCGACGCGGCCCGCGGTGCGGAGGGTGCGGCTGCCCGCGCGCGGGGCGATGGGCAGCGCGGCGCTGTCGCCGAGGGCGCCCCCCTTCTCGAAGGCGGCGCGGACCTGGCGGACGACCTTGGCGTGGTCGATGTTGCCGGCGGCGGCGACGACGAGGTGGGTCGGGTCGTAGTGCTTCCGGTAGAAGCGCCGGATGCGGTCGGCGGTGAGGGCGTTGACCGTGTCGACCGTGCCGAGGACCGGGCGGCCGAGCGCGTTGTCGCCGAACATGGTGTGCGCGAACAGGTCGTGCACGCAGTCGCCGGCGTCGTCCTCGGTCATGGCGATCTCTTCGAGGATCGCGCCGCGCTCGACGTCGACGTCCTCCTCGCGGATCAGCGAGCCGGTCAGCATGTCGCACACCACGTCGATGGCGAGCGGCAGGTCGGTGTCGAGCACGCGTGCGTAGTAGCACGTGTACTCCTTGGCCGTGAACGCGTTCATCTCGCCGCCGACCGCGTCCACGGCGGCGGAGATGTCGAGGGCGGAGCGCTTGCCGGTGCCCTTGAAGAGCAGGTGCTCCAGGTAGTGGGTGGCGCCGTTGAGCGAGGGGGTCTCGTCACGGGAGCCGACGTGCGCCCAGATGCCGAAGGTGGCCGAGCGCACGGAGGGCAGCGTCTCGGTCACGATGCGCAGGCCGCCGGGGAGGGTGGTCCTGCGCACGGTGCCGATGCCGTCCCTGCCCTTGATCAGGGTTTGGGTACGGGCGACGGCCCGCCCCTCCGAGGAGGTGCGGGCCGTCGCCTTGAAGCTACGGGACGTCACTGGTCGGCGTCGTCCTTCTTGTCGTCCGAGCCGTCCTCGCCCTCGATCACGGGGATGAGGGAGAGCTTGCCGCGGGAGTCGATCTCGGCGATCTCGACCTGGACCTTCTGGCCCACACCGAGGACGTCCTCGACGTTCTCCACGCGCTTGCCGCCGGCGAGCTTGCGGATCTGCGAGATGTGCAGCAGACCGTCCTTGCCGGGGAGCAGGGAGACGAACGCGCCGAAGGTGGTGGTCTTCACGACCGTACCCAGGTAGCGCTCGCCGACCTCGGGCATCGTCGGGTTGGCGATGCCGTTGATCGTGGCGCGGGCGGCCTCGGCGGACGGTCCGTCGACCGCGCCGATGTAGATCGTGCCGTCGTCCTCGATCGTGATGTCGGCGCCCGTGTCCTCCTGGATCTGGTTGATCATCTTGCCCTTGGGGCCGATGACCTCACCGATCTTGTCGACCGGGATCTTGACGGTGATGATCCGCGGGGCGTTCGGGGACATCTCGTCGGGCCGGTCGATGGCCTCCATCATCACGTCGAGGATGTGGAGACGCGCGTCGCGGGCCTGCTTGAGGGCCGCGGCCAGGACGGAGGCCGGGATGCCGTCCAGCTTGGTGTCGAGCTGGAGGGCGGTCACGAAGTCCTTGGTGCCGGCGACCTTGAAGTCCATGTCGCCGAAGGCGTCCTCCGCACCGAGGATGTCGGTGAGGGTGACGTAGTGCGTCTCACCGTCGGCCTGCTCGGAGATCAGGCCCATGGCGATACCGGCGACGGGGGCCTTGAGCGGCACACCGGCGTTCAGCATCGACATGGTGGAGGCGCAGACCGAGCCCATGGACGTCGAACCGTTGGAGCCGAGGGCCTCGGACACCTGGCGGATCGCGTAGGGGAACTCCTCGCGCGTCGGCAGCACCGGCACGAGGGCGCGCTCGGCGAGGGCGCCGTGGCCGATCTCGCGGCGCTTCGGGGAGCCGACGCGGCCGGTCTCGCCGACGGAGTACGGCGGGAAGTTGTAGTTGTGCATGTAGCGCTTGCGCGTCACCGGGGAGAGGGTGTCGAGCTGCTGCTCCATGCGGAGCATGTTCAGGGTGGTGATGCCCAGGATCTGGGTCTCGCCACGCTCGAACAGCGCCGAGCCGTGCACGCGCGGGATGGCCTCGACCTCGGCGGCGAGCGTACGGATATCCGTGACGCCGCGGCCGTCGATGCGCTTCTTCTCCTTGATCACACGCTCGCGGACCAGCTGCTTGGTCAGCGCGCGGTAAGCGGCGGAGATCTCCTTCTCGCGGCCCTCGAACTCCGGCAGGAGCTTCTCGGCGGCCAGACCCTTGACGCGGTCCAGCTCGGCCTCGCGCTCCTGCTTCCCGGCGATGGTGAGCGCCTGGGCGAGCTCGGGCTGCACGGCCTTCTTCAGCGCCTGGTACACGTCGTCCTGGTAGTCCAGGAAGATCGGGAACTCGCCCTCGGGCTTGGCGGCCTTGGAGGCGAGGTCGGCCTGGGCGCGGCACAGGACCTTGATGAAGGGCTTGGCGGCCTCGAGACCGGCGGCCACGACCTCCTCGGTGGGCGCCTCGGCGCCGCCCTCGACCAGCTTGATCGTCTGGTCGGTGGCCTCGGCCTCGACCATCATGATCGCGACGTCGCCGTCCTCCAGGACGCGGCCGGCGACCACCATGTCGAAGACGGCGTCCTCGAGCTCGGTGTGCGTCGGGAACGCGACCCACTGGCCGCGGATCAGCGCGACGCGGACGCCGCCGATCGGGCCGGAGAAGGGCAGGCCGGCGAGCTGCGTCGACGCGGACGCGGCGTTGATCGCCACGACGTCGTACAGGTGGTCCGGGTTGAGCGCCATGATCGTGGCGACGACCTGGATCTCGTTGCGCAGGCCCTTCTTGAAGGACGGGCGCAGCGGGCGGTCGATCAGGCGGCAGGTGAGGATCGCGTCCTCGGAGGGGCGGCCCTCGCGGCGGAAGAAGCTGCCGGGGATCTTGCCGGCGGCGTACATGCGCTCCTCGACGTCCACCGTGAGGGGGAAGAAGTCGAGCTGGTCCTTGGGGGCCTTGGAGGCGGTGGTGGCCGACATCACCATGGTGTCGTCGTCCAGGTACGCCACGGCGGAACCGGCGGCCTGCTTGGCCAGGCGGCCCGTCTCGAAGCGGATGGTGCGGGTGCCGAAGGAGCCGTTGTCGATGACGGCCTCGGCGTAGTGGGTCTCGTTCTCCACTAGCGTTCTCTCCTCGTCTTCGTCCCGCTCGCCCGTGTGGCGGGGGGACGGTGGTGGGAGAAGCGCTCCGTCCGGGCGGACCGGTCTTCGATCGAAGCACCCAGGGGATCGCTTCCCCCCTGGGAGCCACTACCGAGGACCGGCGGCGGCGCGATGCGCGTCTCCTCGTTCTGTGTCGTACGTGATGCGTTGTGTGCCAACACCCTACAAAGGGGGAGTGACACTCCGCACGTTCCCGCACGTACAGCGGGCACATACAGCAAAAGGAGCGGCTCCCGACTGACTCGGGAACCGCTCCCTCATGGCGACTTACTTGGCGCCGGCCGCACCGCGGCGGATGCCGAGGCGGTCGACCAGGGCGCGGAAGCGCTGGATGTCCTTCTTGGCCAGGTACTGCAGCAGGCGGCGGCGCTGACCGACCAGGATGAGCAGACCACGGCGGGAGTGGTGGTCGTGCTTGTGGGCCTTGAGGTGCTCGGTCAGGTCGGAGATCCGACGCGAGAGCATGGCGACCTGGACCTCGGGGGAGCCGGTGTCGCCCTCCTTCTGGCCGAACTCGGCGATGATCTGCTTCTTCGTAGCGGCGTCGAGAGACACGCGTACTCCTCATGATGGTGGTGCCGCCGAGTGCCCCCGGTCTGAATCTCGGGGGAGCTTCCGTTACTCGGGAGGCGGGGACTCGCTGAGCGCGGCCTCCGGAGCGGGGCTCCGGGGGTGCGTACACGAACGGCCGTCACTCAGGGTACCAGCAGCTCGGCATCGACCGGACGGGGTGCTACGCGCCGGGAGCGGGGCGGCTTTCCGTCCCGAATCGCCGACCAGGCAGAACCCCGGACAGTATCGTGCGTCCCAGCTCACCGGCGGGACCCGCCGGAGAAGGGACGACGCCGCGATGGCCGACACCGACAACATGGAACTGAAGGCTCGCAAGGAACGGGAGCGCGACGAGCTGTACGCACTCGACATCACGGACGTCGAGTGGCGCTGCGCTCCGGGTGCCGAGGAGCACGAGGAGCGGGTCGAGATCGCGGACCTGCAGGACGGCGCGGTGGCGATGCGCTCCTCCCTTGATCCGGACACCGTGCTGCGCTACACGGCGGCCGAGTGGCGGGCCTTCGTGCTGGGTGCCCGGGACGGGGAGTTCGATCTGCGCCCCATGGAGCACAACGGGGGCCTGACCGCCGACTGATCAGAGCGACGGACGGGCGGCACCTGTGGTGCCGCCCCGTCCGCGTGTCCAGGCCCCGCCGCGGGCCGGGCCGTCAACTGGTCATCGCCCGCGCCTGCGCGTACACGTCGAACACCGCCAGGGCCAGCGGGATCAGCGTCAGCAGGACGAAGCTCTCGGCGATCTCGAGGAACCGGCCCCAGAACGGCGTGACACCTCGTCGCGGGATGATCAGGGCGATGGCCGTGACCAGCGCGATCGCTCCGCCGACCGCCACGGCGAGCCAGACGCTGCGGATGTCCAGGCCGGCGGTGTCGCCCTGCGCGGCGTCGATCAGGTAGGCGTGGGGCGGGTTCAGCGCGAGCCCGAGACCGAGGAAGACGATGCTCGAGAGTCCGGCGGCGAGGGTGGCGGCCACCTGAGCGGTGTAGCGGAAGAGGTGTGCGCGCATCAGCATCGCGACACCGGTCGCAAGGGCCAGCAACTGCGCCCAGAGGTTGCTGGAGAAGCCGAGCACGATCGACGCGCCTACGGCGAGCAGGGCGCAGCCGCCGACAAGACCGACGAGGAGTTCGTGGCCCCGCCGGGCCCGCGCCGCGATCTGCTTGGTGTTCACCGGCTCCTTCGGCGCGGTTTCACCGGTGCTGTACGAGCCACGGGACGGGTTCGGCGGTTCAAACCCGATGGGCAGCCGTGCGAAACGCATCGAGAGCCCCGGCAGGAAGGCCAGAGCCACGACCGACAGCGGCGCGCAGACGGCGGCCGTCTCGATCGGCCTCAGGTCGGCGAGGATCGCGATGAAGGTGGTGGCCAGGCCGGTCGCGGAGGCGAAGACCAGGGCTACGAAGGGACTGTCCCCGCTCGGTGAGATCAGGGTCAGCACCACGGACGCGACGAGGACCGCCGCGCAGGCGAGCAGGAACTGGAGCCGCCCGATGCCCTGCCCCTCGGACAGCGGCAGCAGTCCGGACCCGGCGACGGCCACGTTCGGCAGCGCCCCCAGTCCGAGGGACACCGTGGAGCCCCGGTCGTCGTAGACCCGGGCGCGCACGCAGGCAACGGTGGTGAGCAGCACGGCGGCGACGGCGGCGATGACGCCCTGGAGGCTGTGCATGTCGTGGCGGATCTGGGAGTTCCAGGCCACGAAGGCGAGCAGCGCGGGCAGGATGCCGCCCGCCACGAGACCGGCCGAGCGCGTCAGGTCGCCACTCCACAGGGTGCGGTCGCGGGTGACGGCCGCGGCCACCGCCTCGGAGACGTCGTCGAGCACGGCCGGCGGCAACGACTCGGCGAACGGGCGCAGGGTGAGGAGTTCGCCGTCGAGTATGCGCTGCGCCGCGAAGGACCGCGCTCCGTCGAGGACGGTGCCGTCCCTGCGGACGAGGTGGTAGCCGACCGGGGCGCCCTCGGCGGGACTCTGCCGGGAGAGTCGCAGTATCTCGGGATACAGGTCGGCGACCGGCACGTCGTCGGGCAGGGCCACGTCGATACGGCTGTCGGGCGCCACGATGGTGACGCGGCAGAAGCCGAACCCGGTACCCGCGCCGGAGAGGGTCCCGGCACCCGGTCCGCCCGTCGTGCCGACTGTCACGCTCACCTTCTCGTCCCCCTGTTACCCCTGCGAATTGCCCGGTTTTCCCGGAGCGATTCGCAACTGCTCACGCGTCTCAACGGCACCCTACCGCGCAGCGTCAGGCGCGGTTGTCAGTAGGATCGCGCTTCGCGATCGACGTTCGCCTGGCACGGGGCGGCGAACGAAAAATCTCGGTCCGGCAAGGGAATTGGTGCGTAGTGAGCCACATCGTCGTCAAGCGCCCGCCGCGGGCACTGCCGAAGGAAGTGCCCACGGACGAGGTTCTGCTCGAGGCTCCGCCGGAACTGCCGCGGGGTCAGCAGGAAAGCGCCATGATGCAGCTCCTGCCCATGCTGGGCATGGGCGGATCGGTGGTGTTCTTCTTCAACCCGCAGGCCCAGCCCTTCATGAAGATCATGGGCATGGTCATGGTCGCGTCCACCGTCGCCATGGGCATCGCGATGCTGGTCCGCTATCGCAGGGGCAGCCAGGGCCAAGTGGCCGACATGCGCCGGGACTATCTGCGGTACCTGTCGCAGACCCGCCGCGCCGCCCTGGAGACGGCTCGTGCCCAGCGCGACGCGCAGTACTACCTGCACCCTTCGCCGGAGCAACTGTGGGCGCTGGTCGCGGAGGGCAGCCGGGTGTGGGAACGCCGCACATCCGACGAGGATTTCGGGCAGATCCGCGTGGGTCTCGGCGTGCAGGCCCTCGCGACTCCGCTGTATCCGCCGCAGACAGCCCCGGTCGACGAACTGGAGCCCCTGACGGCGGGTGCCCTGCAGCGGTTCCTTGCCACGCACAGCACGCTGGACGACCTGCCGATGGCCTTGTCGCTGCGTGCCTTCTACCACGTGACCATCAGCGGAGACCCGGCCGCGATGCGGGGCACCGCGCGGGCCCTCACCGCCTCGCTCGCCGCGTTGCACTCGCCCGACGACATGGTCATCGCGGTCGCCACCGGCCGTGCCTCGGCACCCGAGTGGGAGTGGGTCAAGTGGCTGCCCCACGCACAGGACATGAGCGTCTCCGACGGCGCGGGCAGCGTGCGCCTGCTCACCACCGACCCGATCGAGCTGGAGGACAGGCTCGCCGGCCGGCTCCAGGGCCGGCCGCGCTTCCATCCCGGCGGTCCGCCGGTCCCCGACCAGCCGCACCTGTTCGTCGTGCTCGACGGGGTGTCCCTGCCCTCCTCCTCGTTGCTCGCCAGCCCCGAAGGCATGCAGGGCGTGACGGTCCTGGAGGTCGTGCCCGGTGACCTCACCGCGGGCCGCGGCGAACTGTCCGTGGTCGTACAGCCGGGGGAGCTCAGCCTGGAGTCGGCGCAGGGGATGGTCTACGAGGGGAAGCCGGACACGCTGTCGTACGAGGCGGCGGAGGCGCTGGCCCGCCAGATGGCACCGCTGCGGATGGCTTCGGGCGGGGACGACGACCAGCCGCTGCTCGCCAACCTGGAGTTCACCGATCTGCTGAACCTGGGCGACGCGGCGTCCGTGGACCCCAAGCGGACCTGGCGCCCGCGCTCCCAGTCGGAGCGGTTGCGGGTGCCGATCGGTCTCGGCGAGGACGGCCGTCCGGTGATGCTCGACCTCAAGGAGGCGGCGCAGGAAGGCATGGGCCCGCACGGACTGTGCGTCGGCGCGACCGGTTCCGGCAAATCCGAGCTGCTGCGCACACTGGTGCTCGGTCTGGCCGTTACGCACTCCTCCGAGACGCTGAACTTCGTCCTAGCCGACTTCAAGGGCGGCGCCACGTTCGCGGGAATGGCCCAGATGCCGCACGTGGCGGCCGTGATCACCAACCTCGCGGACGATCTGACCCTCGTCGACCGGATGGGCGACTCGATCCGGGGCGAGCTCAACCGCCGCCAGGAGATGCTCCGCGACGCGGGCAACTACGCGAACATTCACGACTACGAGAAGGCACGCGCGGCGGGCGCGGCGCTCCAGCCGATCCCCTCCCTCGTGCTGGTCATCGACGAGTTCAGCGAACTGCTCACCGCGAAGCCGGACTTCATCGAGATGTTCGTACAGATCGGCCGCATCGGCCGGTCGCTCGGTGTACATCTGCTGCTGGCCTCGCAGCGGTTGGAAGAGGGCCGCCTCCGCGGACTGGAGACCTATCTGTCGTACCGGATCGGTCTGCGGACGTTCTCCGCTGCCGAGTCGCGGGCCGCGCTGGGCGTTCCCGACGCCTACGAGCTGCCGAACGTCCCGGGTTCCGGCTTCCTGAAGTTCGGCACCGACGAGATGCTGCGGTTCAAGGCGGCCTACGTCTCCGGTGCGTACCAGTCGAGTTCGCAGCAGGCCGCGGCCATCGGTGGCGCTCTCCCCGTGGACCGCAGGCCGGTCCTCTTCACGGCGTCCCAGGTGCCGGTGCGGTACGCGTCGGTGCCGCGGCAGCGTGAGGAGGAGCCGGAGGAGAAGAAGGACGACGCCCTCGCCGACACCGTGCTCGACGTGATCGTGCGGCGGCTCGAGGCTCAGGGCCCCTCCGCGCACCAGGTGTGGCTGCCCCCGCTGGACAGCCCGCCGTCGCTGGACACCCTGCTCCCCGGTCTCGCCCCGGTGCCGGGCCGCGGCATGACGCAGCCGGGGTACGAGGGAGCGGGCCGGCTCGTCATCCCCGCCGGACTCATCGACAAGCCGTACGAGCAGCGCCGTGATCCGCTCTGGGTCGATTTCGGCGGCGCGGCCGGCCATATGCAGATCATCGGCGGTCCGCAGTCCGGCAAGTCGACGCTGCTGCGTTCGATCATCGCCTCGTTCGCGCTCACCCACACCCCCACCGAAGTGCAGTTCTACGGGCTCGACTTCGGTGGCGGCGGTATGGCCTCCCTGGCCGGTCTCCCCCATGTGGGCGGCGTGGCCTCGCGACTGGACCCCGAGAAGGTCCGGCGCACGGCGGCCGAGGTGTACGGCGTCATGAGTCGGCGCGAGGAGTACTTCCGGTCCGCCGGTATCTCGTCCATCGCGGAGTTCAGGTCCCGCCGGGCGCGCGGTGACATCTCGGTGGCCGACCAGCCCTGGGGCGACGTGTTCCTGGTGATCGACGGCTGGGGCAACTTCCGCGCGGACTACGAGAACTTGGAACATCTGATCCTGGACATCGCGGCCCGCGGTCTGGGATACGGCATCCACTTGATCCTCACAGCCTCCCGGTCCATGGAGGTTCGCGCGAACCTCAAGGACCATCTGATGAACCGCCTCGAACTGCGGCTCGGCGACCCCATGGACTCCGAGATCGACCGCAAGATCGCGGCCAACGTCCCCACGGGTGTGCCCGGTCGCGGTCAGACACCGCGGAAGCAGCACTTCATGGCCGCTGTTCCCCGGATCGACGGACTGTCCTCGGACACCGACCTGGCGGAGGCCACGACCGCGCTCGCGACGGAGGTAAGCCGTCACTGGCAGGAGCCCGGCGCTCCGGAAGTGCGCCTGCTGCCCCGCGAGTTCCCGGCGGTTCAGCTGCCGGCAGGCGACCGGTTCCCGGCGCAGGGCGTCTCCTTCGCCCTGGACGAGAACAATCTCGAGCCGGTCTTCGTGGACTTCGAACAGGACCCGTTCTTCCTGGTGTTCGGCGAGAGCGAGTCGGGCAAGTCGAACCTGCTGAAGCTCCTGATCAAGCGGATCACGGAGCGCTATGACGGCAAGAGCTGCAAGCTGTTCGTGGTCGACAACCGCCGCTCGCTGCTCGGGGTGACCCCGCCATCCCACCTGGCGGAGTACATCCCCATGTCGAACCAGATGCAGCACCACATGGATGCCCTGGCCGACCTGATGCAGCGCCGCACCCCGACGGCCGACGTGACCGCCGAGCAGTTGCGGGAACGGAGTTGGTGGCGGGGCCCCACGGTGTACGTCGTCATCGACGACTACGACCTTGTGTCCACATCGAGCGGCAACCCGCTGGCGGGGCTGACGGAGCTCCTGCCGTTCGCACGCGATGTCGGTGTCCGCTTCATCATCGCGCGGTCCACCGCGGGCGCCGGGCGGGCCGGTTACGAGTCCTTCATGCAGCGCATCAAGGAGCTCGGGGCCCAGGGCGTGGTCCTCGCGGGCGATTCCGGCGAGGGTGACCTGCTGGGTGGTGTGCGGCCGCGGCCGATGCCAGCGGGCCGGGGCACCTTCGTGTCGCGCAAGCAGGGCAAGCCGATGGTCCAGATCGGTCTGGAAGAGCAGTAGCCGCCCTGGGCCGCCAAAACGGCCCAGGGCCCGGAACGGCAACAGGGTGGGCGCCTCCCGTGCGCGCCCACCCTGTGTCTGTACTGCGGCGAGTCTCTCCCTACAGGAAGTAGGAGGATGCCTTCTTGTCGCCTCCCATGTACGTACCGCCCGACTCGCCGACGACGTGGCCGATGCCGGTCAGGGCCTGGTGAATGTCCTTGGCTTCCTTGTCCCAACGGTGCAGCTTGTCGTTGAAGGTGCCCTGGGCCTGGCCCTCCCAGTACTGGAGGCTGCTCGCCACCATGGCCCTGAGTTCACTCAGATCGGTCTCGAGCTGCTTCGCCTCGTTTCCGATCTTGGTAGCGGCGAAGTCGAGCCCGTCATAAGTTACCGACAGACCCTCGTTGTTGTTGGCCATGCTCAATTGCCTCTTCTCGCTGGTGCGTGCCTATGGGCGTGCTGCCGGGTTTCCCCGGTTCGCTCAGTAGGAGCTGAGGGCGGACGACGGGACCGAGGGCGCGCCGTCCTGGATGTCGATCTTGTTGACGGACGCGCGCACCTCGTCCTCCTTGCTGTCCTTGATCTGACGCGTCGCAGTCATGGCGTCGACGACGTCACCGAGGATGTTGCCGATGTTCTGCAACGACTGGTTGATCTCGGCCTGCTTCTTGTCGAAGGCGGCACGGCCGATGCCCTGCCACTGACCCTCGAGGCCGTCGATCACGCCCTGAAGCGAGTGCACGCGCTTGCGGATGCCCTCGAACTTCTCGTACATCTTCTTCTGCAGGTCGACTACCGCTGCGTCTTCAAGCCGCTGCTTGTCAGCCATGTCAGTCCTTTCGCTGTGTGTCTCTCGGGGCCATGTGTCCCTGCCCACCGTCGTCCGGTACGGCGTACCGCGCGACGCTGACCACGCTCTGAACGCTCTAATCGCACCGCACAGGGCGGCGGACGACCACCGAGGTCACCGGGCCCGCCGGGCCCGCGTGAACGCCGCGGCCGCGCCGCCGATCACCAATACCGCGGCGACGGCACCGAGGGCGATCCAGAGGGTGTTGCCGCTGCCGCTCGACGATTCCACGCCGGGTCCCGCGGCGGAGGTGCTTTTCGGGGGCTGCGACTGGGAGGGGGTGGAGGAAGTCGGGGTGGACGCCGACTTGGCCAGCACGTCTCCGCCGTTCTCCTTGGCGAGGGGGTCGACGGCCGCGGGACCGGGGTCGTAGTTCCTGTTCGCCAGCACGAGCCGCGGGCGTACCGCGCCGTAGCCGAGGTACGTGCTCGGATCCTTCTTCGGCCAACTCCTGCCGGCCGTGTCGATGAGGGCACGGGTGACCTGGTTCACGGTCCAGTCGGGGTGGGCGGACCAGATGAGGGCGGCGGAGGCGGAGACGATGGCAGTGGCCGAACTCGTACCGTTCACATCGTCGCAGTACGCCTTGAAGCTTGCGTCACACCAACCGGGGAAATCCTGACCGGGTGCGGCGAAGTCCACATAGCCCCCGACGGAGGAGAACTTCGACACCGTGCCCTCCTCGTCTGCCGAACTCACTCCGACGACATAGGGGAAGGAGACCGGGTAGCCGAGGGAGTTCTGTGACTTCTTTCCGTCGTTGCCGACGGCGGCTATCAGCAACTTGCCCTTGGAGGCGGCGTATTTGACTGCATCTCTCTCCCTGGGCAGAGGCGCCATACCACCAAAGGACATGTTGATGATCTTGGCGTCGGAGTCGGCCGCTGCCCTGATCGCTTCTTCGGGTTCGGGCGTCTTCCTCCGTTCCTCCGCGCCGCCCTTCAGCCCCCCCAGTGCCACACGGTAGGGGACGATCTTGGCACCAGGAGCCAGCCCCTTGAGGCCGCCTCCCGCTCCTGTGCCGGCGATCAACTCCGCCATGGTCGTACCGTGGCCGAGATAGTCGTCCGTCGCACGGTACGCGACAGCCTTGGGAACCTCATCGGTGAGAATCTGCCCCTTGAGGGAAGGAGTGTCCGCCTTCACGCCACTGTCGATGACAGCAACCTTCACCCCCTTCCCCGTGCTGACCTTCCACATCTGCTCTGCCTGCATCGGCCCCAAGTACCACTGCTTCGACTGCACATCGCCAGCAGCGGCGTTCGGAGCGAAGCCCACAGACGCGACGGCCAGAACGCCCACGGCCGCGCCCAGAACGCGCACTCGCTCCCCACAGCGCGCCCTCGGGAACGTAGTCCGATCAGGTCGCCGACCACTGCCTGACTTCATCGTGTTCCGTGTCCTCGTTACGTAGTCAGTCGATCACCGGCGGCATGCCACGCCGGTGCTTCTCAGACAGATGTGTCTCATCGTCTTCGACCAGGTAGTCAGGCCGAGGCGTCCCCTGTGTCTCCTCGTCATCGAACTTCTCCCGACCGCTGCCGCACATCAACCCGGCACCTCCCCGCGTCATGCCGTTACGTTCCGCGCTCGCCCTGGAGTTGCGCTCGGTCGGCTTCCCCATGACCCCCTTCGAGGCAGTCGGCGTACCACCCTGAGCCGGACGCCCCGCAACGGAGCGGGAGTTCGTCGTTCCTTCGGAACCGATGACGGTGCCCCGGGGAATCCTGGAGGCGCCATTCGACGAGGGACCACTTGCTGCCCTGGCACGCCCACCGACCACGCCGTTGGACCGGCCGGCTCCACTGCCCTGTCCGCCGTTGGGCCCGAAGGTCGACGATCCGTTAGCTCGCGACGGGCCGCCAGTGGCTCCCCGTCCCATCACCGGCGACTTCGAGCCGGTACCGGTCTCCCGGGAGGTGGACTGCCCCGTGGCCGTCGCACGGCCCATCTGGCTGGAAGGACCCTGTCCCCCACCACGACCGACGCTTGGGTTGATCGAGCCGGACGTGGCGGCCCGCCCCTGAGCGGACGGAGGGGTACGCAGGCCACTGGGCTTGCTTATGCCCCTGCTGGACGCTGCGCGAGGAGTGGGCAGCCTGAACCCGCTGTCGTACACGCTGGACTGACTGCCACTGGTACCTGGTGCACTCGGCGTGGGCGTCGCGGGGCCAGGGCCCGCCCCCGTCGTGGGGGGCGAAAGGGTGGCGGTGCTGTCGATGCTCGTACCGACAGGTTGATCAGGCGCGGGAATCGTCGCTGAGATGCCTCTCGTCGACGTGACAGCGTCGGCAGGAGCATGGGGATGTGCCCCGCTCACCGGCGCTGCATGATGGCCCCCGCCTCCCAAGGCCGTCTCTGCACTCCTGTTCGAGCCCCCGACTGCCCCTGGATCGCTCTCACGGCGCGCGTCTCGTCCCTTGGGCTGCGGCACCCCCACATCCGGCATCGATGTGAACTCCGGCATCTTGTCCTCGGCGGGCAAGGACGCCAGTACCTCTTCGGAGACCGCGTAGTAGGAGGCCAGACGGTTCATCTGGTTGATGGCCTCTTGGCGGTTCTTCTCCACCTTGACGGCGGCTTCGTACCCGTCCTTGTCGGCCGTCTTCTCCGCAGCCGTGAAGTGCTCCGGGCGTTTGCGGCCGGCCTGGGTGTCACGGGCCGGCATGGCGCCGCGGACTGAGGACAGGCCCACCGCGGCGGCCGTGATCTGGTCTCCCGCGGCACCGGCGAAGTCGCTCAGGTGGTGCGTGTTGGTGACGAGCTTGGCCCCCCACGTGCGGAACGCGTCTCCCGACTCACCGACCCAGTGCACCTGGTCGATGTGGCCGTCGAGCTCGTCCGCCGCGGCCTTGACCGCGTCACGCGCGTCCCACAGGGCCTTGCCGGAGGATTCGAGGTCCGCAGGATCGGTCTCCTCGACCAGGTCGATCATCTTGTTGAGGTCGAGATCGCGCTTGTCGAAGTCGGTCCGGCCGGAGACCGCGCGGCCGAAGGGAGTGGCGTCGAACGCCGCCTTGACCAGACCGTCGAGCAATCCGCCTCCCGGGCCGTCCTCGACACCGCGGACCATGTCCGTGGCGGAGTTCTGCTGAGAGACGCGGCCCAGGTCGTCCTTGTGCTGCCTGTCGGTCATCGTCAGTACCTCGCGCCGGTGTTCTGACCGTTGGCGTGCTGCTGGCCGTCCTTCTTGTCCTGGGCCTCGCCGATCTGCGTCTGGATCGCCCAGAACCGCTGCCGCTGCTCCTCTTCGAGGTTGTCGAAGCCGCGGTGCGCGCCTTGGACCGCGATACCCACGGCCTCGATCTGCAGGTGGAGACTCTTGGACAGGGAGGTGAGTTCCGCGTGGACGCGGTGGTACTGCCGGTACAGACCGTGGGCCTCGGGAAAGGCGCTCTCGCCGCCCGATGTGAGAGAGGAAGACTTGATCGTCTGGGCACCGACCTTCGCGGGGGCGCCCGCGGACCCCTCAAGATCACGGAGCACGGCGTCGACCCGCTTCACGAACTTGTCCAGCGCCTCGCCACTGGCCTCCAGGTTCGCTGCCCTGGCGACCGACACGCCCCCCACCATGTCTGCCGGAAGCACGACGTCCCTCCCCGTTTCCCCGTTCACCCCTCGGCCCGTACCAGGTCCCAGGGCTGGCCATCCGCTCACCGTACGATCGCAAAGCGAGCCCGCGCCTCACAACGCGTTTACCACTCTAGTCACCCGGAACAACGGGTCCAACCTCGCTGCATGTCAACTCAGTTCCGGGGCAGAGCCGACCGTCACCCTTTGCCCGCTTTACCGCATGCCCAGTCGCCGACTTGCATGGCTGCCGAGGGGCCAGGTCATCGCAGATGTCCGCATGCGCCGATCACCCGATCGAGGCCGTGCTCAACGGCTCCACTATCACGCTGCTCGCATTTCTCGCCATAGTCACCCAGGCCGCTCGGATCTCCTTCCGGACCTCCACGGTCACGCCTGCATCAGACATTCACTTAAACTTCACAAGCGCTGCACACCAGTCACGTCGTGAGTACCTCGACGACGGCTTCGAGGCGGCCGGCCTCGTGGCCCACGACCGCGTACATGCGTCAACTGTCGGCCGCCATCCGTTTCCGTCATACTCTGGTCCCATGGAGCAATGGGCTGGGGTTCTGGTGAAGGTGCTGCTATTCGCTTTCGTTGCGGGTATGTTCGCCCTGGTTTTCACCGTGTCCGTGCGTGGTCGCAAGAAGGTCGCCCGGATCAGGGACGACTACGCCCAGCTCCCGCGAATCGCGCTGCAGCGAGGGTGGACGTACGAGCCTCGGGTACGCGGACACATCGACCAGTACTGCGGCGCGGGACCACTGCCCGGCCGTGGGCAGAACCTGAGCGCATGGCACTACACCACCGGCGAATTCCGCGGCCGCGCCTTCAAGTACTTCGAGTACCGCTACATCAATCCGATGTCCGGTGCCAACGCCTCGGACCGGAAGCAGCCCATCATCGAGTCGGTCTTCATCGTGGCTGCGCCCGGCTCCGGGCCCTCGGTCGAGATACTTCCCCCGAGCAAGCTGGACGCACTGCTCGACAGGAGGGACCGGACGGAGGTGGGCGTGCCGGAATTCGACCAGAGGTTCCGCGTGGTGACAGATGACGAGGATTTCGTCCGCGGTGTGCTGGGCAGTTCCGTGGTGCCTTTCCTGCTCACGCACCCGGTGGCCGAGAAGTCGCCGTTGCAGATGCGCGGCAGCGACCTGTTCACCTGGTACACCGGGACGTTGTCTCCGCAGGCCGCGGAGGACAGGCTGAACTATCTCTGCGATGTCCTGGACAGGATTCCGACGCAGACATGGACCGTTGCCTGAGCACCTGAGACAACGCCCCTCGTCCCGGTGTCCTTCAGGACCTCGGAACGAGGGGCGTCGTACGTCTATGCCGAGTCCTCCTCGGCCGGGCGCACCGAGCGGAGGAAAGTCTTGAAGTCCTCGATCACGTCGCCGATCTGGGTCGGCTTCGCCGTGAGGACGAATTCGATCACCGCGCGCTTGGCAGGGTTCTTGACGTCCTCCATGCCGAGATACACCTGGCTCTGTAGCAGTTCCAGCGGCTCTCCCCGCAGGGTGGTGTGCAAGCGGAGATCCTGTACGACGGCGGGGGAATCGGTGAGGCCCGGAATGTCAGGCGGGCCGACTTCCTTCTTCTCGACGACCTCCACGGTTCCCGCCTGCCCCAGCCGCTGAACCGACTCCCCCGCGATCTGCCACATGGCGACGGAGTCGTTGCGCATCCGGCCGGCGATGGTGATGTTCGCGGTGAAGCCGTCGTCGACGGAGGCGGGGTGCAGTGCGACGAAGGCGGCGCCGGGGGCTCCCACCGCGTCCGGCGGTGCGGCCTCCCAGCCGTCCGGCAAGGAGAAGGAGATCTTGACCGGCAATGTGGTCGTCATAGGGAGTCCATTTCGTTCGTGCACACCTCGGTCTAGAGCCAGCTACCGACGGTGTGGTCCCAAGCACTGCCGACCGCGTCGGCTGCGTCATCCATCGAGTCGACCACCTTGCCCGGATCGATGGTGACATCGAAGGATGCCTTGCCACCGATACCCACACCGACGCCAAGTTCGCCACCGAGGGTGAACTTACCGTCCTTCATGCCCGCGTCCACATTGGCAGCCGCACCCACACCCGCCCATGCCTCACCGCTGACACCGGCGCCGACACCGGCGACATCGGCGGAAGCGGAACCGGTGGCCTTGGCGCCGGCGAACGCTTCCGCACCGGCGTGCAGTCCGTCCTTGCCGACCCCGACGGTCGCTGAGGCGTCCGCGCCCGCGTACGCCTTCGCCTCGCCCTGGGCGGCTACGACCCCGTACTCCGCGCTGCCCTTTGCGGATGCCTGGGCCAGGTAGGCGCTTCCCGAGACGCCCGCCTGCAACTGTCCGTTGGTGAAGCTGGCTCCGGCGTTCCCGTCCAGGCCGAGGGTGGAAACGGCCGCCGCGCCCTTCATCTTGACGCCGCCGACATTGCCCTCCGCGTCGACGTCAGCGGACCAGGCGTTGGCACTGCCGGTCCACTCGGCTAGTTTGACGGTCAGGTTGGTCTTGCTTCCGGGTACAGCAGGATCCCCCGCCTCGGCGTCGGCGGCCTTGTTCCGGATGAACCAGTTTCCGTCGGCGTCTTTGCCCCACTCCTTCTGGCTGTGCCAGCGACCGCCCTCGCCACCCAGCCACTTCTGCGTCTCCCACTTCCAGCGATTCTGGCTGGTCTTACCGACCCCGTGATCCTTGAACCACTGCCATTCATCCGCCTGTTGTCTGGCTTTGGCGAGCCAGCCAGGGGCGTGAGAGCCACCGCCCGCGAGCTCGCCGAGCTTCTTGGCCAGATGCTCGGCCTCGGGTTTGAGTTGCTTGTTCGCGGCCTTCAGAGTCGCTTCCGCGGCCTCGTGATCGCCGGACTTCCACTGCTCGATCGCCGTCGACGCCTGCTGCTGAGCCCATTTCAGTGTCGAGGAGTAGGAGGTGACCGCCTTGGCCGCATCCGACATCGCGTCGGCGGCGAGGTACCAGTTGGCCTTCTCCTTGGCAAGGACCGGCCAGAACGCCTCACTGGCCTTACCGGTCCAGCCGGGAATCTTGATGTCGCGCAGACCGTCGCCGACCGAGTCGAACTTCTTCGACCAGCCACTGAGAGAGGTGGAGAGACCTGTCAGCTTCTCAGGTTCACCCGGAATGAGCTCTTTAGGGTCGTTCGTCGACCCCAGTTCCGATGCCATGGATTCGAAATTCCCCGCTCAGCTGCTACTTCAGATCCGACTTGACAGAATTCACCGCGTCACGAATGGATTCGTCCGTCTCGGCGAAGTCGCTGTTGGCCGCATTCAGGCCGTCAGCCAGGGTGGCCGCACAGTCGGCGAGGAACTCGGCGCCGAGTTGCCATGTGGCAGAGAAGGTGACCAGCGCCGCGGCTGCGGCATCGTTACCGAAGGAAGATCCCGTTTCGGACATTCCCTCCAAGTCCACCTTCTGGACGTGCTTGAGGCTTTCCAGGATGTCCCCGGCCCCCTTCTTGAGGACCCCTGGCCCGACTCCCAGATCGGCCGTCATTACATCCCCCTTTGCTCAACCCCACCTATGGGCACACCACTTGGCGATCAGCCAGTTCACGCTAGCATCAACCTGAGCGCCCTGGACATCCCGGACCCGCGCCCATCAGCGTTGACTGCCCCTGCCAGGCGAAGTGAAGACTTCGTGGAGTTTCGTCTATGGGCAGCTCTGGACGGCGCCATTGGCGACTTGTGGGCCGGCAGGGAATCCCTTCGTCACGCCGTACGCAAGAGCAGCGCACGTATGCTTTGTGCGTCTCTTGCACTGATCAGCCTTGGATGGAGCCCACGATGTCCATACACCGCGTGTCCAAAGCAGCCTTGACCCTCTCGGCTGTTACCGTCGGCGCGCTGCTCACCGGTTGCTCGGCCTCCGTTCACGCGGGGACGACGAGTGAGGAGCCGAAGATTTCCTCGGGCAAGCTGGCCGACACCGTCGCCGAGCGGCTGGCCGCGCAGACGGGGCAGCCCAAGCCGGATGTCTCCTGCCCCGAGGACCTGGTCGGCAAGGTCGGCACCAAGACCCGCTGTGTGCTCACCGCGAGCGACAAGAGCACCGTCGGGGTGACCGTGACCGTCACCTCGGTCAAGGACGGCCAGATCGGCTTCGGCATCAAGGCCGACGACAAGGTGAGCCCGGCTCCCCAGTAGACGCGGTGACGTGGGTGGTGCTGTCAGGGCGTACGGCCCCCACGCTGGCGCCTCGCGTCCCGCACGGCCTTCGCTCCGCCGCTCAGCGCGGCCACCACGAGCAGGCCGGCGACCAGGGTGTAGGTCGCCATGCGGGTGTTCCGCTCCTCGGTCGTCTCACCGAAGCGCACGGGCGTGACCGACGGCGCCTCTCCCCTGGTGACTCCGTGCTCCGGCCGGGGTGACTGGACGGGGTGCGCCGGGTCCACGTCCGTGAGCGCCTTCACGGGGTCCACCACCCCCCACCCCACGAGCCGGTCGTACCCCGGGATCGAGCGCTCCGCGGACTGTTCGATCTGGGCCACGATCTGCTGGGCCGTCCAGTGGGGGTACTTGGCCTTCAGCAGGGCGGCGACGCCCGCGACGTACGGCGCGGAGAAGCTCGTGCCGTTGTCCGAGCAGTGACCGCCGCCCGGGACCGTCGAGATCATGTCGACACCCGGGGCGGCGACGCCCACGAAGTAGCCCGCCTGGGAAAAGGCCGCCCGTTCGTTGTTGCGATCGGACGCGGCCACCGCCAGAACGCCCGGATACGAGGCGGGGTAGGTCACCTTGACGTTGCCGCCGAGGCCGTCGTTGCCGGCCGAGGCCACGACCACCACGTCGTGGGCCAGGGCGTAGTCGACGGCGGTCTCCAGGGCGGGGCCGCCCGTGACCGCATTGCTCGTGTCCTGGGAGATGTTGATGACATCCGCGCCGGCCCCGACCGCGTAGCGGATCGCCGAGGCCAGCGTGAGCGTCGTGCCGACGCCTTCGGCGTCGTTCTGCTTGATGGGAATGATCGTCGCGTCCGGGGCCAGCCCCACGAAGCCGGTGCCCTTGGCCGGGCGCGCCGCGATGATGCCCGCCACGCGTGTTCCGTGTCCGACCGTGTCGGTGGTGCCCGAGCTGTTACCCCGGTCCACCGCCTCACCCTTGGCGTCCTTGGCGGGCAGCGTGTTCTTGCCCCGGGCCGCGTCTACCGCGCCAGTGAGCTGGGGGTTCTTCACGTCGACGCCAGTGTCGATCACGGCGACGCGCACGCCCTTGCCCGTGGACTGCGCCCAGAGCGCGTCGAGGTTCACGCGCTGGAGCGACCACGGCCGCTCCGCGTACTTCTTCGACGGAAACGTGCACTGCCCGTCGTCGGCGTGGGCGAGGGGAGCCGGGAGGACGACCGTGGCCGCCACGGTGAGCAGCACTCCGGCGAGGGCCGCCTGCGTCCGGACGGCGGATGACGCGGCGCGGGTCATGTGGTTCCTGGCCTTCAATATCGGTCCGTTCTCCTACGCCCGCGCTCACGAGCCCTGGGGCTGGCGTGCCGCCGCCTCCGACAGGCGCGGGCCCGTCGGCAGGAACGTCGACCACTCCACGGGGATGGGCGCGAGCTTGACGTCCTCGTAACCGAGGCGCTTCTGGGCGATCTTCGCCTCGTTCATCTGCTCCTTGCGCTGCTCGGCGGAGGTTCCGATGCCCTGGTCGTCGGTGGTGCTGTCGCTGTTGGACTGGAGGGCGTAGCGCAGGCCGGTGTCGGTGACGAGGAAGGCTCCGCCGACCTCGGTCTCGGTGCCCTGATACTGCCGGTAGAGCTGCCCGGAGCCGGGGGTCACGTATCCGCTGGAGGAGCCGGTGGGCAACTGCACGGGGAAGTCGTTCCCTGCCATGGTCGAGAGGGTGGTCCTGCCGTCGCCGTCGACCGAACGCAGCACGTTGCAGAGGGTGCTGCGGCCGCTGGTGGCGCTCGAGCCGTCGTTCACCGTCTTCGGCTTGTACGCGGGCCAGTTCCGGTCGCTGTCGAACGTGCTGCTGTCGGCCACCGCGCCGGGGCTCACCTGCTGTGCCTCGCCCGCCTGGCCGACGCGCACGAGTTCGCCGCTGTTGAGCAGGAGCGTGGCGGTGAACTCGGAGATGCGGGCGACCTTCCCCGGCAATACGACGTAGTACTGCATCGCCCGGCCGTCGTACGCCTTGATGACCTCGCCGACCTTGTCGTACTGCTCGAGCAGGTCGGAGGCGTTGGCCTTCGCGCCCGGTGTGCCGGGGATCTTGGGAACGGCGATCGGGTCACCCTTGTGGAAGGTGGCCAGCCACTCCTGGGAGACGCGCTGCGGCGCCCGTCCATGCGTGTCGAGCGCCTTGAGCAGCTCGGCGTCGCCCGGGTCGGCGATCTGGTAAGCGGTGCCGCCGGCGTCGACGATGTACGACGTCTCGCCGTCCGGGCCGACGACGTACATTAGGTCGCCACGCGCCAGCCGCTCGGCTCCCTCGGTCCTGGCCCACTCCTTCTTGGCGAGGACGAACGCAGCCTTCTGGATGGCTCGTCCCCCCTGACCAGGCCGCTCGCAGACCAGCCAGCGCTTGGCGGCTTCGGCGTCGCCCGGGGAGGGCAGTCTGTCGGGAGCGTAGGGAATGCCGATGGTGGCGCCGTGGGGAGGCTTGCCGCTGTCGAGGACCTTCTCGTCCACGGTGATGACGTCGCCCTTGTCGGGGTCCAGAAGGAGCTTGGCCGAGGCCATGTTGAGGACCGGATGGAGCTGCTTCTGGCTGCCGGTCTTGAGGACCACGTACCGGGTCGTCGAATCACTCGCGACGATGACGTGCTCCTCCGCGGTGTCCCACCCCTTGGGTGCCGTCGGACTGAACAACCCGACGGCACCGAACACCGCCAGGATCACCACGCCGACCACGAGCCCGGGCACCAACGCGCCCATCGGCTTGGGCGCTTCCTCCTCGGAACCGGAGGGGGACGGACGCAGGAAGGACGCGAGGGTGCGACGCTTCGCGAAGGTGTAGGCGTTGAGTTGATCCCGCTGTGATGCCATCTGTGTCCGCTCTCTCCCCGTTGCGGAGCCATGGGGGACCTATAAGATCCGGCCCCCCGACCTCGTTGCCTTCGGTGTCCCGGCTGTCAGACTCCGCCCCTACTATGCCTGTTGCGTGGACCTGCTCGTGGCACGGGTAGGGTGCTCTGGGCTTGAGGACACCGGAGCGCATGGTTTTCGGGAAGGTTCGGGGGTTTTGAAGTGATGGCTTCCGCAACGCGCGGCCGGTCGCGATCGCAATCGAGGTCACGATCTGATGAGGCCGGCGGTCCGGGTGGCCGGGAGACTCCCTCGCCCCGGCGGGACACCACCGCCCGTCATGGGGTCTTCACCCCGTACCAGCGGTCGGGTTCGGGGCGCGGCGGTTCGTTCGCGGTGCGACGGCTGGTGCTGCTGGAGATCGCGGGTGCGCTCATCGTCTGCGGCTGGCTCCTGGGTACGGTCGCGCTCATCGTCGCCGCAGTGCTCGCCACGGTCGCGGTACTGCTGGCCGTCGTTCGGCGCAGGGGACGTTCGCTGCCGGAGTGGCTGGGCAGCGTGCTGGCTCTGCGAGCACGCACCCGACGCGGCGCGAACACGCCGGTGCCACCGGGGACCGACTCCTCTCTCGCCCCCGCCGTGGAGTGCGCGCAGGCCCTGCGCACCTACAGCTACAGCCGTGGTGATGACCGCGACCAGCGGCCGATCGGCATGGTGGGCGACGGCGGGTTCCTCACCGCCCTGCTCCAGGTGGAGTCGGACTCGGACTCACTGCGCGCCGAGCACAGCGGCGCGTCTCTGCCCGTCGCCCTGCTGCGCGACGTCCTCGACGTCGACGGCATCGTGCTGGAGTCCGCCCAGGTCGTCGTGCACACCCAGCCCGCGCCCGCCCTCCACCTCCCCCAGCAGTCGGTGGTCGTGACGAACTACGCGCCGTTGCAGGCTCAGACGGGTTCACCCGCGGTACGCATCACCTGGATCGCTCTGAAGCTCGACCCGGAGCTGTGCCCGGAGGCGGTCGCCGCACGCGGGGGCGGGCTGCTGGGCGCGCAAAAGTGCCTGACGCGTTCGGCCCAGCACCTGTCGAGTCGGCTGACGGGTGCCGGGCTCCGCGCGACCGTGCTCACCGAGGAGGAGTTGACGGCCGCCATCGCCACCTCCGCGTGTGCCAACCCGATCGTGACAGCCCAGGCGGCTCAGGCCGGCCGGGACGAGGCGCCCGTGCGCCGTACCGAGGAGTCGAGCCGCAGTTGGCGCTGCGACAACCGTCGGCACACCTCCTATTGGGTGCGCCGGTGGCCTCAACTCGACGAGCGTGACGGCTCGCTGGCCCGACTGGTGGCCCGACTGACGGCGGTGCCCGCTCTGGCGACGACCTTCAGCCTCACCCTCGCCAAGGGCTCCCAGCAGGACGTGAGCATCACGGGGCATTTTCGGATCACTGGGCGCAGCAAGCAGGAACTGACCGACGCGCGGCGCGACGTGGAGCGGATCGCCCGCACCGCGCGGGTCGGCCTCGCCCGTCTGGACCGGGAACAACTGGCCGGGGTCCTGGCCACTCTGCCGCTCGGGGGTGCTCGCTGATGACCGATCCGAACACGTACGGCACGCTGGACGACACCGCCTCCGCGCCCGGGTTCGGCGCGAGGTTGCGCACCGGCTTCGGCCTGCTGGGCCCCCGCCATCCGCGTCACGCCCTGCCGGTGGAGTACGCGGACACCCTGGCCCTGCCCATCGGCGACGACGGCGTGGTCGCCGGGGTGGACACCGAGGGCCGCCCGGCGGTCCTGGGCGTCAACCGCCCCACCCCGTACGACGTGGTGCTGATCGGCGGTCTGTGGACGGCCCAGGTGCTGGCGCTGCGCACGGCGGCGACGGGTGCGCGGGTCGCGGTGGAGACCGGGCGGCCGCAGTCGTGGATGCAGATGGTGCATGCCATGGGCGGCGGTCAGAACGGGCTCTCGGTCTACGAGGTGGGCCGGGTGCCTCCGCAGGGCGCGTCCGCGGGCACGCCGGTGCTGGTGGTGCGGGACTGCGGCATGCGTCCGCCGCGCGGCCGGGTGGCGGCTGGCCCCTGGCAGTCGGTGGTGACGCTGCTGCCGTATCTCAGTCCGGTCGCGCCCCGGCTGCTGCGGCAGGCGCGGCTCACCGGCATCCAGCGGGTCTCGCCGGACGAGGCGGCCGAACTGGGGCGCACGATGGGGCTGTCGCGGACCGAGGTCGAGTCGTTGCCGGCGCTGCCCGACGGGGTGACCCTGTGGTGCACCGACCGGGACCGGCAGTACGTGCTGACGCAGCCCACCGACGCCGAGATCGGTTTGCTGGGCAACCCGCGCCGGATGGACTGAACCGACCTTTCCCGCCCGCTTTGTTCGCTTTTTGCTCGTTCACCGTACGGTGTGGATTTGCCACTTGTCCGCCATTGTTCCGGGATCGGCGTGAGAGGGTGGGCGGCCGGACCTGGCGTCCACGGGCGGGCCCGCGCGTGAACGAGCCGGTTCCGAGGGGTGGCCGGGCCTGCCGGGGCGGGGCTCGTGGTGATTAGGCTGGGTGCGGGCGCGATGCCAGAACCTGTGGACGGGTGCCGTCCCCGGGGGAGGACCGGTGGACCGGGCTGTCCCGGACGGCTTCGGACGACTCGGTTGGGTCGACCAGGTCGCCCCGGCACGCGATGAAAGTGCTCGACCACACCAGGAGGAACTGTGAGCAGCGATCGGGACGGTATGCGCGGGGGCTGGGCCACACCCGACGACGACCAGCCCGACGCGGAGTCGGCGGTCGAGAACACGGGCGAGTTCACCATCGACTACGCGCCGCCCGCCTGGTACACCCAGAACGCGTCGCCGTCTGGCGCCCCTTCGGGTCCTACGGCTCCGGTGGCTCCGGTGGCTCCGACCGCCATGACGGGTGCGGGTCAGGGCGCCCCGGGTACGCCGGGTGGTGAGCCGGGGCCCGCTCCGGTTCCGCCGTTCCCCTCGGCTCCGCCCATGCCCAACGCCCCGTTCACGCAGCCCGCCCCGGCGGCACCGGCCACTCCCCCGGCCGCTGGTCCGGTCCCGCAGCTTCCCACGGGCTACGAGGCGCAGCGGCCCGAGGACGCTCCGGCGCCCTCCGCACCGGCGCCCGCGACGCCCGCACCCGCGGCTCCTGGACCTGCGGCTCCGGCGCCCGCGACGCCTGCACCTGCGCCTGCCGCTCAGGCGCCCGCCGCGCCGGAGCCCGAGCCGGAGAACGGGGATCTGGAGAGCGGCGCGACCATGCGGTTCTCCGCCGCCGCGCTGAAGCGGGAGATCGCGGAGCGCGAGGCGGAGGCCACGGCGGACACCGCCAAGGCCGCCGAGGGCACCCCGAGCGCCGACGCGACCGAGGAGCCCGAGGCCGGGCCGGCCGCCGCTGCGGCCGAGACCGACGCCGACGCGGCCACCGCCGAAGCCGAGGCGGAGCCTTCCGGGAGCGCCGCCGACGAGGACGAACAGGGCGCCGAGGAGACCTCCCAGGCGCAGGAGGCGGACGCCGAGGGCGAGGTCGGCGCGGAGGCACCGGCCGCCGAGACACCGGCGACGGACGCCCCGACCGCCGAGGCGGCGGAGGAGACGGCGGTCGCCGAACCGTCGGCCACGGACGAGTCCGCCGCGCCCGCCCCGGCCGAAGCTCCCCCCTCCTGGACTCCCCCGCCCGCGCCGCAGCAGGGCGTTCCCCCTCTGCCGCCGTCGTACCAGCCCGCCGCGCCCGCCCCGGCGGCGCAGTGGCCCGCGCAGGCCGGTCCCATGCCGCAGCAGCCCGCGCCGGCGCAGGACGGTCCGTCCGCGCCCCCGCAGCAGCCTCCGCTGCCGCCGCAGCCGGCCCCCGCCGCCTGGGGCCAGCCCGGCGTGCCCCCGCAGGCCACGGGCCCCAACCCGCCCGCTCCCGCGCCGGGTTACGGCTTCCCGCCCCAGCAGAACGCCCCGCAGCCCCCGCCGGCGGCCCCCGCGCACGCGCCGGGCTACGGGTTCCCGAACCCCGCCCAGCCCCACCCGCCCGTCCAGCAGCCCGGCTACGGCTTCCCGCAACAGCAAACGGACTCCTCGCAGCCCCCGGCGCAGCCCAACTCCGCAGCGCAGCCGCCCTCCTACGGCTTCCCCCAGCAACAGGGCACCCCCGGACAGCCCCCGTCGGGCCCCGCCCCCACACCCGGCTACGGCTTCCCGCAACAGCAGACCGACTCCCCGCAGCCGCCCAACCCCCCGGCTCCGCCCGCCGGTTACGGCTTCCCGCAGGGGCCGGAAGGGCAGGCGCCCGATCCGCGGAGCGGTGCCGCGTGGCCTCAGCCGGTGCGGCACGACCAGCGGCAGCCGACGCATCCGGGCGCGGCCCCGCTCGGTTACACGGCGGCCGTGGAGCTGTCCTCCGACCGTCTGCTCAACAACAAGCGGCAGAAGACCCGCAGCGGACGCCCCGCGGCGGCCGCGTCCCGGTTCAAGCTGGGCGGCAAGAAGGAGGAGGCGGAGCGGCAGCGCAAGCTGGAGCTGATCCGCACCCCGGTGCTGTCCTGCTACCGGATAGCGGTGATCAGCCTCAAGGGCGGCGTCGGCAAGACGACCACGACCACCGCGCTGGGTTCCACCCTGGCCTCCGAGCGGCAGGACAAGATCCTCGCCATCGACGCCAACCCGGACGCGGGCACGCTCGGCCGCCGGGTGCGCCGTGAGACCGGCGCGACCATCCGCGACCTGGTGCAGGCGATCCCGCACCTGAACTCGTACATGGACATCCGGCGGTTCACCTCACAGGCGCCCTCCGGGCTGGAGATCATCGCCAACGACGTGGACCCGGCCGTCTCGACCACGTTCAACGACGAGGACTACCGGCGCGCGATCGACGTGCTCGGCAGGCAGTACCCGGTCATCCTGACCGACTCGGGCACCGGCCTGCTGTACAGCGCGATGCGCGGGGTGCTGGACCTCGCCGACCAGCTCATCATCATCTCGACGCCCTCGGTGGACGGCGCGAGCAGCGCGAGCACCACGCTGGACTGGCTGTCCGCGCACGGCTACGCCGATCTGGTCTCCCGCTCGATCACGGTCATCTCCGGGGTCCGCGAGACCGGCAAGATGATCAAGGTCGACGACATCGTGGCGCACTTCGAGACGCGCTGCCGGGGTGTGGTCGTGGTGCCCTTCGACGAGCATCTGGCGGCCGGTGCAGAGGTGAACCTCGACATGATGCGGCCGAAGGTGCGGGAGTCCTACTTCACGCTCGCGGCCATGGTGGCGGAGGACTTCGTACGGCATCAGCAGGCGCACGGTCTGTGGACGAGGGACGGCAACCCGCCGCCGGTCGCGGCGCCGCCGATGCCGGGGCAGCAGATGCCGGGCCAGCCCATGCCTGGCCAGCCGTACCCCTACCCCCAGCAGCCCGGCCAGCCGTTCGTACCGGGCCAGCAGTCCTACCCGCCCCAGCCGGGCGGCCAGCCGTACCCGCAGCAGCCGCAGCAGGGTCAGCCCTACCCGCAGCAGCCCGGTCAGCCGCAGTACCCGCCCTACCCGGGTCCGCCGCAGGCGCAGCCCCCGCAGGCTCCCCCGCAGCAGTAGCCGGAGACGGCGAAGGGGGGGGGGGGGGCCCCCCCCCCCCCCCCCCGGGGGGGGGGGGGGGGGGGGGGGGCGGCGGGGGCCCCCCCCCCCCCCCCCCCCCCCCCGACCGCGCCCGACGGGACCGCCGGGCCGC
>NZ_JBEYXQ010000032.1:0-38544 GCF_040645115.1 Streptomyces sp. NPDC046860 | reverse complement strand
CGAGGGCGACCCTCCGCCTTGCGATCGCACGCACCAGACGCCGCGAGCCCTGCCCTCCGGGCAGACGACGCCACTTTGCGGACACGACCTAGCGCTTCAGCTCCTCGTAGGCCTCCGCGCTGCTGTCCCGCAGGAACTGCCAGCAGCGGTCCGCCTCCTCCTTCTCGTCGATCGAGTCGGCCGCGCGGGCGAGGGCGGCGAGGCAGCGCAGGAAGCCGCGGTTGGCGCGGTGGTCCCAGGGGATGGGGCCGTGGCCCTTCCAGCCGGCGCGGCGCAGGGCGTCCAGGCCGCGGTGGTAGCCGGTGCGGGCGTAGGCGTAGGACTCGACCACGCGGCCGGCCTCGAAGGCGTCGTCGGCGAGCATCGCCCAGGCCAGGGAGAAGGTGGGGTACTTCGCCACGACCTCGGCCGGGGACAGGGAGTCCTCGCCGAGCAGGCGGTACGCCTCTTCGTTCTCGGGCAGGCGGGTCGGGTCCGGGCCCCCGAGCAGGTTCTTGTGCGTCGTCATGCCTGAAGTCTGCCACTAGGGGACGTGCCCGGACCGGTCCCGGGGCGGCCGTGGCGGTGTGGGCCGAGACCCGCCCCACACCGCTCCCGCCTTGCCGTATCCCATGGGATTGCGGAGGATTCCGGTTGGGGACCGGGGCCCCCGTGCCGGATTCGGCAGGGGCGGACCGCTACCCGGAGTTACACAGGAGACAGCGATGTCCCAGCAGGCTCACCCCCCTTCCCAGGCCGCCGAAGAGGCCGCTGAGCCCGAGACCCCGCATCTCGACTTCGCCGGTACGACGCCGTACGAGGACTACGTCCGCGCCGAGGTGCTCACCCACCTCCAGCACACCCTCTCCGACGACCCCGGAGAGATGGTCTTCCTGGTCACGACCCAGGTGATGGAGCTGTGGTTCACGGTGATCACGCACGAGTGGGAGACCGCCGCGAAGGCGCTCCGCTCGGACGACGTGCCCACCGCGGTCGCCGCGCTGAAGCGTTCCGTACGTGAGCTGGACGCGCTGAACGCCTCCTGGCGGCCGCTCGCCCAGCTCACCCCGGCGCAGTTCAACTCCTACCGCTCCGCCCTCGGGGAGGGTTCGGGGTTCCAGTCGGCGATGTACCGGCGCATGGAGTTCCTGCTCGGTGAGAAGTCCGCGTCGATGCTCGTCCCGCACCGGGGCACCCCGCGCACCCACGCCGAGCTGGAGAAGGCGCTGTACGAGCCGAGCCTGTACGACGAGGCGGTTCGGCTGCTCGCCCGGCGCGGCCACGCGATCCCCGCCGAGGTGCTGAACCGGGACGTGTCCCAGCGGTACGAGGCCGCCGACGCGGTCGAGGCGGCCTGGACGGCCGTGTACTCCGGCGACCCGGACACCGACCTGGCCCGGCTCGGCGAGGCGCTGACGAACGTCGCCGAACTGGTGTGGCGATGGCGCAACGACCACCTGGTGGCCACCCGCCGTGCGATGGGCGCCAAGGCCGGCACGGGCGGCTCCGCCGGGGTGGCCTGGCTGGAGAAGCGGGCCCGCAAGAACGTGTTCCCCGAGCTGTGGACGGCGAGGTCCCATGTCTGACCGTACGGAACTGGCGGTGCGCGCGGCCGAGTTGGACGCCGCCGACGAACTGGCCGGGCTGCGCGACCGGTTCGTCCTGGACGACGGCGTCTACCTGGACGGCAACTCGCTGGGCGCGCTGCCGGCCCACGTCCCCGGCCGGATGCGGGACGTGCTGGAGCGCCAGTGGGGCGAGTCGCGCATCCGCTCCTGGGACGAGTCGGGCTGGTGGACCGCGCCGGAGCGGATCGGGGACCGGATCGCGCCCCTGATCGGCGCCGGGCCGGGGCAGGTCGTCGTCGGTGACTCCACCAGTGTCAACGTCTTCAAGGCGCTTGTGGCCGCCGTACGGATGACGGGCGAGGGGCGGGACGAGATCCTGGTCGACGCGACGACGTTCCCCACGGACGGGTACATCGCCGAGTCGGCCGCCCGGATGACGGGCCGCGAGCTGCGCGCGCTGACCCCCGCCGAGATCCCGGCCGCCCTCGGCCCGCGCACGGCGGCGGTCCTGCTGAACCACGTGGACTACCGCACCGGCCGCCTGCACGACCTGCCCGCGCTGACGGCGGCCGTGCACGACGCCGGCGCGCTGGTCGTCTGGGACCTGTGCCACAGCGCGGGCGCGCTGCCGGTCGGGCTGGACGCGCACGGGGTGGACCTCGCGGTCGGCTGCACCTACAAGTACCTGAACGGCGGCCCCGGTTCGCCCGCGTACCTGTATGTGCGCCGCGACCTGCAGGACCGGTTCGACTCGCCGCTGCCGGGCTGGAACTCGCACGCCGAGCCCTTCGGGATGAGCCCCGCCTACACCCCGGTGCCGGGCGCCCGGCGCGGGCGGGTCGGCACGCCGGACATCCTGTCCATGCTGGCGCTCGAAGCGGCGCTGGAGGTGTGGGACGGGGTCCCGGTGGACGCGGTGCGGGCGAAGTCGCTGACGCTGACGGACTTCTTCCTGGACTGCGTGCGCGCGTACACCGAGCCCGGCCGGGTGGAGTGCGTGACGCCGCTGCCGCACGAGGAGCGCGGCAGCCAGATCGCGCTGCGCTGCCCGGACGCCGGTGAGGTGATGAAGCGGCTGATCGACCGCGGTGTGGTGGGCGACTTCCGCCACCCGGACGTGCTCCGCTTCGGCTTCACCCCGCTGTACGTCGGCTTCGCGGACGCGGAGCGGGCGGCGCGGGTGCTCGGCGAGGTGCTGGCGTAGGCGCTCGCGCGAGGTGCGGGGGGCTGTGCGGAGTACAAACTCCGCACAGCCCCCTTTTGCCTCACCGTGTGTGACATGCGCGTGTCCGCGCACGTCACGGGCCTGATACCGTCCCGGCCAACGGCCGATTCCCCACCCTGGCCCGGTCCGCCAAACCCTTTACACAGTCGGAAGGTTGGAGCATGCCGGAGGACGCAAGCGCGGAGCGTGCCGCCGAGGAGGAGCGGTCGGCGTTCTCCCACCCGCCCGTCGCCCCCGACGCCGTCGCCGCCTACGGCGACCATCCCGACCAGGTGGTCGACTTCTACGCCCCGCGCACCGGGGCGGCCTCCGCGCCGCTGGTCGTGGTCCTGCACGGCGGGGCGTGGCGGGCGCGGTACGACCGGCGGCACATCACCCCGTTCGCGGACTTCCTGGCCCGGCGCGGGTTCGCCGTCGCCAACGTGGAGTACCGGCGCGGCGGGCCGGACGTCCCGGAGCGGAACACGGGCGCGGAGCCCTCGGCCGTACCCCCGGCGGGCCGCTGGCCGGAGACCTTCGACGACATCGCCGCCGCGCTGGACGCGCTGCCCCGGCTGGCCGGTGAGGCGCTGCCGGGCGCGGATGCCCGGCGCACGGTCCTCACCGGGCACTCGGCGGGCGGCCACCTCGCGCTGTGGGCCGCCGCCCGGCACGTACTGCCCGCGGGTTCGCCCTGGCGCACGGACCGCCCGGCGCCCCTGCGCGGGGTCGTCGCGCTGGCCCCGATCGCGGACCTGGGGGTGGCGGCCAAGCTGGAGGTCTGCGAGGGGGCGGCGGTCCAACTGCTGGGCGGCCAGGACGCCTTCGCGGAGCGCGCCCCGCACGCCGATCCCGCTCTCCTGCTCCCCACCGGTATCGCCACCACCCTGGTTCAGGGCCGTGCCGACCGGGACGTGCCCTTCGAGGTGGCGGAGTCCTTCGCCGACGCCGCGGCCAGGGCCGGTGAGGTCGTGGGGGTCACGCTGCTGGAGGACGTGGGCCACTTCCCGCTGATCGACCCGGCCGCGGACGCGTGCGCGGTGGTCGCCGAGGAGATCGCCCAACTGGCCTTCTGAGGCTGCGCCCTGAGCTATGCCTTGACCGGTTCGGCGCCGGGCCGCTTGACGAGGCGGTCGCCTACGGCCACGTCCTTCCAGAGGCGGCGGCCGATCCGTACCTTCACCGACCCGCCGTCCGTCAGGCGGAGTTCGACGTGGTGGTACATGTTCGCGCCGTCGGTCATGCCGCGGGACTTGTCGGTGACGACGCCTTCCCAGGCGTCGTCCTGTCCGGGTTTGCGAGAGGTGAACATGCGTCGAGCCTAGGAGTGCGGCGGGCCGCGCGGGCAGTGTCCCAGGGCACGTCCTGGGGATGACACCTGTCATCTACCGGCCGGGTGCCCGCACCCACTAGCGTCCCCCCATGGGTACCACCTTCGACCCCTGGTCACCGGAGTTCCTCGCCGACCCCTACCCGGCGTACGCCGAGCTGCGGGCGCGCGGGCGGGTGATCCGGTACGAGCCGACGGACCAGTGGCTGGTGCCGCACCACGCCGACGTGTCGGCCCTGCTGCGGGACCGGCGCCTCGGGCGGACCTACCGGCACCGGTTCACCCACGAGGAGTTCGGCCGCACCGCCCCGCCGCCCGAGCACGAGCCGTTCCACACGCTCAACGACCACGGCATGCTCGACCTGGAGCCGCCGGACCACACCCGCATCCGGCGCCTGGTCTCGAAGGCGTTCACCCCGCGCACGGTGGAGCGGCTGCGGGGGTACGTGCACGGGCTGGCGGACTCCCTCGTGGCCGACCTGGTCGCGGCGGGCGGCGGTGACCTCCTCGCGGACGTGGCGGAACCCCTCCCGGTCGCGGTGATCGCGGAACTGCTGGGCATCCCCGAGGCGGACCGGGCGCCGCTGCGGCCCTGGTCGGCGGACATCTGCGGGATGTACGAGCTGAACCCGCCCCCGGAGGTGGCGGCGCGGGCGGTACGGGCGTCGGTGGAGTTCTCGGAGTACCTACGGGGTCTGATCGCGGCGCGCCGCTCGGCCCCCGGGGACGACCTGATCTCGGCCCTGATCGCGGCCCACGACGAGGGCGACCGCCTCACCGAGCAGGAGATGATCTCCACGGCGGTCCTCCTGCTGAACGCGGGCCACGAGGCGACGGTGAACGCCACGACGAACGGCTGGCTGGCCCTGTTCGAGCACCCAGACCAACTCGCCGCCCTCTGCGCGGACCACGCCCTCATCCCCACGGCGGTCGAGGAGCTGCTCCGCTACGACACCCCGCTCCAGCTCTTCGAACGCTGGGTGCTGGACGACATCGAGGTGGCCGGCACGACGATCCCGCGCGGCGCGGAACTCGCCCTGCTGTTCGGCTCGGCCAACCACGACGAGGCGGTCTTCGCCGACCCGGCACGCCTGGACCTGTCGCGCCGGGACAATCCCCACATCTCCTTCAGCGCGGGCACCCACTACTGCATCGGCGCGGCCCTGGCCCGGCTGGAACTCGGGGCCTCCATGCGGTCGCTCCTCACCCTCGCGCCCACCCTGGCCCTGGCGGCGGAGCCGCCCCGCAAGCCGGGCTTCGTGATGCGGGGTCTGCGGGAACTGCGGGTGACCGTCATCTGAGGGGCGGGGTCGGATCACAGGCCGGTGAACGGCTCCGGGTAGGCGAAGGTCCCCCGCACCGCCGGGTCGTACGCGCTCAGCGTGCGGACCTGGAAGTAGTCGCCCCAGCCGGGGTCCGGCGGGGTGATGCCGAGTGCCGTGGCGGGGCGGAAGCCGAAGCGGCGGTAGTAGGCGGGGTCGCCGAGCAGCGCGACGAACGGCTCGCCGGACGCGTCCGCCGCGCCGAGCACGGTGTGCGTGAGCGCCAGGCCCACGCCGCGGCGCTGGTGCTCCGGGTGCACGCTGAGCGGGCCGAGCGCGAGCGCCGGCCGGCCGCCGACGTGCCCGCGCGTGCAGACGACGTGGCCGACGACGTCCCCCCGGTCGTCGAGGGCCACCAGCGACAGCGCCGGGAGCCACGCCCCGCAGGTCCGCAGACGGTCGACCAGACCGGCCTCCACGGGGTCCGGTGTATCGGGCCCCGCGAACGCGGCGGTGGTCACCGCGCGCACGGCGGGGGCGTCTGCGGGTTCTTCCCGTCTGATCAGCATCGGCACAGTCTGGGGGCCGGGCCCGGGGCGCCGCAAAGGGATTCGGCTCAGCGGACGGTGTAGCCCCCGTTGGCGAAGATGGTCTGGCCGTTGATCCACCAGCCCTCGGTGCAGAGGAACAGCACGATGGGGACGATGTCCTCGATCTTGGTGAGCTGTTCGCCCATCGCCTGGGACTTGTGGAAGGCGACCCGCTCGGGGGTCTCCTGTCCGTAGAAGAACGGGGTGTCCATCGGGCCGGGGGCGACGCAGTTGACCGAGATCATGCGCGGCGCCCACTCCTTGGCCGCGGCGCGGGTGAACTGCTCGACGGGTGCCTTGCCGCCCGCGTAGGTCGAGTAGCCGCCGGTGAACGCGGCCAGCAGGGAGGTGACGACACTGACGACCTTCCCGTGGTCGTTCAGGGTCCGGCCCGCCTCGCGCAGGAACATGTACGCCGTCTTGGCGTTGGCCGACATCATGCGGTCGTACTCGCCCTCGGTGGTGTCCACGATCGGTTTCCGCAGCACCATGCCCGCGGTGTTGACGCCGATGTCGACCCCGCCGAACTCCCTCTTGGCCGTGCCGAAGAGCCGCTCGACGTCCTCCGGACTCGCCAGGTCGCCCTGGACCGCGAGCCCCTTGGAGCCCGCCTCCTCGACGGCCGCGACCGTGGCCTCGGTGTCCTCGCGGCTCTTGTCGGAGTGGTAGTTCACGACGACGGTGGCGCCGTGGGCGGCGAAGGTGCGGCTGACGAGTCCGCCGAGGTTCTTCGCCCCGCCGCCGATGACGGCGACCTTGCCGGTGAGGGACTCGGTGTGGGTGCTCATGGTGTCTCCCGCGTGTGGCGACGCCTGCCCTTCCCATCGTGACCCTGGCCCCGCACCGCTGCCATTCGTGCTGGTCAGGAGGAGACCGTCAGATTGCCGCCCGACGTACGGGCCCGCACGCGGTGCGGGGACTCAGGGTCGGTCGGCACGGAGACGTCCGTGCGCCCGCCGCCTGTCGAGGCGTCCACCGCGTACGTGCCCCGCGGCAGGCGGACGGTGATGTTGCCGCCGCCCGTCTCCGTGTCCACCGACGACGGCGGCCGGGTCAGGGACGCCTCGATGTTGCCGCCGTCGGTCCGCGCGGAGAGGGTCTTCGGGGCCGCGCCGGTGACGCGTACGTTGCCGCCGCCCGTCCGCGCCTCCACCGGGCCGTCGATGTCCCGGACGGTGATGTTGCCGCCCTCCGTGTCCAGGGCCAGCGCCGTCCCGGGGGGCACGGAGACGGTGTAGTCCACCCCGCAGTCGTTGTCGCAGCCCGGGGCGGTGAGGGTGAGCCGGCCGCCGCTCACGGAGTGCTCCGTGCGTGGCTTGTCGCCGGAGTACCTGATCTTCTCCGTGACGCGCACCCCGGAGCCGTCACCGGCGGCCACCTCGACGTTTCCGCCCTTGGTCGTCACCCGCAGCGCGGTCACCGCCGCGTCGATGCCGTACCGGGACGTCGCCGACTTGTCCTGCACGGCGCATCCCCCGAGCGCGGCCGCCGTCAGGGCCGCGGCGCACGCGGCCGTGACCAGGCGGCGTCCGGGTTCGGTACGGGTCGGCTTCACGTGCATCGTTCCCCCTCGGTTCCACCGGCACCGGCACCGGCTCCCCACAGGTAGCAGGTGCCGGCGCGCCGGGGCACGGGGTGGCTCGATCACGTCCACCGGACGGCAGGAACCGTCCGAAAACGGGTCAGCCCGTCATGTCCCGGCGGTGAAGTCCCGCCAGCCCGGCCCCGGTCAGCGCGACCGTGACGGCCAGCAGGACGCCCACCGGCCCCCACTCCATGCCCGCCCCCGGCAGCTTGGGCAGGTGACTGTAGGGCGAGAGGTCGAGCAGCCGGCGCGGGGCGTCGAGGGCGGGGCCGATCCAGCCGATGAGCAGGGCGGCGATCGCCACGGCCCATGCCGCCGCGGCCGCCCGGGGTGCGCACCCGTGGAGCAGTACCGCCACCGCCCCGAGCGTCCACGCGGCCGGTACCTGGAGCAGGCAGGCGCCGAGGACCGCCCCCGGCCGCTCCCCGTACCCCGCCCAGAAGCCCAGCCCCGCCAGCAGCATCAGCACACCCACACCGCCGAAGGCGATCAGCAGGTGGCCCGCGGCCCAGCGCGGCCGGCTCACCGCGCAGGCCAGCAGGGGTTCGGCCCGGCCCGAGGACTCCTCCGCCGAGAGCCGGAGCACCGCCGAGACCACGTACAGCGCGGCCACCAGTCCGAGCATGCCGATCATCGCGGAGAGGAAGGTGTCCGTGACCCCGGTGTCCGTGGCCCCGGCCCGGCCCCCCATGCGCTCAAGGACCTCCCGCGTACCGGAGTTGTCCGCGACCAGGCCGGCCGCGCCCTCCGTCAGGCCGCCGTAGACCACGCCCGCCAGGAAGAAGCCGGCGCTCCAGCCGAGCAGCGCGCCGCGCTGGAGGCGCCAGGCGAGGGCGCCCGCGCTGCCCAGGCGGCCCCGGGCGGGACCCGGCCGGGTGGGCAGGAAGCTCATGCCGAGGTCTCTGCGCCCGGCCAGGGCGTACGCCAGCAGTCCCTGGGCCAAACAGGCGAGGGCCAACAGCCCCAGCACCCACCAGCGTTCGTCCGCGAACGCCCGCGTCTTCTCCAGCCATCCCAGTGGCGAGGCCCAGGTCAGCGCCCCGGAACCGGAGTCGCCCGCGGCCCGGAGCACGAAGGCCGCTCCCAGCAGACCGGACGTCAGTCCCCGTGCCGCCCGCGCGCTCTGCGTGAGCTGGGCCGCCACCGCGGCCGCCGAGGCGAAGACCATGCCGACCCCGCCGGCCGCGAGGCCGAGGGCGAGCGCGCCCGAGGTGCCCAGCGGGGCCAGTCCCGCCGTGAGCAGCAGCGCCAGCACCGCGTTGGCCGCCAGGGAGGTCAGCAGGGCCGAGGTCAGCGGGGCCCGGCGGCCGACCGCTCCGGACGCGACGACCTCCAGCCGGCCGCTCTCCTCCTCGTCCCGCGTGTGCCGGACGACGATCAGCAGGCTCATCACGGCGGCGAGGAGCCCCGCGTACACCCCGACCCGCCAGGCGGTCAGGCCGCCCAGGGAGTCGTCCAGCACGGGCCCGGTCAGGGCGCGGAGGGAGGCGTTGCCCGCCATCTGCTCCCGCAGGGCGGCGCGTTCGGCGTCGGTGGCGTACAGGCCCCTGAGGGTTCCCGGCATGGAGAGCACCATCAGGGCGTTCACCCCGATCCACACCGGGATCAGCAGCCGGTCCCGGCGCAGGGCGAAGCGGAACAGCACACCGGTACCCGCGAGAGCGTTCATCGGGCGCCCGCCCCGGCGGTCTCGGGAGCCTCGTAGTGCCGCAGGAACAGTTCCTCCAGCGTCGGCGGGGTGCAGGTCAGCGAGCGCACCCCGGCCTCGGTCAGCGCCCGCAGCACGGAGTTGAGTTCGGCGGTGTCCACCTGGAGCCGCACCCGCGCGCCCCGTATCTCCACGTCGTGCACCCCGGCCAGCCCCTCCAGCCCCGCCGCCGGGGCGGACAGCTCCGCACGCACGCTCGTCCGCGTCAGGTGCCGCAGTTCGGCGAGCGAGCCGCTCTCCACCGTCCGGCCCTGGCGCACGATGCTCACCCGGTCGCACAGCGACTCCACCTCGCTGAGGATGTGCGAGGAGAGCAGGACCGTACGGCCCCGGTCGCGCTCCTCCTCGACGCAGGTCTGGAACACCTCCTCCATCAACGGGTCGAGCCCCGAGGTCGGTTCGTCCAGGATCAGCAGGTCCACCTCGGAGGCGAACGCGGCGACCAAGGCGACCTTCTGCCGGTTGCCCTTGGAGTAGGTGTGGCCCTTCTTCGCCGGGTCCAGCTCGAAGCGGGCGGTCAGTTCGGCGCGGCGCCGCTCGTCGAGGCCGCCGCGCAGACGGCCGTAGAGGTCGATGACCTCGCCGCCGGACAGGCCGCGCCACAGCGTCACGTCGCCGGGGACGTAGGCGACGCGGCGGTGGATCTCGACCGCGTCGGCCCACGGGTCGCGGCCGAGGATCCGGGCGGCGCCGGAGTCGGCGCGCAGCAGGCCGAGCAGGACGCGGATGGTGGTGGACTTGCCGGCGCCGTTGGGGCCCAGGAAGCCGTGCACCTCGCCGGCCTCGACTTCGAGGTCGAGGCCGGTCAGGGCGGGGGTACGGCCGAAGGACTTGTGCAGCCCCGAGACCGTGATTGCCTTGGTCATGATTCCGAACGTACGCTTCCTTCAGAAATTTGTGAAGTTAAGGAAGCGTATGAATCCGAGTTAGGGTGAGGACATGACGGAGCCGGGCGCGGAGAGTGGGGACGGGCGAGACCCCGAGTCGGTGTCGCGGTTCGTGGAGCGGTTCGCGGCGCAGCTGGTTCAGGCGGGGGTGCCGCGCATGCCCGCGCGGGTCTTCGCGGCGCTGCTGTCCTCCGACACCGGGACGCTCACCTCGGCCGAGCTGGGCGAACTGCTCCGGATCAGCCCGGCGGCCGTCTCCGGCGCGGTGCGCTACCTGGCCCAGGTCCACCTGGTCTCCCGCGAGCGCGAACCGGGCTCACGGCGCGAGCGCTACCGCGTGCACAGCGACCAGTGGTACGAGGCGCTGACCAGCCGCGAGGCCATCATCAAGCGCTGGGAGGAAGCCCTGCGCGAGGGCATCACCAGCCTCGGCCCCGAAACCCCGGCCGGCCGCCGCCTCACCGACACCCTCGATTTCTTCGAGTTCATCGAATCCGACCTGGCCGGAATCATGGAACGCTGGCGCGCGCACCGCGAGCGGACGTCCGGCCGGGGCTGACCTGGGCCTGCCTGAAGCACCCACCTGAACGTGTGCGACTGGATACGCTGAGTCGCCTCTGGTCCGGCGCGCGGGGAGGGCGCATCATGACGTTGATGACTGAGCGACCGACGATGAGCGGTACCGGGCCCCGGGACTTCGAGGCGTTGCTGAGCGACCTCGACGACCTCGTCGTGCCTGTCGGCTACAAGGCCGAGATCATCAAGGGGAACATCGTCTTGTCGCCGTGGTCGAAGGGCTATTACCACCGGGTGATGGAGCTGCTGTGCCGGCGGCTGACGCCCGCCCTGCCCGACGGCCACACCATCGGGTCGGCTCCGTTCCTGTACGTCTTCCCCCGGGACGATCGCGCTTACGGGCCGGACGTCCACGCGGCGCCGAGACAGGTCTACGAGACGGTCGGCAACCGCCTGGACGGCGAGGCGCTGTCGTTCGTCGCGGAGCTGACCTCGTCGTCCACCCGCGACGACGATCTGACGGACAAGGTCGAGGTCTACGGTCGCGCGGGGGTGCCGGTCTATCTGATCCTCGACATGCAGGAGGAGCGGGCCACCGTCCTGTGGACACCCTCGTCGAAGGGGTACGAGTCCAGCTGCACCCAGCCGTTCGGCGAGAAGCTCCACATCCCGGCCCCGTTCGACTGCCTGCTGGACACCGACGGATTCCAGGCCCCGCGGGAATCCGGCGGCGCCTGAGTCACGGCCCCGGCACCACCAGCCCCCAGGCCCCCTCCGCCACCCGCCAGGTGCGTCGGCGGACCGGGCCCGCGGTGTCCGCGTCGGCTCGGTAGTGGAAGTCCTCGCCCGTGACCGTGACCGTGCGGCCGCAGGAGCGCAGGGGGGTGGAGTCGGGGCCCGGGGAGACCGGGCGGATCTCCACCTCCGCGACCCCGCGCGAGCCGGGCGTCACCGACACCGACTCCACCGGGCGGTCGAGGTCGATCACCGTGACGCCGTCGATCTCCACCCGGAGCCGGGCGGGCCGGGCGGCGAGGGTGCGGACCAGGGTGCGCAGCCAGGGGCGGGCGCCGACGCCGACCGGCTCGGCGGGGACGGAGGCGGGCGGTATGCCCAGCGAGCCGAGCACGACGCCGTCGCTGTCGTCCACCAGCAGGTCCAGCTGCCGGGACACCCCGTCCAGCACCGCCCGCGCGGAGGCGACCGCGCCGCCGGGCACCCCCAGGGAGCGGGCCAGCCCCGCCGAGCCGACCGGCACCACGGACAGCGCGCATCCGGCCAGTTCCCGGTGCCGGTGCAGCAGCCCCACCGCTCGTACAAGCGCTCGGTCGTCGCCGACGACCACCGGCCGCCGCGAACCCCTCCGGCCGAGCGCACGGGCGAACTCCTCCGGCCCGTCCGGCAGGCACACCTTGGCCGCCGCACCCGCGCTGAGCACGTCTTTCGCTATCCGCACGGACTCTCCGTCCGTGTGCCTGGCCGCCGGATCGATGATCACAAGGAGCTGATCGGACGTCGCGGAAGTCGCCACCTCGGTCCTGCCTCGCTTCCTCGGGTAGCATCTTTGTGCAAGAGCCCCTTGCGCTATTGCGCCAGGGGCTTCGTCTATTCCGGGGCATCCGGTCCGACGGTCGTGCGGCCAAAGGCGGTCGCGGTGGTAAGCGGCGTACGCCCACACCCCGACCATGGACATGCCCCGCCCGGAAGGGGTGTACGCGCGTGCCCGCACTTGTGCTGCTCGGTGCTCAGTGGGGTGACGAAGGCAAGGGGAAGGCGACCGACCTGCTCGGTGGCTCGGTGGACTATGTAGTGCGCTACCAGGGCGGCAACAACGCCGGCCACACGGTCGTCGTGGGCGACCAGAAGTACGCGCTCCACCTCCTCCCTTCCGGAATCCTCTCCCCAAGCTGTACGCCGGTCATCGGCAACGGTGTCGTCGTCGACCCGTCGGTCCTGCTCTCCGAGCTGAGCGGTCTGAACGAGCGCGGCGTCGACACGTCGAAGCTCCTGCTCAGCGGAAACGCGCACATCATCACGCCTTACCACGTCAGCATGGACAAGGTGGCGGAGCGTTTCCTCGGCAAGCGGAAGATCGGTACGACCGGCCGGGGCATCGGCCCGACCTACGCGGACAAGATCAACCGCGTCGGCATCCGGGTCCAGGACCTCTACGACGAGTCGATCCTCACCCAGAAGGTGGAGGCGGCGCTCGACGTCAAGAACCAGATGCTCACCAAGCTCTACAACCGCCGCGCCATCGCCGCCGACCAGGTGGTCGAGGAGCTGCTCGGCTACGCGGAGAAGCTGCGGCCCTTCGTCGCCGACACCGTCCTGGTGCTCAACCAGGCGCTGGAGGACGACAAGGTCGTGCTGTTCGAGGGCGGTCAGGGCACCCTGCTCGACATCGACCACGGCACGTACCCCTTCGTCACCTCCTCCAACCCGACCGCCGGCGGTGCCTGCACCGGCGCGGGTGTCGGCCCGACGAAGATCAGCCGGGTCATCGGCATCCTCAAGGCGTACACCACGCGTGTCGGCGCCGGTCCGTTCCCGACCGAGCTGTTCGACGAGGACGGCGAGGCGCTGCGCCGCATCGGCGGTGAGCGCGGTGTCACCACCGGCCGTGACCGCCGCTGCGGCTGGTTCGACGCGGTGATCGCCCGTTACGCCACCCGCGTCAACGGTCTCACCGACTTCTTCCTCACCAAGCTGGACGTGCTCACCGGCTGGGACGAGATCCCGGTCTGCGTCGCCTACGAGATCGACGGCAAGCGGGTCGAGGAACTTCCCTACTCCCAGAGCGACTTCCACCACGCGAAGCCGATCTACGAGACCCTGCCGGGCTGGTCCGAGGACATCACCAAGGCGAAGTCCTTCGCCGACCTGCCGAAGAACGCGCAGAACTACGTGAAGGCGCTGGAGGACATGTCGGGCGCGCCGATCTCCGCGATCGGCGTCGGTCCCGGCCGGGACGAGACGATCGAGATCAACTCGTTCCTGTAGTCCGCACGCGCGCAGCGGGTACGCCCGCCGGTCCGCCCTCTGGGCGCGCCCGGCGGGCGTCGTGCTGTCCGGCGCGGTGGAATCACTTCCATGAGCAGCGACCGGGACACGTGCGGGGGGCCGTACGGCGAGGACTCCGGGTGCGGGGACCCCGCCGTGTTCGAGGTCGGCCGGCACAACCGGCCGGCGCTGCGGGTCTGCCCGCTGCACCTCGGCCCGTCCCTGCTGGTGGGCGCGGGTGTGCTGTGGCCGCCGGTGATCAGCCTCGTGGCGCGCCCGTGAGGGACGCTGTGCGGGTCGCGGCGGGCGGGGCAGCGCCCCGGCCGCTCCGGCCGTCAGCTGAAGACGATCATCGAGCCCTGGGCGAGGGAGCGGGTGGCGGCGGCGTGCAGGCCGAGCCAGACGTGCCGCTCGCGGGCGAAGGGGCTCGGGTCGTACGGCGCGGGGACCGCGGGCTCCTCCAGCTCGGTCGGGGCCGAGGGGGGCGCCGGGGCGGCGGGCGGGTTGGCCGGGTCGATGCCGATCGCCGGGGCGACCTGCTCCAGCTCGCGCAGCAGGGCTTGCGAGGAACCCAACGGACCGCCTCCGGAGAGGAGTTCGTCGTTGGTGAGGGGCGTGGCGAAGTCCAGCGGGACATAGGCGCCGGCGTGGTCGTAGTGCCAGACCAGGTGGGACTGCTGGGCGGTGGACTCGAACATCTCCAGCAACTGTTCGTAGTCGCCGCCGAGTTCGCCCACGGGGGTCACCGGCAGCCCGCAGAGCTTCAGAAGGTGGGCGCGGCGCAGGAAGTGCAGGGCGTCGTAGTCGAATCCCGCCACGGGGGCGACCTCGCCGTTGAGTCCCGGCATGTACTGGTAGACCGGCACCGGGGGGAGCCCGGCGGCGGCCAACGCGTTGTTGTACACCGCGAGTTCCTCGGCGAACGGGTTGTCCGGCGTGTGGCACAGCACGTCCACGAGCGGCACCAGCCACAGGTCACAGGCCAAGAAGGACTCCTCGCATCGTCCCGCGCGAGCGTACGCCTCGCGCACGGGTGGACCAGGAAGCGTAGTCCGTACCGCGGGCCATAGGAAAGCCCTATGTCCCCTGCTGCTATTCGGTCTTTGCCTCCCTTTCTTTTCCGCGCCTACGGTGGAAAGGCCCGACGGGAAGTCGTCGGCCGATCGTCCCTGAATTGCCCGAGGAGAGGAACGCCGAAATGGACGCGACCACGAACGGAACGGCAGCACCGGAACTCAAGGGAAAGCGGGCCCTGATCACCGGGGGCACGCGGGGCATCGGCGCGGCCGTCGTGGCCCGGCTCCTCCAGGCCGGCGCCGAGGTGCTCACCACCGCGCGCTCGGAGACCGGCACGGTGCCCAAGGGCGCCCGTTTCGTGGCGGCCGACGTACGGACCCGGCAGGGCGCGGAGGACCTCGCGGCGGCCGCGGCGGACCTGTTCGGCGGGGTGGACGTCCTGGTCCACAACGCCGGCGGGGCGAGCCCGCACGAGTCGGCCACCGCCATCCCCGACGAGGAGTGGGTGCCTGGTGTCGGACCGGGCGGACTGGGTCACCGGAAGCAATTTCGTGATCGACGGCGGTGAATTCCCGAGGGGCTGAAAGGTCCCCGCGCATTCCGGGTCACGAATCCGTGTCAGGAATCCTGGCCGGGGAATTCGGGATCGGACCAGTCCTCCTGGCGCAGGAATGCGAGCAGCGCCGTCTCCGAGGGGCCGGCCGGGCGCCGGAGCACGGCGATGGCGGGCTGGGACACGGCCGGGGTCACCGGGCGCGCGAGATGCCGGTGGCTCGCGGGCACCGCGGAGGCCGGTACGAGCGCCGCCCCCAGCCCCTGGGCCGCCCAGCGCACCGCCGTCGCCGTCTGGGACACCCGGGCCACGGTCTCCGGCGTGTGCCCGGTCTCCCGCAGCGCCTGGAGCAGGACGCCGTCGAGCGCGCTGTCCCGGTCGAACCGCACCCAGGGCTCGCCCTTGAGGTCCGGCAACGCGACCCTGGGCGCGGCGAGTTGCGAGTGCCCGGCGCCCAGCATCACGACGAACTCTTCCTCGCCGAGGTGACGGGCGTCCTCGGGAGACCGGTCGCACTTCGCCATGAGGGCCAGGGCCTTTCTTCCGGATCAGGCCGGCTCGGATCGACGGTGCCTTCGGGCCGACGCGAGCGGGGTCTGGTGCGTGCGGCTGCAAGGCGGAGGAGGGCGTCGACGCGGAGCGTCGGCAACCGACGACAACGCGGCTGGGGGTCCCCCCTGCTCGCAGAGCTTGGGGGAGTGCGTGCCAGGGCCCGCGACCCCGGCAAGATCCGGAAGACAGGCCCTGGGTCCAGCTCGCCCCGGCGGCACAGCCGGTCCAGTTCGGCGGAGCCGGGTTCCTCGAAGACGGTGACCGCGAGGCGGGGGGAGCGGCGGCGCAGCGCGGCGAGCGCGCTGGGGAGCTGCCGGGCGCCGAACCCCATCTGCGCGGCCACCGTCAGCTCGCCCTCCAGCCCGTCCGCACCGGCCCGCGCGGTGGCCGTCGCCCGGCGCGCCGCGCTCACCGCCTTCCTGGCCTCCCGCAGGAAGGCGCGGCCGACGACGGTGGGCCCGTCCTCGTCGGGGGCAACCCCGTCACGGCGGCGGGGATTCCCCGTCAGCCGCCCGCGAGTTCCTCGACCATCTCCAGGGCGTGGGCGTTGGCCGCGGCGACGATCGCGCGGGCGGCCTCGGGGTCGTGCCGGGACAGCGCGTCGACCAGGTCGATGTGGCCGGCCCACAGGCGGCCGCGTACCTCGGGGAGGCGGCGCAGGTGCTGGACCGCGCAGACCCAGGAGCGGACGCGCAGGCGGTGCAGGAACTCGGCGAGGTAGGGGTTGCCGAACAGCACGCTCAGCTCGCGCCAGAAGCGGAGGTCGTACCCGATGAGGACGGTGAGGTCGCCGGCCGCGTTCGCCCGCTGGGCCTCCTCGCCCCTGCGCCGTACGGTCGCCAGCGCGGCGGCGGTGTCGGGGTCGTCCGGGTCCGCGAAGGCGGGATGTCCCTTGCCGAGGACGCGGAACATGCCCTCGGTGACCAGCGAACGGGCCTCGATCATGCCCCGGTAGTCGCCCAGGGAGTATTCCGGGACCCGGAACCCCCGGTGGTGGTCCGCCTCCAGCAGGGCCTGCGCCGACAGGTCGACCAGCGCCTCCCGTACGGGCGTGGCGGACACCCCGTACTGGTCCGCGATCTCCTTGACGGTGAACGCCCGCCCCGGGAGCAGTCGCCCGGCAAGCACCTCGTCCCGCAGCGCGTCGGCGATCTGCTGCCGCAAGGTACTGCGCGTCACGGCGCCGTAGCCGGGCATCGTCCGGGAGTCTCCTCACACGAATGGGGCCGGTCTCGTATGCACGTGCCTATTCCCACTACCCCTTACGAGCACGTCACCTTACGCGTTCATCCCCTGCCGGGCATCAGCCCCGGTGCCCTTTATGTGCGCGGCCCCACCGCGGGCCCGCCGGCCGGCGGGTGCGGTGGGGCCGGGACGGCCGCCCCGGCCGGGGGCGGGCGCCGTGTGCGGGAGGAGCCTCAGGCGGCCGTGGTGTGCTCGTCCGCCACGGTCAGCGCCGCGTCCAGCGCGGCCAGGCCCTCCTTCAGCTCGGGCTCGGTGATGTTGCAGGGCGGGACCACATGGGTGCGGTTCATGTTCACGAAGGGCCACAGGCCGTGCTTCTTCGCCGCCGCGGCGAAGGCGGCCATCGGGGCGTTCGCCTCGCCCGCGGCGTTGTAGGGGACCAGGGGCTCGCGGGTCTCGCGGTCCTTGACGAGCTCCAGGGCCCAGAACATGCCGGTGCCGCGCACCTCGCCCACGCTCGGGTGGCGCTCGGCCAGCGCGGCGAGCGCGGGGCCGAGGACGGTCCGCCCGAGGCGCCTCGCGTTCTCCACGACGCCCTCGCGCTCCATGACCCCGATCGTGGCGACCGCCGCCGCGCAGGCCAGCGGGTGGCCGGAGTAGGTGAGACCGCCCGGGTAGGGGCGCTTGGCGAAGGTCTCCGCGATCGCCCCGGAGATGGCCACACCGCCGAGCGGGACGTAACCCGAGTTGACCCCCTTGGCGAAGGTCATCAGGTCCGGGACCACCCCCGACAGGTCCGCCGCGAACCACTCGCCGGTCCGGCCGAACCCGGCCATCACCTCGTCCAGCACGAACACGATGCCGTGGCGGTCACAGATCTCGCGGACCCCGGCGAGGTAGCCCGGCGGCGGCACCATGATCCCGGCCGTGCCGGGGATCGTCTCCAGGATCACCGCCGCGATCGTGCCGGGCCCCTCGAAGCGGATGGTCGTCTCCAGGTGCTCCAGCGCCCGCGCGCACTCCTGCTCCTCGGTCTCCGCGTAGAAGCGGGAGCGGTAGAGGAACGGCGCCCAGAAGCGCACCACGCCCGCGCTGCCGTTGTCGGAGGGCCAGCGGCGCGGGTCACCGGTGAGGTTGACCGCCTGCTGGGTGCCGCCGTGGTACGAGCGGTAGGCCGACAGCACCTTGGGGCGGCCGGTGTGCAGCCGGGCCATCCGGATCGCGTGCTCCACCGCGTCCGCGCCCGCGTTGGTGAAGAAGATCTTGTCCAGGTCGCCGGGGGTGCGCTCCGCGATCAGCCGTGCCGCCTCCGAGCGCGCCTCGACGGCGAACGCGGGCGCGAACGTCGTCATCCGCGCGGCCTGCTCCTGGATCGCCGCGACGACCTCGGGGTGCTGGTAGCCGATGTTGGTGAAGACGAGCCCACTGGTGAAGTCCAGGTACCGCTTGCCGTCGTAGTCCCAGAAGTACGAGCCCTCCGCGCCCGCGACGGCGAGCGGGTCGATCAGGTCCTGCGCGGACCAGGAGTGGAACACGTGCGCCCGGTCGGCGGCCTTCACGGCGGCACCGGTCTCGGGGTCGGGGGTGGGGGTCTGCTCCGGGTTCGGCTGAGGCGTCATGCGGGTGAGGGTAGGCGGCGGACGCGGGCCCGCGACATCGGCGGTCTGTTGCGGGCGGGGGCGGGATGCGCGACAGGTTGTCGTGAGTACGGGTGCCTTGGACGGGGGGACCCGTCCCGTATGCCCGCACTATCCTCGGTTCCGGGTCTGCGGGCGGGCACCCGCACGGCTTTCGACGGGTGAGGGCGGGGGGCGGCTCGGGTGGAGCATTCGGCTGTGGGGGACGGACAGTCGCCGGTGGGGCGGGGGCATCCGGAAGGGGGCGACGGGGGGCACGGACGGCGGGGGTCGGTCCTGCTCGTGCTGGTGGGCCTGGTCGTCCTGCTGGGGGCCGGGGGGACCGTGGTGGCGCTGATGCGGGGCGGAGGGGTGTCGGACACCGCCACCGTGCCCGATCCGGCGGGCCTGGTTCCCCAGGGGTTCCTCGGGGAGTGGGAGGCCCGTGCGGACGGCGCCGGTACCCGGCGGCTCACCCTCGGCCAGGGACGGGTGGGGGAGCGGGTGCTGTCGCTCGTCGTGGACGACACCCACCGGCACTGCGCGTTCGCCGCCGAACTCCTCCGGCCGCCCGGTGGCGACGGGCCGTTACGGGTCGGAGCGGCCGACGTCACCTCCGGTACGTGCACGGCCGGCGCCCCCAGCGTCCTCACGCTCCTGCCGGACGGCCGGCTGAAGCGGGAGGACGCCGGAGGCGCCGGGAAGGTCATCTACGAGCGGTCCGGCGGGAAGGGGTAGCCCGGGGCGCCTGGCGAGCGGGCATCCCTATCGCGACTCCGGCGGGCGCTGGCGCGGCATGTGGGGCCGCGCGCCGTTCGGCGGGGGGAAGTGCCGGGGCGCGGGAGCCGTGGCGTCCGGGCGCTGGGCGGGCAGGGCGGTGTGGGCCGACAGCGGGGGGCGTCCCGTACGGAACTCCAGCAGCCAGTCCGTGGTCTCGGTACGGACCACCTCCGCCACGTCCTCCGAGAAGCGGCGCAGGATGCCCAGGCACCGTTCCGCCGCCTCGCCCGCCGTGCCCTCGGCGGGCCCCAGCATCTCGCGCGCGCTCTCCGAGGCCCAGTCGAACTGGAGTGCCTGCAGGCGCCGCCCCACGGCCTGGGCCGTCGCCATGTCCCGCATCCAGCCCGAGGTCAGCCCGAAGCAGCGGTCCGCGCCGGCGCACGCGGCGCCGAACAGCAGCGCCAGGTAGCCCCAGGGCCCGCAGCCCGACACCGCGCCGGTCGCGTCCAGCAGCGGCAGCGCCACCCCGGCGACGACGCCCGCGGCCGTACCGGCCCGCAGGGTCCGTGCCGCGCGGCGGCGCCACATCCGGTCCGCGAGGTACCAGTCGGCCGTGCGCAGCGCCCCCTGCTCCACCCACCGGTACAGCTCGTCCAGCCGCTCCGCGGGCTCACCCCAGTCCCCGAGCGGCATGGCGCGCCCCACCAGGTCCCCCGGCCGCGGCGCGCCCGGCTCCCGCCCGCCGTGCCGGGGCCCGTTCACGGCCCGCCCGTCACGGCCCTGCCCGTCCTCGCCGTCCGGCCCCGGACCGTCCCAGTCCCGGTCGTCGTCCAGCCGTGGTCCATCCATGTCCCGGTCGTCCCGCCCTGCCGCGTCCTTGCCCAAGTCATCCCACCGTGATCCGCCCCGGTCCGGTCCGGCCTTCCGGGGCCGCCCGTCCCCCGGCCCGGCCGACCGCGTACGGGAGGGGTGCGCCCGCGGCGGTGCGAAGCCTCCTTCCTACCGCCCGGCGGCTGGCGGGGAGCCCGGTTCGGCGGGCATGACGCCCGTAAGGGGGGCGTGATCAGGTAGGGGGCCGGGGCCGATCTCACCCGAAAGAGTGGCAGGGCGAGGGCCGCCCGGACCACGTAGGCTCGTGCCGAGCAGACAACCCGTACAGAAGTGGCGCGCGAGAGACAGGAGACCCCCGTGATCCCCGGTGGTGGCCAGCCCGACATGCAGCAGTTGCTCCAGCAGGCCCAGAAGATGCAGCAGGACCTCCAGCGGGCCCAGGAGGAGCTGGCGGCCACGGAGGTCGACGGCCAGGCGGGCGGCGGCCTGGTGCGGGCGACCGTGACCGGCTCCGGCGATCTGCGCGCGCTGAAGATCGACCCGAAGGCGGTGGACCCGGAGGACACCGAGACCCTCGCGGACCTCGTCGTCGCGGCCGTCCAGGCGGCCAACGAGAACGCGCAGGCCCTCCAGCAGCAGAAGCTCGGCCCGCTGGCCCAGGGACTCGGCGGCGGCATCCCCGGTCTGCCTTTCTGACGCCGGGGCAACTACGGTACGTATCGCAAGGTCTTGAAGGAAAGGCAGTCCGTTGTACGAAGGCGTGGTCCAGGACCTCATCGACGAGTTGGGGCGGCTCCCCGGCGTCGGTCCCAAGAGCGCGCAGCGGATCGCCTTCCACGTCCTCCAGGCCGAGCCGACGGACGTCAAGCGGCTCGCCCAGGCCCTGCTGGAGGTCAAGGCGAAGGTCCGCTTCTGCGCGGCCTGCGGGAACGTCGCGCAGGAGGAGCTGTGCAACATCTGCCGCGACCCGCGCCGCGACCCCTCGGTCATCTGCGTGGTCGAGGAGCCCAAGGACGTCGTGGCCATCGAGCGCACCCGTGAGTTCCGGGGCAAGTACCACGTCCTCGGCGGCGCCATCAGCCCCATCGAGGGCGTCGGCCCGGACGACCTGCGGATCAGGGAACTCCTGGCCCGGCTCGCCGACGGCACGGTCACGGAGCTGATCCTCGCCACCGACCCCAATCTCGAAGGCGAGGCCACGGCGACGTACCTCGCCCGCATGATCAAGCCCATGGGTCTGAAGGTCACCCGTCTGGCCAGCGGCCTCCCGGTCGGCGGGGACCTGGAATACGCGGACGAGGTCACCCTCGGCCGCGCCTTCGAGGGGAGACGACTCCTAGATGTCTGACGCCACGCTGCACGCCACCGCGCAGAACCCGGACGACTTCGCGGTCCAGATCGCCGACCAGGTCGAGAGCTTCCTGGTCGCCGTCACCGAGGTCGCCAAGGGCGACGAGCCCGGCTCCACCGTGCCCTTCCTGCTGCTGGAGGTCTCCCAGCTCCTGCTGGCGGGCGGCCGCCTCGGCGCGCACGAGGACTTCGTCCCCGACGAGCGCTACGAGCCCGACCCCGGCCCCGAGCAGGACGCGGACAACCTGCGCGAGAACCTGGCCCGGCTGCTGGACCCCGTCGACGTCTACTCCGAGGTCTTCGACCCGTACGCGCCCAGGACCGCCCCGGTGGCGGCCCGGATCTCCGACGACCTCGCGGGCGTCATCACCGACCTGCGCCACGGCATGGTCCACTACCGGGCCGGCCGCACCACGGAGGCCCTGTGGTGGTGGCAGTTCTCCTACTTCTCCAACTGGGGCCCCACCGCCTCCGCCGTGCTGCGCGCCCTGCAGTCGGTGCTGATCCACGTCCGCCTGGGCCAGCCCCTGGAGGAGCTGGACGGCCTCGACACCGACCAGGACCTGGGCGACGAGGCGCTGGAGCTGGAGGCCGGACGCGTCATGGCCGAGGAGATCGGCACGCCCCTCGGCATCCGCCAGGCCCGCTAGCGGAGCCGGTGCCGGGCTGCCGCCTCGCGCGCCCGCGTCCGGCGCGCCGGGCACCGGCAGCGTGACCGCCTCCGGTACGGGGTCCATCGCCGCAGTTCAGCCCGAGGCTCAAGCCTCGGGCTTCGAGCTTCTCCATGGGTTTCTGGGCTGGGTGAAAACCAACCCAACCAACCAGATCTCCAGGTGAGTTGAAGCCGCCTACCTCGAAAGTGTGACTTTCTGTGATCGGCTTGCGCTGGAGAGTAAAGCCGCCCTAGGTTCGCGGCAATAGATCGGCCCCGGTCGGTGCGCCAACACCGGCTCCGGGGCCTGGACCTACGGATCGAAAGAGAGTCGATCGTGGTTTCCACTTACCCTAGCCCTGCCCTGCCGTCCCCGCAGCACCCCATGGCCACATCGGGCTACGGCAAGCGCTCTGCCGGTGACGAAAACCCGCACGGCGACCCGGACTTCGCACATCTGAGCCCCCGTGACCGCGAGATCGCCGTCTTCGTCGACCACCTCGACGACGGTCACGCGATGGGCTACAAGGCGATCGCCGCCGTACACCCCCGCTACGGCCAGCAGGCCGTGCGCACGTCGCTGAAGCGCGTCACCGCGGCCGGCCACCTGCGGCACATCCGGGAGCACCTCACCGTCGAGGACAACTCGATGCGCTGGGTCACGCGGACGTACTGGTCGCGTACGCCCAGGTCACCGGAGTGGTGGGCGGAGTTCGTACGCGAGCGCAAGGGCCTGGACGTCACCGACCAGTACGAGTCCGGGCTGGCGCGGGCCGCCGAAGCCGCCCCGGCCGCACTCGACGAGGAGCCCTCCGAGGAGCCCTCGGACGAGCCCGGCGCCGCCTACCGCACCCTCGCCGACCTCCGCGACGCGGACCCGCGCATGTCCCTGTCCGCGTCGGACTGCCGTGCTCTCGAATCCCTCGCCGCGCAGTGGCTGGCCCTCGGCGCGACGCCGCAGGAGATCACCAGGGCCCTGACCGACGGGCTCCCGCCCGCCGTCACCAACCCGGGCGGACTCGCCCGTAAACGACTGGAGGACAAGATGCCCCCGACGAAGGCGAAGATCCGGCAGAAGGCCGGTGGGCGCCGCGCCCGCGTCAGCCGCGTGATCATGGCCTGCGCCACCTGCGACGCGGACGAGCGCACGACGGAGATCATCGACGGGATCTGCCGCGAGTGCCATGCCGAGATCGAGGCGGATGAGGCGGCCGAGATGGAAGGGCCGCCGCCGGTCGGGTACGTCCCGGAGACGTTCCTGCGTGACCCGGCCGACGACACCGGAGTGGTCGACGTGACCCACTGGGCGGCCGAGCTGCGCAGGGCGGCCGGGCTGCGGCCCAGGGCGGGGAGGGACGTATGAGCGTGCGGGAGGCACCGGCCGGGGCACCATGGAGTCGAGGAGGCGACGCCATGACCCCCAGGACCGAAGACCGGCCGCAGATGTCCGTCGAGGAGTTCGAGGAGCTCGAACGCCATGCCCCGGAGACCGTGCGGCTTGAGTTCATCAATGGGAAGGTCCAGGTCAGATAGGTCACGTCGCACGACCGCTACCTCCATGCCGAGAAGTCGCCCTTCGGTGCCTCCGTCAAGCTGCCCGACCCCGTCGACATCATCCTCGACACCGCCCCCCTCGGAGAGTTCGTCGACTGACACGCTGTGACGCGGGGCACTTTCCGCGTGGCCCGCGTACCGCTGGGCAGGTTCGGGACCGGGCGTACGACGTCTCACCATGCGGGAGCGCGATGGTGGATTTCGGACGCTCGATAGACTGAGCCGACACAAACGAACCGAGCGAGGAGCGCACGTGGGCCTTGTCGTGCAGAAGTACGGAGGCTCCTCCGTAGCCGATGCCGAGGGCATCAAGCGCGTCGCCAAGCGGATCGTGGAAGCCAAGAAGAACGGCAACCAGGTGGTTGTCGTGGTCTCCGCGATGGGCGACACGACGGATGAGCTGATCGATCTCGCCGAGCAGGTTTCTCCGATGCCTGCCGGGCGTGAATTCGACATGCTGCTGACCGCCGGAGAGCGTATCTCCATGGCCCTGCTGGCGATGGCGATCAAAAAGCTGGGCCACGAGGCCCAGTCGTTCACGGGCAGCCAGGCAGGTGTCATCACCGACTCGGTCCACAACAAAGCCCGCATCATCGACGTCACGCCGGGCCGCATCCGCACCGCGCTGGACGAGGGCAACATCGCCATCGTCGCCGGTTTCCAGGGTGTGAGCCAGGACAAGAAGGACATCACCACGCTGGGCCGCGGCGGTTCCGACACCACCGCCGTCGCGCTGGCCGCCGCGCTCGACGCCGAGGTCTGCGAGATCTACACCGACGTGGACGGCGTGTTCACCGCCGACCCGCGCGTGGTGAAGAAGGCCCGGAAGATCGACTGGATCTCCTTCGAGGACATGCTGGAGCTGGCCGCGTCCGGCTCCAAGGTGCTGCTCCACCGCTGCGTGGAGTACGCCCGCCGGTACAACATCCCGATCCACGTGCGCTCCTCCTTCAGCGGGCTGCGCGGCACGTGGGTCAGCAGCGAGCCGATCGAGCAAGGGGAACAGCAGGTGGAGCAGGCCATCATCTCGGGTGTCGCGCACGACACCTCCGAGGCCAAGATCACCGTCGTCGGCGTGCCCGACAAGCCGGGCGAGGCCGCGGCCATCTTCCGGACCATCGCCGACGCGCAGATCAACCTCGACATGGTCGTGCAGAACGTGTCGGCGGCCTCCACGGGCCTGACCGACATCTCCTTCACCCTGCCGAAGACCGAGGGCCGCAAGGCCATCGACGCCCTGGAGCGCAACCGCGCCGGCATCGGTTTCGACTCCCTGCGCTACGACGATCAGATCGGCAAGATCTCCCTGGTCGGCGCCGGGATGAAGACCAACCCGGGTGTCACGGCCGCCTTCTTCGAGGCGCTCAGCGACGCGGGCGTGAACATCGAGCTGATCTCGACCTCCGAGATCCGCATCTCGGTCGTCACCCGCGCCGACGAGGTCCCCGAGGCCGTCCGCGCCGTGCACACCGCCTTCGGGCTCGACTCCGACACCGACGAGGCCGTCGTCTACGGAGGCACGGGCCGCTGATGGCACGCACCGGTCGCCCGACACTGGCGGTCGTGGGGGCGACCGGAGCCGTGGGAGCGGTGATGCTCCGCATCCTGTCCGAACGGGCGGACGTCTGGGGCGAGATCCGCCTGATCGCCTCCCCGCGCTCGGCCGGCCGCAAGCTGGCCGTGCGCGGCGAGGAGGTCGAGGTCGTCCCTCTCACCGAGGACGTCTTCGACGGCGTCGACGTCGCCATGTTCGACGTGCCCGACGACGTCTCCGCCCGGTGGGCGCCCCTGGCCGCCGCGCGCGGCGCGGTCGTCGTGGACAACTCCGGCGCCTTCCGCATGGACCCCGACGTGCCGCTCGTGGTCCCGGAGGTCAATCCGCACATGACGCGGGCGCGACCGCGCGGGATCGTCGCCAACCCCAACTGCACCACCCTGTCGATGATCGTCGCGCTGGGCGCGCTGCACGCCGAGTTCGGGCTGCGCGAGCTGGTCGTCTCCTCGTACCAGGCGGTCAGCGGGGCCGGGCGGGCCGGGATCGAGACGCTGCGCGCCCAGCTGTCCCTGGTCGCGGGCACCGATCTGGGCAGCGCGCCCGGCGACGTGCGCCGTGCGGTGGGCGAGCTGACCGGGCCCTTCCCCGAGCCGGTCGCGCTCAACGTCGTGCCGTGGGCCGGGTCGTTGCGCGAGGACGGCTGGTCCTCGGAGGAGATGAAGGTCCGCGACGAGACCCGCAAGATCCTCGGACTGCCCGACCTCCCGGTCGCCGTGACCTGTGTCCGGGTCCCGGTCGTCACCACCCACTCCCTGACCGTCCACGCCCGTTTCCAGGGTGAGGTCACGGTGAACGGCGCCCGCGAGATCCTCGCCACCGCCCCCGGCGTCGTCCTCTGCGACGATCCGGCGGCCGGTGAGTACCCGACCCCGGCCGATGTCGTGGGCACCGATCCCACCTGGGTGGGACGGGTGCGGCGGGCGCTCGACGACCCGGCGGCGCTCGAACTCTTCGTCTGCGGCGACAACCTGCGCAAGGGCGCCGCGCTCAACACCGCACAGATCGCCGAACTGGTCGCCGTCGAAATGATGTGAGAATCCGGTGATGTTCATGGGATTCTTGTCGTAGATGTGGCCGGTGCCATGGTCCTGGCCACTTGTACCGATCCTCCGTCGCGACGGAGGATTTCCCTCCCCGTGCTCCGCAACCGCGTGAGTGCGGGGAGCGTCTTTGCTCTCACCCTGGTGCGACGGGACGTGGATTCCGGGCGTGGGGCGTCGCGGTCGGGCGTGGTGACGCCCTTTCAACTAGGCGTAGGGGAAGAGCGGGGCGCATGGCGGCACTTGAGGAACTGTCGGTCGTCGTGGATGTGACGCCCGGCACGTACAACCCTGCGGGGGGTACGCGTGTCCAACTGGCGTGGCAGAGGTACTCGAACTTGCACCGGCTCTCTTCGAGCCGGGCGTATCCCCAGCAGTCCGCGGCGCTGCGGCGCTCCGGCCGGCCCGTGCGGTCCGTCCGCGTGTGCCCGGCGGCATGCCGGTGATCGCGCCGATGCCCGCCGCCCGTCCCACCCGCATACCCGGCCAGCGCGACGGCGCCGACGACACCGCGGGTGACGCGGCCGCCGGCACGACCGTCGACCATCTCACCGAGACCTACCGGGCGCACTACCGCTCCCTGCTCGGTCTCGCCGCCCTGCTCCTGGACGACACCGCCTCCTGCGAGGATGTCGTGCAGGAGGCGTTCATCCGCGTTCACTCGGCGCGCAAACGCGTCCGGGAGCCGGAGAAGACGCTGGCCTATCTGCGCCAGACGGTCGTCAACCTCTCCCGTTCCGCGCTGCGCCGCCGCATCCTGGGCCTGAAGCTGCTCTCCAAGCCGATGCCGGACATGGCGAGCGCGGAGGAGGGGGCGTACGACCAGCTGGAGCGGGACTCCCTCATCAAGGCGATGAAGGGGTTGCAGCGCCGTCAGCGCGAGGTGCTGGTGCTGCGCTACTTCGCGGACATGACGGAGGCCCAGGTGGCCGAGACGCTCGGCATCTCGCTGGGCTCGGTGAAGGCGTACGGCTCACGGGGCATCGCCGCGCTGCGGGTGTCCATGGGAGCCTCGGCATGAGCGAGCATCCGGAGCACGCCGAGTCCGAGTCCGCCACGGGGGCCGACCAGAACGACACGCCGACGCACGCTGGGAACGAAACTGTGAACGACGGCCCCCACGGGGACGACTCCACCGGTCCCGACGACGAGCGCGCCACCCGGGACGCATCCGGCGAGGGCGCGGCCGCTCCGGAACCCGAGAGCGAGCCCGAGCCCGAGAGCGAGCCCGAGTCCGCGACCGAACCGGACACCGCGCCGCAGGCGGCCGGGAGTTCCGGCCCGGACCGGACGCGCGAACTCGATCTCGACGGGTTCGAGCGGCTGCTCGGACTGGGCGCGCCGACAGGCGGGCGGGCAACGGGCGGGCGGCCGGCGGCCGGGCGGAGCGGGATCGAGCCCGACGGACTCGACGACGACCTCGGGTCGGACGAGCAGGCGCTGCGGCGGCTGCTGCAGTCCGCCGTGGAGGACGTGGAGCCCCGGGCCGGCTCGCTGGAGCATCTGCGCCGGGCCGTCCCCGCGCGGCGGGCCCGCAAGCGGCACGCCGCGGTCGGGATGGCGGCGGCCGCCCTGCTGCTCGGTACGGCTATCCCCGCCCTGGTGCACGTCTCCAACGCCGGGAGCACCGACCCCAACACCGCCATGGCGGGCCAGTCCGAGTCGACCCAGGGCTCCGAGGGCCGGGGCCGGGCCACCGACGGCGCCACCGGCGACACCCGCGGCACCAGCGGCGACACGCGGGGCGAGGGCAAGGACGGCCACGACAAGGACGAGCCCGGCAAGAAGGGCGACGGTGATTCCGTGTCCGCCGGTGCGGCCGACCCCTCGGCGAGCCTCGACTCCGGTGCCCCGGTGTGCGGCCCGGCCCAGCTGGGCGTCGCGGGCAGCGCGGGCGGTCCCGACTCCGGCGGCGCGGTCTACGGCAGCTTCCGGGTCTCCAACGTCTCCGGCACCCCCTGCACGGTCACCGCTCCCGGGCAGGTCGGCGCCGTGGCGATCGGCGCGGCGGACCAGGCCAAGCTGGGCGTCACCTCGCACGTGTCCGGCGACGCCGCGAGCGCGCTGCCGGACCCCTCGCTGACGGTGTCGGTGCTGGTGCTCCAGCCGGGCTCCGCGTACACGCAGCCGTTCGCCTTCGTGCCCTCGGAGACCTGTCCGGTGCAGGGCGGCGGCGGTTCCGACACCACGACCGGCGGCGGTTCGGCCACCGGCGGGCCCACGCCCGACCCCACGCCCAGCCAGGACCCGGGCACGACCGGCACCACGGACAACACCGGAGGCACGGTCGGGGCGGCCCCGCAGCTGCTCACCGTCGACGGTCCGGCGGACGGCGGCGTCCAGGTCACGTACAGCACGGCGTCCGGCGCCGGGGCGACCGCGGTCGTGTCGAACGCCTGCGCGGGGACGGTGTACTACTCCGGGATGCAGTCCGCGGGCTAGGGCCTTTCTTCCGGATCAGGCCGGCTCGGGCCGACGGTGCCTCCGGGCCGAGCCGAGCGGGGTCTGGTGCGTGCGGCTGCAAGGCGGAGGAGGGAGTCGACGCGGAGCGGTGGGGGTCCCCCCTGCTCGAGCGAAGTCGAGAGCTTGGGGGAGAGTGACGACAACGCGGCAGACGTGCGTGCCAGGGCCCGCGACCCCGGCAAGATCCGGAAGACAGGCCCTAGGCCAGGTCAGGCCGGGTCAGCTCAGACGGTGGTCGGTGTGCCGGCGTCCTCCGGGGCGCCGGCACCGTCCGTCACGAGGCCGAGTTCGGCGTCGCGGATCGCCTCGGCCTCGCGGCGCAGCAGCCGGAACCACATGAAGACCACGAACCCGGCGAAGACGAACCACTCACCGGTGTAGCCGAGGTTCTGGAACGCCTTCAGGTCCAGGCCGGTCCCGGCGGGCGCGGTCGCGGGCACCGCCTTCATCCCGGCGTCGCCCCGGTCGAGCGTGACCCACGCCTCGTACAGCCGGTCCGGCACCAGGTTCACCAGGGAGGCCGGGCTGATGGCGTTGGTCTGCCCGGCGGGCAGACCGCCGGTCGCGGGGACGCCGTTGCTGCCCGGGGCCTCGGGGGCCTGGAGCGCGCCGGTGACGGTGACCTTCCCGGCCGGGGGCTCGGGCGCCTTCGCCGCGTCGGCCGTACCGGGCAGCCAGCCCCGCACCACGGGCAGGGACTCGCCGGTGGAGGTGCGCAGCAGGGTCAGGACGTAGAAGCCGGACTTCCCGTCCAGCTCACGGCCGGGCACCAGCAACTGCCTGCCGTACGAGCCGCTCACCTCGACCCGCCGCCCCGACGTGGCCTTGTCGACGGGCAGCATCCGCGCGAGCGGCACCGCCTCGCCGTGCCGGGAGGCCGCCGCCTGTTCGGTGGCGGTGCGATGGTCCTGCACCCGCCCCTCGAACCGGCTGAGCTGCCACGACCCCATGAACACGCAGAAGGGGATGGCGAGCAGCACGAAGACGTTGATGCCCCACCAGCGGGGTGTCAGCAGAAACCGGTACACACCCCAAAGGTACGGCGCCTCCTTTATCACCCTCACGGTGCCCCCCGGTGGTCAGCCCCCCAGGGGGCCGACCTGGTGCAGGCCCCGGCAGAGGGCGTCGAAGGCACGGACCGCCTCGGGGGTGACGGCGTCCCGGACCCGGCCGGGGGCCGCGCCCGACATCACGCCGTCCCTCAGCTCGCGCAGCACCGCCCGGTAGGTCCCGGCCAGCGCGCCCGCGAGCAGGGCAGGCAGCGGGGGCTCGTACGGCGTGAGCGGCGGGTGGTCCGCGAGGGCGGCGGCCAGGGCGGCCTCCGCGTGCTCACCGATCTCCCGCTCGCGGGCGCGCAGCGCGGGGCTGTCGAGCACGACCCGCCAGAAGCGGTCCGCGCCGGGGCGCAGGCCGAGGGTGGGTTCGTCGCGCGCGAGGGCCGACAGCAGGTCGTCGCGGACGGTCTCCACCGGGCAGGCCGTGGGCGCGCGGTCGCGCACCAGTGACCCGGTCGAAGCCGTGCTCCAGGAACAGTTCCAGCGCCGCGTCGGCGATGGCCGTACGTCTGCCATGACCGCCGCGCTGGACGCGCTCCAGGACGGAGTTCGTCCGCGAGGCGGTCCGGACGTACGGGTCCCGGCTGGCGTCGGTCCAGATATGCGAGGAGCCCAATGTGCGGCTGCCGGTGCTGGACGGCAGCGTGCCCGGTGTCCTGGACGCCCTCGTGCGGGGTGTCGTCGCGGCCAAGCGGGAGGCCCGCGCCCTGGGGCTGCCGGTCGCGGTGGGCTTCAACGCCGTACCGGTCTTCGACCCCGCCGACACCTTCTGGTCCGACCTGGCCGCCCTCGCCGACGACGAGTTCCTGGCGAGCCTGGACTACGTGGGCGTCGACTTCTTCCCCGACGTGTTCCGTCCGCTCCCTCCGGAGAACCTGGCCGGCGCGGTCACCGGAGTCCTGCGCGGCTTCCGCGACACCGATCTGCCCAGGGCGGGCATCCCGGCCGGCGTCCCGCTCCGCGTCTGCGAGAACGGCTGGCCCACGGGCCCCGGCCGCCCCGAGGCCCGCCAGGCCGCCACCCTGGACACGGTCGTCCGCACGGTCGCCGCCCTGGCGGACGAACTCCGCGTCGACTCCTACGCGTTCTTCTCCCTGCGGGACGCCGACAGCCACGGGGACGGTCTGTTCCACCACTTCGGGCTGCTCCGCGACGACTACACGCCCAAACCCGCGTTCGCCACCTACCAGAACCTCATTGCCCAGCTCAGGGGTGTCCCGTAGGGCACCGGGCGGGAGATCCTAGGGGGCATGGACAAAGCTGACGTAGCTGTGGAGATGCCGGACTGGGAGAAGCGGTTCCGGGCGCCGAGGGTCTCGCTGCCCGACTGGGCCGAGGACGCGCCTGACCGGTCGCTGTTCGTGTCGAACGCGACCGGCACCTACGAGCTGTACGCGTGGGACCGCGCGAGCGGCGGGCAGCGGCAGGCGACGGACCGGCCCAACGGCACGACGGACGGCGTGCTCTCGCCCGAGGGCGCCTGGATCTGGTGGTTCGACGACAAGGACGGGGACGAGTTCGGGGTCTGGCGCCGCCAGCCCTTCGGGGGCGGCGCCGACGAGACGGCCGTACCGGGCCTCGCGCCCTCCTACCCGGCCGGTCTGGCGCTGGGCCGGGACGGGCGGACGGCCGTGGTCGGCCGCTCGACGGACGAGGACGGTACGACGATCCACCTCGCGCGCGCCGGTGAGGCGCCGGTGGAGATCTACCGGCACCGCGAGTCCGCCGGTGTCGGCGACCTCTCGCACGACGGCTCGCTCATCGCGATCGAGCACACCGAGCACGGCGACGCCATGCACAGCGCCCTGCGCGTGCTGCGCCCGGACGGGACGGCCGTCGCCGAGCTGGACGACACGCGCGGCGGCTCCGAGGAACTGGGTCTGGAGGTGCTGGGCTTCGCCCCCGTGGACGGCGACACCCGCCTCCTGATCGGCCACCAGCGCCGGGGCCGCTGGGAGCCGCTGGTGTGGGACGTGGCGAGCGGCGCGGAGACGGACCTCCCGCTGGACCTGCCCGGCGACGTGGCCGCCGAGTGGTACCCGGACGGCTCCGCCCTGCTGATCGCGCACGGCTTCGAGGCCCGCAGCGAGCTGTTCCGCTACGACCTCGCCACCCGTGAGCTGGACCGCATCCCCACCCCGCCGGGCACGGTGTCGGGGGCGACCGCCCGCCCGGACGGCAGCGTGGAGTACCTGTGGTCCTCGGCCGCCGAGCCGCCGATGGTCCGCTCCACCGCGGGCCATGTCGTACTGGACCCGCCCGGCATGAAGTGCCCGCCGTCGGTGGCGGTGGAGGACGTGTGGGTGGACGGCCCCGGCGGCCGCATCCACGCCCTCGTCCAGAAGCCCGCCGGGGCCACCGGCCCGCTGCCCACCGTGTTCGACCTGCACGGCGGCCCCACCTGGCACGACAGCGACTCCTTCGCCGCGGGCCCGGCGGCCTGGATCGACGAGGGGTACGCCGTCGTCCGCGTCAACTACCGGGGCTCCACCGGGTACGGGCGCGCCTGGACGGACGCGCTCAAGCACCGGGTCGGCCTGATCGAGCTGGAGGACGTCGCGGCGGTGCGCGAGTGGGCCGTCTCCAGCGGCCTCGCCGACCCCGAGCGCCTGGTCCTCACCGGCGGCTCCTGGGGCGGCTATCTCACCCTCCTCGGCATCGGCACCCAGCCGGAGGCGTGGACGGTGGGCATCGCCGTGGTGCCGGTCGCCGACTACGTCACCGCCTACCACGACGAGATGGAGGCGCTGAAGGCCATGGACCGCACCCTCCTCGGGGGCACCCCGGAGGAGGTCCCGGACCGCTTCGCCGCGTCCTCGCCGCTGACCTACGTGGACCAGGTCAAGGCGCCCGTCTACATCTCGGCCGGCGTCAACGACCCCCGCTGCCCGATCCGCCAGATCGACAACTACGTGGACCGCCTCCAGGACCGGGGCGCCCCCCACGAGGTCTACCGCTACGACGCCGGCCACGGCTCGCTGGTCGTCGGCGAGCGCATCAAGCAGGTGCGCCTGGAGATGGACTTCGCCCGGCGGCACCTGGGCGGCTCGGAGCAGTAGGCGCCGCTCAGCCCAGCTCCGCCAGACCCCGGCGGGTCGCCGCGATCACCACCCGGTCGTCCTTCGTCAGGAGGCGGCCGGGTGGCGTGTCGGGCTCCCCTTCCACGGCCACGGCCCGCCAGACACCGGGGACGAACGCCTCCGCCAGGGTGCGGCCCTCCAACTGGGGGCGGCCCGCGACGTCCACCGAGGCGAACAGCAGGACGCGGCGCTCCACCGGGACCGCGCCCAGGACCCGGCGGCCCAGCATGGCCCCGGCGAAGGCGGGGGCCGAGAGGTAGGAGACGCTGCGGCTGCGGGTGGTGGCCAGGGGGTGGGCGACCCGCAGGGTGCGGTAGACGGCGGTGGCGAAGTCGTCGTCGTACAGGCGCAGTACGGCGCGGAGGTCGGGGCGGACGCCGCGGGCGTACAGGACGGCCTCCAGGTTGGTGGTGTCCGCGCTGGTCACCGCGAGCAGGGCGTGCGCCCGGTGGATCTTGGCCGCCTCCAGGACGCCCTCCTGCGTGACGTCCCCGATGACCACCGGCACCCGCAGCCGCCGTGCCACGGCGAGTCCGCGCGCCTCCGGGTTGCCCTCCACGCACACCACCGGGATGTGCAGTTCCCGCAGCCGGATCAGCACCCGCGTACCGATCTTGCCCAGCCCCAGCAGGACGACGTGCCCGCCCAGCCCGCGCGGCGGTTTGCGCAGCGCGGACTGCGTACGGAAGGTGCCCAGCCCTTCGAGGACGGCGGCCAGCAGCACCGGGAGCAGCAGCAACCCGACTAGGCCGGACAGCAGTTGGAGGATCTGGCGGCCGATCGGCTGGCCCAGCGCGGGGTCGTCGATGGCGAAGAGGTCCAGCAGGGTCAGGTAGAAGGCGCGCAGGGGATGGATGCCGGTCACGATCGACAGGGCCACGGCGAGCGCGATCACGCACCCGGCGAGCACGGCCAGCGACCACCTCAACTGCTTGGAGAACAGGGAGGACAGGGGCGGGACACCGCCCACGCCGAGCCCGTTGCCCGCCGCCGCGCCCTCTGTCGCGGAGAACCGCTCCAGCACGACCGTGGACCGGTTGCCCGCCCGGCGCACCTCCTCGTCGTCGGGCAGCAGTAGCGGCCCCTCGTCGCCGTCGTCGGACGACAGCAGCGCCAGCGTGCGCACCCCGAGCGGCAGGGGGACCCCGTCCGGCGGTGAGATCCGTTCCACCGCGCGCAGCAGCAGCCCGTCCGCCTGGATCACCTTGCCGGTGCCCGCGACGGCGGTCGCGGCGAGAGCGGGCGCGGCGGTGTCGGCGTCGGAGAGCACGGAGGTGGCCGCGTCCCGGACGTCCTCGTCGCTCTCGCCGACCAACACGGCCGCCTGGTCGAGGAGTTCCTCGATGTGCTGGCCCAGCCGCCGGTTGTACAGGCGCAGTACGAGCCGCAGCCGGGGGTTGAGCCGGCGGGCGGTGAGCGCGGCGCGGATGTTGGTCTCGTCGTCCTCGTACACGAGCGCCAGCGCTGCCGCCCGCTCCACCCCGGCCTCGGCGAGCACCTGTTCGGTGAGGAACTCGGTCTCCAGCACGCGTTCCCCGCCCCGGAGCCCGCCCCCGCCCGCGGAGCCGCTCCCGGTTGCGTGGCCGGCTCCGCCCCGGCCGACCGCCACCGACACCACCCGGTCGAACAGCGCCGCCGGAGCCGACCGGGGCCGCCCGATCACCGGCCGCCGCGCGGTGCGCGCGCTCGGCGGCACGACGAGGACGACCTGCTCGCCGTAGACTCCGCGCAACTCGGCGGACAGCCGGTGCGCGAGACCGTCGTCCCCGCACACCACCATGGGCGCCGACGCGCCATCGGGACCGCCCTGATACGGAACGCTGCTCGCCACGAGGGGAAAGACTGCCCCAAGAAGGCGGTCGGTTCCAGCCGACGCCTGAACGGGCCGCCCGGCGACCGCGTACCGCACAGCAGCCGCATCCAGCCGGAGGTATCCCAGCCGTGGCCATCACCGAAGACGCCCCGCCCGGCGCGGAGTCGGGTACAGGACCGCCCGGCGGGAAGCCCGGCGGTGGCCGGCTCAGCTCTCCTCTCGTCCTCACCCTGGTGCTGCTCCTCGCCGTCCTCGCCCAGGGGCCGGTCCGGGGCGCGCTCGGCACCCCGGTGATGCAGAGCTGGACCACGGTGTTCGTCGCGGTGACTGTGCAGGCGCTGCCCTTCCTGGTGTTCGGGGTGCTGCTGTCGGCCGCCATCGCCGTCTTCGTCCCGCCCGCGTTCTTCGCCCGCGCCCTGCCCGGCCGGCCCGCGCTCGCCGTACCGGTCGCCGGGCTCGCGGGCGCGGTGCTGCCGGGGTGCGAGTGCGCGTCGGTGCCGGTGGCGGGCGCGCTGGTGCGGCGCGGGGTGACCCCGGCGGCCGCGCTGGCGTTCCTGCTGTCCGCGCCCGCGATCAACCCGATCGTGCTCACCGCCACGGCCGTCGCCTTCCCGAACGACCCGGAGATGGTCCTCGCCCGGTTCGCCGCGAGCCTGCTGGTGGCCTGCGCGATGGGCTGGCTGTGGCAGCGGCTCGGCCGGGACGCCTGGCTGCGGCCGCCCGCGCACGGCGCGCACGAGGGCGCGACGAGGGCGGAGACCTTCTGGAACTCCGTACGCCACGACACCCTGCACGCGGGCGGATTCCTGGTGGTCGGCGCGATGGCCGCCGCCACCCTGAAGGCCGTCGCCCCGGCGGAGTGGCTGCGCACGGCCGCGGGCAACCCGTTCCTCGCGGTGCTCGCCCTCGCCGCGCTCGCCGTGGTGCTGTCCATCTGCTCGGAGGCGGACGCGTTCGTCGCCGCCTCGCTGACCGACTTCTCCCCGACGGCCAAGCTGGTGTTCCTGGTGGTGGGCCCGATGATCGACCTCAAGCTGTTCGCCATGCAGGCCGGCACCTTCGGCCGGGGCTTCGCGCTGCGCTTCGCCCCGGCGACGTTCGCGCTGGCCGTCACGGGCGCGCTGGTCACCGGGGCGGTGCTGCTGTGAACCGCCAGGCGCAGGCCGCCGTCATGTTCCTGCTCGGCGGAGCGCTGCTGCGCGCGGGCAGCACCGACCTCTACCTCCGCTACGTCAAGTCCGGCCTGCGGCCCCTGGTCCTGGTGGCCGGGGTGGTCCTGACCGTCGTCGCGCTGGCCACGTTCTGGTACGAGCGGAAGCGGGCCGCCGCCGGTCACCCGCACCCCGAGCCCCGTGTCGCCTGGCTCCTGGTGCTGCCGGTCCTCGCCCTCATCCTCATCGCCCCGCCCGCGCTCGGCTCGTACAGCGCGGTACGCACCGGTACGGCCCTCCAACCGCCGTATGGCCTGGGTCCGTTGCCCACCGCGGACCCCGTCCGGCTGAGCGTCGTCGACTACGCCTCCCGCGCGGCCTACGGCCACACCCTGCGCGGCCGCACCGTCCGGGTCACCGGGTTCCTCGCGCTGGACGCCGAGGGCACGCCGTACCTGGTCCGCATGGCACTCAACTGCTGCGCGGCCGACGCCCGCCCGGTGAAGGTGGGCCTGACCGGGCAGCTCCCGCCGGTGCTGAAGCCGGACGCGTGGCTGGAGGTGACGGGGGTGGACGCCTCGCGCCGGACGCGGGACCCGGTCAACAACGGGATCATCCCGTACCTGCGGGTCACCTCCGTCCGGCCGGTGGCCGCTCCGGCCGACCCCTACGACGAGACGTGGAACACCTGAGGGACGCCGCGCCGAGCGCGGTCTCGGCGGCGGCGGTGCGGGCGCGGAGGCGGCGCTCGCCGAGCTGCGCGACACCGGGCTTGTCCGGCACCTCGGGCTGTCCGACATCCAGCCTTCCGGCGGTCAGCTGAGGCAGATGACCAGCAGGCAGACGTGCGAGGGGGAGGCCGACGGGGACGAGGTGGGCGAGGGGGACTGCGACTCGGTGGCCGTCGCCGACGGGGCGGGGGTGTCCGTGGTGGTGTCGGGGGACGGGGTGCCCTTTGCGGGCGCGCTCTTCGTGGGCGTGCGCGAAGGGGTGGAGGACTGCTTCGTCGAACCCGTCGAACCCGTCGAACCCGTCGAGCCCGCCTGGTCCGTGGGGACCAGGGGGGAGGCGGGGGTGACGGAGTCCGACGCCGGGCTGTGGGGGAGGGGCAGCAGGGAGCGGGAGTGGGGCGCGGCCGAGGGGGACGCCGAGCGGGACGGCTTCCGGTGCTCGGGGGTGGCCTTGTCCGGAGCGGGGCTGGTGGAGCGGGGCGCCGCGGGGGTCTCAGGCTCGGTGCTCGTGCGCGACGGGCCGCCCGGGGTGGTGGGCAGCGCCGGGGAGGCCGTCGGTGCCGGGAGGCCGGCCGTGGCCTCGGGACCGGTACCGCCCATGGGCCGCTCGCCCTGCGCGGCCGTGGGCCGGGTGCGGTCGGCCGGCTGGTGGTTGAGCGCCGCGAAGGTGAGCCCGCTGCCGACCAGGGCCACGGCGGCCGCCAGGACGGCCCGGCGGCGGGTCCTGCGCCAGCGGGTCTGCTCGCGGCGCCGTGCGGCGCGCCCGGAGCCGGCGGGTGTCCCGGCCGGAGGCTGTGGGACGGCCGGCGGGGGCACCGGCCTGCTGCGGCGGGCGGCCGGGGGATCCTCCTCGCCGGACCGCCGGACGGCGTACGCGCTCGGCCGGACCGGCATCGGGGCCAGGTCGGGAGCGGCGCAGACACCGCAGCCGGGGCAGACCAGGGCGCCGTTCAGATGCCGACGGCAGGCGGAGCAGTAGTCCATTCGCGGTCTTCCTGGGTCGACGGGCACGGGCGAGGCGCCGCCACCGTAACGGGGCTTTCAGAAGACTGTGTGCGCCCCATGTGTCTCTCGTGCACACATTCCCGGGGGATTCCAGGTGGCCGGACCCTGTGTGATCCGTGACCCAGGTCACATGGCCGCATGTCACACCCGGTCCGCCCCGCCCGTCGTAACCGTGAAGTCATCGCGACCGGACCACAGGAGTGCAGCCATGGACGCTCGTCTCAACCCCTTCGCCATCCCCGCCGCCGCCAAGGTCGTCAAGCACATCAACGCGGCCGGAAAGGTGGTCTCGGACTCCACCCTCCCCGCCGCCACGCAGGAGCTGGTGAAGATCCGCGCCAGCCAGATCAACGGGTGCGGCTTCTGCCTCGACATGCACACCAAGGAGGCCGCGCACGCGGGCGAGACCCAGCAGCGGCTGAACCTGGTCGCCGCCTGGCGCGAGGCCACCGTGTTCACCGACGCCGAGCGCGCCGCCCTCGAACTGGCCGAGCAGGGCACCCGCCTGGCCGACACCCCGGGCGCGGTCACCGACGAGGCGTGGGCGAACGCCGCCAAGCACTACGACGAGGACCAGCTCGCGGCCCTGGTCTTCCTGATCGGCCTCATCAACGCCTACAACCGCATGAACGTCATGATCCGCATGCCCGCCGGGAGCTACCAGGTCGGCCAGTTCGCCTGAGGGGGCCGGCCCGGCCCCCTCGCCGGGTGATCCGGAGGCGAGACGGCGTGTGCGCCCCGCCGCGCGCACGCCCCTCGCCTATCGTCGGCCGAACACCGACATCCGGAGTGAAAATGGGAAAAACGGATGAGCTGGTGGGAGTGGTCGACGGGACGGCGACGGTAGCCACCCGCACCGCCCCACCGGCCCGCCCCGGCCCCGTACGTCCCGTGCTAGGGCCTGTCCGGCGGATCTTCGTGGGCCCGCGACGCCTGGCACGCGCTCTCGCCGCACGCCCGAATCATCCAAGTACATCCAGTACGAGGGA
>NZ_JBEYXQ010000031.1:0-48087 GCF_040645115.1 Streptomyces sp. NPDC046860 | reverse complement strand
GCTGGGGTCGGCCCGAAGGCACCGTCGATCCGAGCCGGCCTGATCCGGAAGAAAGGCCCTAGCTGCGTCGCGTGGCCACGGGGCAAGCCCCCGTGGCCACGCCCGTTTCAGCAGTTCAGCCGGGCGTCCGCCCAGTCCGCGTGGTCGGAGTCGACGCCGTCGCCGCCGTCGGTGACCACCAACCGCACCACACGCGCGCCGCTGACGTCGGCGGTCAGCGGCTGGGCGGCCTGAGCGTTGGTCAGTACGCCCGTGGAGGCGGCTTTCACGCCGTCCGCCCAGACCTCGAAGGCCACGCTGCCCTTGGCGCCCTTCTCGTCGTCCACGCCCACCTCGGCGGTGACCTTCGCGCAGCGCCGCCCGGTGTAGAGGGCGACCTCGCCGGCCGCGTGCATCCCGAGACCCTTGGTGTACACCGTGGAGCCGATGGTGAGCGGGGAGCCGTCGCCCGCGGCCTCCTCACCGTTGCTGGTGTCACGCTCCACCGGCCCCCACCCGCTGACCGCCGACAGCCAGGGCAGATCACTCAGGTACGAGACCCCGGTCGGCGGCGGCACGACCACGGACGCGGTCACCGGGAGATCGGTGGTGACACGCTTTCCCGCGGGCGAGCGGTGACGGACGCGCAGCGAGAGGGCGTACGACCCGGTGGCCGTCCCCGGCGGGGCCGTCACCCGCCAGCGGGTGCGCAGGGACGCGCCGGAGGGCAGACCGGGCGTGGCGGCGGGGGAGAGGGCCCGTACGGTCCACCCGTCGGGGCCGGTCAGCGCGGCCGAGACCTCGCGGGCCGGGGTGCGCCCCAGGTCGGTGACGGTCGTGGCGAGCGTGGCCGGGGTGCCCCGCTCGATGAACGGCGCTTCGTCGAGGCCGGCTTCGACGGCGGGCGGGTGCTCCGCCCAGTGGCCGTCGGCCGAGACGCGGAGCAGGACCGTGCCGTGCGCCGGGACGGTGGCCGCGACAGTGCCGGCCGTGTTGCTGTCCCGGTGCCGCCAGAGGTCGCGCTGGGTGTACCCGGCGGCGCGCGGTAGCCCCACGGCGGCGGCGCTGGTGGCGACGCGCTGCGCGGACCCGGACTCGTTGAACAGGGCGACCGCGCGACTGCCGTCTGCCATCTCCTTGGCGACCACCCAGCGCCCGCCCTCACTGGACACCACCGTGCCCTGCCTGCCCAGCGGGTCCTGGTCGACCGCGATGACCTCCTTGTTGCCGAGGATGTCCAGCGTGGCGGGGGAGGCGGTGCGCAGGTCGGTGCCGATGAGCAGCGGGGCCGCCATGACCGCCCAGAGCGAGAAGTGGGAGCGGTACTCGGTGTCGGTCATCCCGCCGTTGCCGACCTCCAGCATGTCGGGGTCGTTCCAGTGGCCCGGACCGGCGTACGGGGCGAGGGGGAGGTTCTGCTTGAGGATGGAGAGCATCGAGCCCCAGCTGTCGCTGATGTCCCCGGTGGTGCGCCAGAGTTGGCCCACGTCCGAGGCCCACTCCCAGGGCTTGTTCTCGCCCCACTCACAGATGCTGTAGACGATCGGGCGCCCGGTGGCCCGCAGGGCGTCACGCATGGTCCGGTAGCGCTGCTGAGCGTCCACGCCCTGGTTGTTGCAGTTGTCGTACTTCAGGTAGTCCACGCCCCAGTCGGCGAACTGCCGGGCGTCGCTCGCCTCGTGGCCCAGCGCGCCGGGGAAGCCCGCGCCGTCGCAGGTCCTGGTGCCCGCGCTGGTGTAGATGCCGAGCTTGAGACCCTTGGCGTGCACGTAGTCCGCGACCGCCGAGATGCCGTGCGGGAAGCGGGCCGGGTCCGGCACCAGCTTGCCGTCGGCGTCCCGTTGGGGCAGCGCCCAGCAGTCGTCGAGGTTGACGTACTGGTACCCGGCGTCCTTCAGGCCCTTGGTCACGAAGAGGTCGGCGATGCCCTTGACCATGTCCTCGTCGAACTCCGCCCGGCAGTGCGTGGAGTTCCAGTTGTTGAAGCCCATGGGCGGGGTGAGGGCCAGCCCCTCGGCGGGGGCCATGGGAGGGGGCGCGGCCGTGGCCGGGGCGGCGAGACCGCCCGCGCTCAGCAGTGCCGTCAGGAGTACTGCGGCTGCTCGGATGCGGTGCGTGCGGGGGTGGGGGTGACGCATCGTCGACGTTCCTCCGGCTCGCGGCGGACAGGGTCGGGCACCGGTGCGCGATCACGGTAGGACGTGTCCGAGTCTGTTGGAAGGGCCGTGCCAGACACGTTCGGTCCTGTTGGTTCGGCTGGCCGAAACCCGTACAGCGTGACCCTCCGGGCCGTCCGGCAGTTGATCACGGCATGAAGAAGCGCAGCATGCTCGCCATCGCCAGCCTCGCCACCGGTTTCGTGGTGGCCGCCCTCACCCCGTCCCACGCCGCGGAGAACACCGGCCTGAGCGACCTCAAGGTGGACGACACCCTGAGCACCGTCGACCACATCGTGAGCCAGGACAGCTTCGACGTGGACGAGGGCGCGCTCGGCCAGTAAGGGCCGGAATAGACCGCGAACATAGTGCCGGGACCCTTGCCCCAGGGGCCCCGGCACCGTCCTGTGCGCCCTCAACTGCGCGTGGTTTCCGTGACAGGGTGGAACGGGCAAGCCCCAGGGGGCCAACAGAAGAGGGGGAACCGTGACCGTCGTCTGGATCAACGGCGCGTTCGGTGCGGGCAAGACCACCACCGCACGGGAACTGATCGAACTGATCCCGAACAGCACGCTCTTCGACCCCGAGCTGATCGGCGCGGCGCTCTCGCGCCTGCTACCGGCCAAGCGCCTCGCCGAGGTCGACGACTTCCAGGACCTGCCCATCTGGCGCCGCCTGGTGATCGACACCGCCGCGGCGATGCTCGCCGAGCTGGGCGGGACCCTGGTGGTGCCCATGACCCTGCTGCGCCAGGAGTACCGCGACGAGATCTTCGGCGGCCTCGCCGCCCGCCGGATCTCCGTACGCCATCTGCTGCTCGCCCCGGCCGAAACGATTTTGCGCCAGCGCATAGCCGAAAGGGAGCTGCCGCCCGACCTCCCCGACGCGGAGATACGCGTACGGCAGTGGGCGTACGACCACATCGAGCCCTACCGCGCCGCGCTCGCCTCCTGGCTCACCGCGGACGCGTACCCGATCGACACCGGCGGTCTCACCCCGTACCAGAGCGCCGTCCGCGTCACCGAGGCCGTGGGCGGCGGCGACGTCCGGCCCTGCGAGATCGTGCAGACCCCCGAGCCGACCGGCGAGACGCTCGCCGCCGGGGTGCTGCTCTTCGACGCCGAGGACCGGGTCCTGCTGGTCGACCCCACCTACAAGCCCGGCTGGGAGTTCCCCGGCGGCGTGGTCGAGCGCGGCGAGGCCCCGGCCCGCGCAGGGATGCGGGAGGTCGCCGAGGAGGTCGGGATACGGCTGCGGGAGGTGCCCCGGCTGCTGGTCGTCGACTGGGAGCGTCCCGCCCCGCCCGGATACGGCGGCCTGCGCCTCCTCTTCGACGGCGGCCGCCTCACCCCCGAGGAGGCCGCCGGGGTGCTGCTGCCGGGCCCGGAACTGCGCGCCTGGCGCTTCGCCACCGAGCGCGAGGCCGCCACCATGCTCCCCCCGGTCCGCTACGAGCGCCTCCGCTGGGCCCTCAGAGCCCGCGAGCGCGGCGCCGCGCTGTACCTGGAGGCGGGCATACCGGTCGGCTGAGTTCCGCCCGGCGGTGGCGCGCCCGCCCCGGGTGCGGGCGCGCCGTCATGAACGAGCTCAGTTCGCCGCGTAGTTGCCCAGGAACAGGGCCTCCGCCACCGAGAGGCGCTCCAGTTCCTCGGGGGAGACGCTCTCGTTGACCGCGTGGATCTGGGCCTCCGGCTCGCTCAGGCCGATGAGGATGATCTCGGCCTCCGGGTAGAGGCCCGCGAGGGTGCTGCAGAGCGGGATCGAGCCACCCTGGCCCGCGTACTGCATGGTCTCGCCGGGGTACGCCACCGCCATCGCGTCGGCCATCGCCTGGTAGGCGGGGCTCGTGGTGTCGGCGCGGAACGGCTGGCCCTGGCCTACCTGCTCCACGCTCACCCGGGCGCCCCACGGAGTGTGGGCCTGAAGGTGGGCGGTGAGCAGCTTGGTCGCCTCGGCCGCGTCCACGCCCGGCGGCACCCGCAGGCTGATCTGCGCGCGGGCGCTGGACTGCACGGACGGGGTGGCGCCCACGACCGGCGGGCAGTCGATGCCGACGACCGTCACGGCCGGGCGCGCCCACAGCCGGTCGGCGACCGACCCGTCACCGATCAGCCCGACGCCGTCCAGCACCTTGGCGTCCGAGCGGAACTGCTCCTCGCCGTACTCCAGACCCTCCCAGCGGGCGTCGGCCGTCAGGCCGTCCACCGTGGTCGAACCGTCCTCGGCCCGCAGCGAGTCCAGCAGGCGGATCAGCGCGGCGAGCGCGTCCGGGGCGGCGCCGCCGAACTGACCCGAGTGCAGGTTCCCGGCGAGGGTGTCGACCTGGACCCGGACCATCGTCATGCCGCGCAGGGTGGTGGTCGCCGTCGGCAGGCCCACGCGGAAGTTGCCGGTGTCGCCGATCACGATGGTGTCGGCCTCCAGCAGCTCCGGGTGCTGCTCGGCGTAGCGCTCCAGGCCGCCGGTGCCCTGCTCCTCGGAGCCCTCGGCGATCACCTTGACGGCGACCGGGACGCCGCCGTTGGCCTTGAGCGCCCGCAGCGCCAGCAGGTGCATGATCAGGCCGCCCTTGCAGTCGGCCGCGCCACGCCCGTACCAGCGGCCGTCCCGCTCGGTCAGCTCGAAGGGGGGCGTGGTCCAGCCGGCCTCGTCCAGCGGCGGCTGCACGTCGTAGTGGGCGTACAGCAGGACGGTCTTCGCGCCCTCGGGGCCGGGCAGGTAGCCGTACACCGACTGGGTCCCGTCCGGGGTGTCCAGGAGCGCCACGTCGGTGAAGCCCTCGGCGGTGAGCGCGCCGGCGATCCAGTTCGCGGCGCCCTCGCTCTCGCTCTTCGGGAACTGCTCGAAGTCCGCCACCGACTTGAAGGCGACCAGCTCGGCCAGCTCCGCCCGGGCGCGGGGCATCAGCGAGGCGACGGTCTCGGCGACCGGATTCGACGACATGGGCACGGCTCCTCGTGGGGTTACGACGTTGAACTGCTGGAATACACCGATCCTCCCACAGCGGCCCGAGGCGGGAACCGGCCGTAGGATGCCAGGGACATGGGGGTCCCCCGCCCCGTGGCATCCGGTGCACCGGGGGAGCGGCAGCGGCTTGATCGGAGCGGTAGACCATCGTGAGCGGCGAGAACACTTCGGCGGAGGATGAGCGGCGGGTCTGGGACGTCGTCGTGGTCGGCGCGGGCCCCGCGGGCGCCTCGGCCGCCTATGCGGCGGCCGTCGCCGGGCGCCGGGTGCTGATCCTGGAGAAGGCGGAACTGCCCCGCTACAAGACGTGCGGCGGCGGCATCATCGGCCCCTCCCGCGACGCGCTCCCGCCCGGCTTCGAACTCCCCTTCCGGGACCGGGTGCACGCGGTCACCTTCTCCCACAACGGCCGCTTCACCCGCACCCGGCGCTCCCGGCAGATGCTGTTCGGCCTGATCAACCGGCCCGAGTTCGACCAGCGGCTGGTGGAGCACGCGCAGAGGGCGGGTGCCGAGCTGCGCACCGGCGTGACCGTGCAGCGCGTGGAGCAGCACGGCTCCGCCGTCCCCGACCGGCGCACCGTCGCCGTGGTCCTCCAGGGCGGCGAGACCGTTCTCGCGCACGCGGTCGTCGGCGCGGACGGCAGTGCCAGCCGGATAGGGGCCCATGTCGGGGTCAAGCTGGACCAGGTCGACCTGGGTCTCGAGGCGGAGATCCCGGTGCCGGACACCGTCGCCGAGGACTGGGCGGGACGCGTCCTCATCGACTGGGGCCCGCTGCCCGGCAGTTACGGCTGGGTCTTCCCCAAGGGCGACACGCTCACGGTCGGCGTGATCTCCGCGCGCGGCGAAGGCGCGGCCACCAAGCGGTACTTGGAGGACTTCATCGCCCGCCTCGGGCTCGCCGGATTCGAGCCGAGCATCTCCTCCGGGCACCTGACCCGCTGCCGCGCCGAGGACTCGCCGCTCTCCCGCGGCCGGGTGCTGGTCTGCGGCGACGCGGCCGGGCTGCTGGAGCCGTGGACCCGTGAGGGCATCTCCTTCGCCCTGCGCTCCGGGCGCCTGGCGGGGGAGTGGGCGGTCCGGATCGCCGAGGCCCACGACGCCGTCGACACCCGCCGGCAGGCCCTGAACTACGCCTTCGCCATCAAGGCGGGGCTCGGGGTGGAGATGAGCGTCGGCAAGCGCCTGCTGGCCGCCTTCGAGCGCCGGCCCGGTGTCTTCCACGCCGGGATCACCGGGTTCCGGCCCGCGTGGAAGGCGTTCCGGGACATCACCACCGGCGCGACGACGCTCGGGGAGATGGTGCGGTCCCGGCCGCTCGCCCAACGGGCCCTGGCCGCGCTCGACCGGGGGCGGACCACGCCGGAGAGCCGGGCCGAGCAGCCTGAGCGGCAGGACACCGTCAGTCCGTGACGGTGATCCGGAACACCGGGTGGTCGGGGGCGGCCGCGAGGATCTCCGCGTCGGAGGAACTCGCGGTCACCCCGGCGAAGAACTTGTCGACCTGCCAGCCCCAGCGCTCCAGGTAGGTCCGCAGGACGGGGAGCTTCTCGTCGTCGGGCAGCTCCACCGCGGTGAACGCGCGCACCTTGCGGCCGACCCGCAGCTCACCGCCGTTCGCCGCGCGCATGTTGCGCACCCACTGGGAGTGGCCGCGCGCCGAGACCAGGTACTGCCCGCCCTCGTAGGTGTGCGGGTTGACCGGGATGCGCTGCATCGCGCCGCTCTTGCGGCCGCGTACCGACAGCTCCGCGCTGCCCGCCAGGCTGACCCCGAGACGGGCGAGCCGGCCGACGAGTCCGTTGAACCACGTGCCCACCGGGCCGGCCTTCAGGTAGTACGGCGCGGACGACGACATGACGACCCCCAGGATTCGGGAGAGCGGTGCTCTCGCTTCGATTCCAGTGTGCCGAGATCACTGCTCTCGCGCAAGAGCGGTGCTCTGGTTTGTGTGCACCGCTCTGTCGCGTGGCATGCTTGCCCGCATGAGCACCGCAGAGGGCGCCCGCGCGCGGGCCAGGACCGAGGTCACCGCGGCCATCAAGGACGAGGCCCGCAGTCAGCTAGCCGCCGAGGGAGCCGCCAAGCTCTCGCTGCGCGCCGTCGCGCGCGAGCTGGGCATGGTGTCCTCCGCGCTCTACCGGTACTTCCCGAGCCGCGACGACCTGCTCACCGCGCTCATCATCGACGCCTACGACTCCCTGGGCGAGGCCGCCGAGACCGCCCACGCGGGCGTCCCCGAGGGGCAGTTCATGCGCCGCTGGACGACCGTCTGCGAGGCGGTACGGGCCTGGGCGCTGGCCCACCCGCACGAGTACGCGCTGATCTACGGCTCGCCCGTACCCGGCTACGCCGCCCCCGCTACCACCATCGCGTCCGCCGCGCGGGTGGCCATGGTCCTGATCGGCATCGTCCGTGACGCCGACCGGGGGCCCGGCCTCACCGGGCCGGCGCTCCCCGCCGAACTGCGGGCCGAGGCCGCGCGCATGGCGGCCGACATCGCCCCCGAACTGCCGCCCGAGGCCGCGCCCGCCATGGTCGCGGCCTGGGCCGAGCTGTTCGGGCTGGTCGGGTTCGAGCTGTTCGGGCAGTTCGAGCAGGTGGTGGCCGACCGCGAGCGGTTCTTCCGGTACGCGGCCGCCCGGCTCGGCGTGAGCGTGGGCCTGCCCGCCGCCTGACCCGCGCCGGCTCAGACGGCCAGCACCCGCACGCCCGCCTCCTCGAACCGGCGCACCGTCTCCCGAGGTGCGTCGGTGTCCGTCACCAGCGTGTCGACCGGCTCCGGGCCGCAGATCCGGGCGAACGCGCGCCGCCCCAGCTTGCTGGAGTCGGCCGCGATCACCACGCGCTCCGCGCGCTCGCAGAGCAGCCGGTTGACCGCCGCCTCCGACTCGTCGTGCGCCGCAGCGCCGTGCACCGGGTCGAAGGCGCCCACCCCGAGCACCGCCACGTCCAGCGTGACCGCGCCGAGCACCCCGTCCGCGAGCGGTCCGACCAGCTCGAACGACTGCGGGCGCGCGACCCCGCCGGTCACCACGATCTTGAACTGCGGCCGTACGGCCAGCTCGCCCGCGATGTTGAGCGCGTTGGTGACCACGGTCAGCGCGGGCGCGCCGTCGGCCAGATCGGGGCGCACGGCCAGCGCGCGGGCCACTTCCGTGGTCGTGGTGCCCCCGGTCAGGCCCACGGCCTCGCCCGGCGCCACCAGATCCGCCACCGCCGCCGCGATCCGCTGCTTCTCCGAGGCGTGCCGGGCCGTCTTGTAGCGCAGCGGCAGTTCGTACGACACCCCGTGCGCCACCGCGCCGCCCCGCGTCCGTACGAGCATCCGCTGTTCCGCCAGCCCGTCGAGGTCCCGGCGGATGGTCGCCGCCGACACGTCCAGCTCGGCCGCCGCCTCCTCGACCTCCAGCCGCCCCCGCTCCGCGAGGAGTTCGAGCAGTGCCTGCCAGCGGGTGTCCCGCGCCATCGGGCCTCCGTTCCTGTGATCCCGCGGTGACCCTAGCGCACGGACGAGTACCGTCCCGATGCTTGATTGTGCTCGAAAGTCGGCAGTATCTTGCATCAACGATCAGCCTGGGGAGGGTGTGGCGTGAGCCATGTCGAGGACGAGCTGAGGAGCCAGCCCGCGTGCTGGGAGCGGGCGGCACGGGAGGCGGGCGCGCATCGCACGGCCCTGCCGGTACCGGGGGAGCGGGTCGCGGTCGTCGGCTGCGGGACCTCGTACTTCATGGCGCAGGCCGTGGCGGCGCTGCGGGAGGAGGCCGGGCAGGGGGAGACGGACGCCTTCGCAGCCTCCGAGTTCCCGCGCGGACGGTCCTACGACCAGGTGATCGCCCTCACCCGGTCCGGCACCACCACCGAAGTGCTGGACCTGCTCGCCCAGTTGAAGGGCACGACCCGGACGACCGCGATCACCGCCGACGCCGGGACCCCGGTCAGGCAGGCCGCCGGCGCTCTCGTGGTCCTCGCCCACGTTGACGAACGCTCCGTCGTGCAGACCCGGTTCGCCACCACCGCCCTCACCCTGCTGCGCACCCACCTCGGGCTGCACACCCAGGCCGCCGTCGCCGACGCCCGCACGGCCCTCGCCGCCCCCTTGCCCGAAGGGCTGGTGGAGCGACGGGAGTTCACCTTCCTCGGCCGGGGCTGGACCGTCGGACTGGCGAACGAGGCGGCGCTGAAGATGCGCGAGGCGTCGCTGTCCTGGACCGAGGCGTACCCGGCGATGGAGTACCGGCACGGCCCGATCAGCGTCAGCGCCGGGGACACCGCGACCTGGGCGCTCGGCCCGGCCCCCGAGGGGCTCGCCGAACAGGTGCGCGCGACCGGCGCGTTGTGGATCGAGGGCGGACTCGATCCGCTCGCCGAACTGATCCGCGTCCAGCGGCTGGCCGTCGCCGTGGCCGCCGCCCGGGGACTCGACCCCGACCGGCCCCGCCACCTCACCCGCTCGGTGATCCTCACCCCCTGACACGGAAGGGACCGGCCGCCGTGCCCCTCACCACCACCGGTGAACTGATCACCCGGGCCGCCCGGCGCCGTACCGCCGTGCCCGCGTTCAACATCATCACCCTGGAACACATCGAGGCCGTCGTCAGCGGAGCCGAGACGGCCGGAGCGCCCGTGGTGCTCCAAGTGAGCGAGAACGCGGTCAAGTTCAGGGGCGGACGCCTTTGCCCCCTCGCCCGCGCCGCCGTGACCGCGGCTGAACAGGCGGGCGTCCCGGTGGCGTTGCACCTCGACCACGTCCAGAGCGAGAGCCTCCTGCGCCAGGCCCCGGAGGCGGGATTCAGCTCCGTGATGTACGACGCGGCCCGCCTGCCCTACGCCGAGAACCTCACCGCCACCCGGGCGGCCGCCGACTGGGCGCACGCACAAGGTCTCTGGATCGAGGCCGAGTTGGGCCAGATCGGCGGCAAGGACGGCAGGCCCCCGCTGGACGCCCACGCCCCCGGCGCCCGTACCGACCCCGCCGAGGCGCGGGACTTCGTCGAGCGGACCGGCGTCGACGCGCTCGCCGTCGCCATCGGCAGCACGCACGCCATGACCACCCGCACCGCGGCCCTGGACCACGCCCTGCTCGAACGGCTCTGTGCCGGGCTGGCGGTACCCCTGGTCCTGCACGGCTCCTCGGGCGTGCCGGACGACGCGCTGGTCGAGGCGGTCGCGGGCGGTATCGGCAAGGTCAACGTGGGCACCGCCCTCAACGCCGCCCTGACCGGAGCGGTCCGCGAGCACCTCGGCCGGCACCCCGACGCCGTCGACCCCCGCGCCTACCTCGCCGTCGGCCGGACGGCCATGGCCGGCGAGGTGGCCCGGATCATCCGCGTACTCGACGGCGCTAGCTCTTCTTGACCGCCTTCAGCACCACGAACTTCGGGTCGCTCGCGACCAGTTCACAGTTGCCGAACAACCGCTTCAGCTTCGCGTGGTAGCCCAGGTGCCGGTTGCCGATCACCCACAGCTCGCCGCCCGGCCGCAGCGCGCGCTCGGCGCCGCTGAACATCCGCCAGGACGTGGCGTCGCTGGTGGCCTGGTGGGAGTGGAAGGGCGGGTTGTTCAGCACCAGGTCCACGCTGCCGGACGCCACCCCCGCGAGCCCGTCCCCGACCCGGAACTCCGCGTGCCCCGGCACCCCGTTCGCCTTGTACGTGGCCTCCGCCGACGCGACCGCCTGGAACGACTCGTCCACGAACAGCACCTCGGCCTCCGGGTCGGCCAGCGCCACCGCCGTGCCCACCACGCCGTTGCCGCAGCCGAGGTCCACCACCCGGCGCCCACGCGTCCCGGGCAGGTGCCCCAGGAAGAACCGGGTGCCGATGTCCAGCCGCTCGGCGCAGAAGACGCCCGCGTGATTGACCACCGGCCGCCCCGACGCCACCCCGACCCCGTCCGGCAGGGTGTAGCCGTGCGGCCAGGGATTGCCCGGCCGCACCAGCGACGGGTCCGGGGCGCAGAAGATCAGCCGGGCCTTCTGCTCGGCCAGCGAGGTGCGCGTCGGCCCCAGAATCCGCTCGAACAGTCTGAGCGTGGAGGTGTGGATCTCCTTCACCATGCCGGTGCCGACCACCACCGTCCCCGCGTGCACGGCGGGCGCCAGCCGCAGCAGCTGGTCCTCCAGCAGGGCCAGGCTCTTGGGCACCCGCACCAGCAGCACGTCCACCCGCTCGGGCGCCGGGTCCTGCGTGGTCAGCAGCCGGACCGCGCCGGGACCGACCCCGGCCCGCGCCAGGTTAGCCCGCGTCGCCTCCTGACTCAGGAAGGAGTCGGTGATCTGCGTCGGCCGGTGTGCCGCGAGCGCCGTCGCCAGCGCGCCCCAGCGGTCGCCCAGCACCACGACCTCGCCCGACAGGTCCACCCCTTCCCCGGCCAGGTGCCGCAGCAGATACGCGTCGGAGGCGTCCCAGGCACGCAGCCGGTCGCGGGGATCGTCGGGGAAGCGGGACAGCTCGGTCTCGCCCCACGGAGTCGTCATGCGGTCGTTCATCGCCCCCCAGGCTAGCCGAGCCCCAGCTCAGGACCGTTCGGCCGCTCCTGGGGCAGGATGGGGCGCATGGACGTGGAACTCTTCCCGCGGGAGCGGGCCGAGGCCGCTCCGGGCGCCGTGCACGTCCCGAACTGGCTGGACACCGGCCGGCAGCGGACGCTGCTCACCGCCTGCCGCGAGTGGGCCCGCCCCCCGGCCGGGCTGCGCACGGTCCGCACCCCCGGCGGCGGCACGATGACCGCCCGGCAGGTCTGCCTCGGCTGGCACTGGTACCCGTACGCCTACGCCCGTACCGTCGTCGACGGCGACGACGCGCCCGTCAAACCCTTCCCCGCCTGGCTGGACGAGCTGGCCCGCAGCGCGGTCGCCGACGCCCTCGGCGCGGAGGCGCTCCCCGGCGAGCCCTACGACATCGCCCTGATCAACTTCTACGACGGCGACGCCCGCATGGGCATGCACCGCGACGGCGACGAACACTCCGACGCCCCCGTGGTCTCCCTGAGCTTGGGCGACGCCTGCGTGTTCCGCTTCGGCAACACCGAGACCCGCACCCGCCCCTACACGGACGTGGAGCTGCGCAGCGGCGACCTCTTCGTCTTCGGCGGCCCCTCCCGCCTCGCCTTCCACGGCGTCCCGCGCGTGCTCCCCGGCACCGCGCCGCCCGCGCTCGGCCTGACCGGACGGCTCAACATCACCCTCCGGGTGAGCGGCCTGACGGGCCCCGCCCGCTGACCATGTCCGATCGGTCACGGAGCAGGTCACGATCCGCCCGGATCATGCGAGACTCGCCCCCATGAGCGGCATGGCGGACCCCCGGAAGCCGGGGTCAGGACCCATCTCACGGGCGCGGCTGGACCGGGGACGCGGCGCCCTCGGCCCCGCGCTCGAGCTGGTGCACACCGGACGCGCCCCGACCCGTGCCGTGCTCACCGCCGAACTCGGCGTCACCCGCGCCACCGCCGGAGCCGTCGCCGCCGAACTGGAGGCACTCGGCCTGATCAGGGTCGACGCCCGCCCCAGCGCCCCCGCCGGCTCCCAGGGCCGCCCCTCCCACCGCCTGGAGGTCGCCGAGGACGGGCCCGTCGCGCTGGCCGCGCAAGTGCACACGGACGGCTTCCGGGCCGCCCTGGTCGGCCTCGGCGGACGGATCGTGGCGACCACGCCCGGCTGCGAGACCGTCGACGCCGACCCGGCCAAGGTGCTCGGCGCGGTGGTCGAGGCGGGCGCCGACCTGCTGCGCGCCACCGGCCGCCGCTGCGTCGGCGCCGGGCTCGCCGTGCCCTCGGCCGTCGCCGAACCCGAGGGGCTCGCCCTCAACCCCCTCCACCTGGCCTGGCCCGCCGGGGAACCGGTGCGCCGCATCTTCACCGGCCTCGTGCAGGCCGCCGGGATCACCGGCCCCGCCTTCACGGGCAACGACGTCAACCTCGCCGCCCTCGCCGAACACCGGCACGGCGCGGGCCGGGGCGCCCGGCACCTGCTGTGCGTGGCCACCGGCCACCGGGGCGTGGGCGGCGCCCTGGTGCTCGACGGCCGCCTGCACACCGGGAGTTCGGGACTCGCCCTGGAGGTCGGCCACCTCACCGTCAACCCCGAGGGCCGGGTCTGCCACTGCGGCAGCCGGGGCTGTCTCGACGTCGAGGCCGACCCGCTGGCCCTGCTGATGGAGGCGGGACTCGAACCCGGCCCCGAGGTGTCCCTCCTGGAACAGGCCGACACCCTGCTGCGCACCCGGTACGCCGAGCCCGCCGTACGCGGCGCCGCCGAGACCCTGATCGACCGCCTCGGTCTGGGGCTGGCCGGGCTGGTCAACATCCTCAACCCCGACCGCGTCATCCTGGGCGGTCTGCACCGGGGGCTGCTCGCCGCCGACCCCGAGCGCCTGCGCGCGGTCGTCGCCGAGCGCAGCCTGTGGGGGCGGAGCGGGAGCGTCCCGATCCTGCCGTGCACCCTGGACCACGACAGCCTGGTCGGAGCCGCCGAACTCGCCTGGCAGCCCGTCCTCGACGACCCGCTCGGGGCCCTGCGGTGACGGCGGCCCAACGGTGACGGCGGAGCTGTGGGACGCCTCCCGCCTCCGCTTCGAGGAGACCGCACCGCCCGCCCTCACCGCCTCCCAGCGCACGACGATGGACCACCGCTGGGAAGCCGCCGTACGCGCCAACCCGACCCTGTTCGACGGTCCGGTGGCCGCGCTCACGGGGTTCGAACACGACGACAGAGGTGGCCTTTTGGTCTCCTGGACGAGGCTGACGTACCGCTACCGTGTCCTGCGCGGGCTTCCGGACGCACCGGCCGTCGCGGCGCTGTTCGTGGCGGTGCTCCAGCCCGGTGACGACGGACGGCTGCTGGTGGGGCGGATGTCGCCCACCACCTCGGCCCCCGGCCGCTGGCAGCCGCCCGGTGGCACGCTCGAACCTCCGGGCGACGGTGCCGTGCTGGACCCGGATCTGCTCCGAGTCCACGCGGCCCGCGAACTGGCCGAGGAGACCGGCTCCGACACCCCCGCTGACGCCCTCGTACCGGGCCCGGTGGTCCGTGACACTCGGGGCAGCGTGGGGTTCCTCTTCACCGCCCCGCCGCGTCCCGCGCGCGAACTGCGGGAGCGGCACGCGGAATTGGCGCGCACCGAGACCGCGTCGGGGGTGGACCCCGAGTTCGACCGGGTGGAGCTGATCGGCTCGCTGTCCGAACTCCGGGCGCTGCCGGGCTCGTCGGCGTCCTACCTGGAGTTGGCGGCGGGGCGGTTCTTCGGGGTGTAGTGCGGCCCGGTACGGCGCTCGGGCGCGGTACCGGGCACGCGTTCCGTTCGGTCAGCCGGGCACGGCCGATGCCGCGGGAGCCACTGCCGCCACCACGGGCGCGGCGGGTTCGGGGGCCACGGGTTCGGGTGCCGCGTGGGCCAGCGCGGGTTCCGGCGCCGGGGTGCCCGCCGGGGCGTGGGCCACGGCGGGCTCGGGCGTGCGTACCGGGCCATGGGTCACCGCGGGCTCGGGCGCGGGGGCATGGACCACGACCGGTTCCGGCGCGCGGGCCGGGGACTGGACGGTGAGCGGCGGGGGCGCGGGGCGCTGTTCCGCCGTGCGGGGCGGCTTCGGGGACTGGGGGAGCGGGGCCGGTTCGGCGGCCGCGGACAGCGCGAACCACACGACCTTTCCGTCCTCGCCGTCCGGGCGGGCGCCCCAGCTCTCGCTGACGGCGGCCACCATGACCAGGCCGCGTCCGCAGGTGGCCAGCGGGCCGTCGTCCGACGACTCCGCGGTGTCGGGCACCGGGAGGTCGGGCACCGAGGGAAGGCGCGGATCTCGGTCGCGGACCGAGACGGTGAGCCGGTCGGACCGGAACTCCAGTTCCACCGTGCACGACTTGTCGGGCCGGGCATGCCGGTGGACGTTGCTGAGCAGCTCGGTCACGCCGAGCGCGGCCCGGTCTATCAACGGGTCGAGATGCCAGTAGCGCAATTGCGCAGATACGATTCTGCGGACCTGGCCGATCCGCGACGGCAGGGCTTGGAGCTCCACCGTGCAGTGCCTGTTCGGGTAACTGATCACGGCTGCGACTCCCCGATGTGAGGTCCGGACGAAACCGGAGGAACACGGAGAACAACGGAAATCCGGGAGGGCGCCGGCGTCCCTGTGACCGCCTGCCGTTCAGGCCGACGGGCCGGTCCGCAGCGTTACCTCCGGTAAACCCAGAGTGACGTGAGATCAGCGTGCCGCAGTGCCCGCCCTCCCGCAACTCGCCACGGTGGCCCGCAGGTCAGCCACCCCGCCCGCCGGCCCGGCGCACCGCTTCGATGAACCGGCGTGCGGCGGGCGGGCGCTGCTCACCCGGAGCGGTCTCACGCTCGGTGAGCGTGAGCTGGTACCGGTGGCCGTTCAGATCGGCCTGCGCCCGGTCGTCCGGGGCGAACCACGGCCGGGAGGCCCGTACGGCCCCCACCGGCGCGCTGTCGATCTCGCTGCCCTCGCTGGTGAGCAGCTCCAGGCGGCCGTCGCTGATCCTGACCCGCCCCGCCCGCGTCAGCGAGCGCATTCCCTTGCCGATGCGCACGCCTCTTGCCGTGAACTCCGGCTCAGCCATCCCAGCACCGCCCCCTCGCGCGTCCCCGGCCTCCCGTACGGCGGCCGGTCCACGCGGTGCAGTCTGCCCCGGCGCCGACCGGAGCACCAGTGCGCGCGGACGGGGCGCACGTGGCGCCGCAGCACTCGCGCCAATGCGCCCCCGCGCCCCCTCGCACGGGTGTGCCCCAGGCTGCCTTTGGGTGGCTCAAAGATGCGTTGATGCAGGTGAGAAGCGGTGAGACTGATGCCTATGATCGGGCTGCCAGACCGCGCCGGGCGTCATCGGCGCCCAGCGTAAGGAGCCCCGCCGTGAGCACGACCCCACCGGCCCGGACCGGCGCCACCCTCGACGTCGACCGCAGTGACGCGGCCTACCGGGACTGGCTGAAAGAGGCCGTACGCAAGGTCCAGGCCGACGCCAACCGCTCGGCGGACACCCACCTGCTGCGCTTCCCCCTGCCCGAGGAGTGGGGCATCGACCTGTACCTCAAGGACGAGTCGACCCACCCGACCGGCAGCCTCAAGCACCGCCTCGCCCGCTCCCTCTTCCTCTACGGTCTGTGCAACGGCTGGGTCCGCCCCGGCCGCCCGGTGATCGAGGCGTCCAGCGGCTCGACCGCCGTCTCCGAGGCCTACTTCGCGTCCCTGATCGGCGTGCCGTTCATCGCCGTGATGCCGCGCACCACGAGCGCCGAGAAGTGCCGGCTCATCGAGTTCCACGGCGGCCGCTGCCACTTCGTGGACGACCCACGCACCATGTACGCGGAGTCCGCGCGGCTCGCGGCGGAGACCGGCGGCCACTTCATGGACCAGTTCACCTACGCCGAGCGCGCCACCGACTGGCGTGGCAACAACAACATCGCCGAGTCCATCTTCCGGCAGCTCGCGCTGGAGCGGTTCCCGGTGCCCGCGTGGATCGTCGCCACGGCCGGCACCGGCGGTACCTCGGCGACCCTCGCGCGCTATGTGCACTACCTCCAGCACGACACCCGGGTCTGTGTGGCCGACCCCGAGAACTCCTGCTTCTTCGAGGGCTGGACGACCGGGGACCCGGACGTCACCTGCGACTGCGGTTCCCGGATCGAGGGCATCGGACGGCCCCGCATGGAGCCCAGCTTCGTGCCCGGCGCGATCGACCGCATGATGAAGGTCCCGGACGCCGCGAGCGTGGCCGCCGTACGCGCGCTGGAGCGGGCGCTCGGCCGCAAGGCGGGCGGCTCGACCGGCACCGGCCTGTGGAGCGCGCTGAAGATCGTCTCCGAGATGGTCGCCGAGGGGCGCAACGGCAGCGTGGTCACCCTGCTGTGCGACCCCGGCGACCGCTACCTCGACAAGTACTACTCCGACAGCTGGCTGGAGGAGCAGAACCTCGACATCGGGCCGTACGCGGCGGCGATCGAGACCCTGCTGTCCACCGGCGTCTGGCCGGGCTGAGGTGCCCGCCCGCCGTCAGTCCTCTTCGAGGGCCTCCGGCTCCTCGTCGTCCTCCGGCTCGCCCGCCACCACCAGGCGCCGCAGCCGCTCGGAGATCTCCGCGCGGGCCTCGGCGGGCAGCCCGCCGTCCGTGACCAGCGTGTCCACCTCGTCCAGCGCGGCGAACGAACTGAGCCCGACGGTGCCCCACTTGGTGTGGTCGGCGACCACCACGACCCGGCGCGCCGAGCGCACGAGCTGCCGGTTGGTCTCCGCCTCGGCCAGGTTCGGCGTGGACAGCCCGGCCTCCGCCGATATCCCGTGCACCCCGAGGAAGAGCAGGTCGAAGTGGAGCGCGGCGATGGCCCGGTCCGCGACCGGACCCACCAGCGAGTCGGACGGGGTGCGCACCCCGCCGGTCAGCACCACCGTGGCCGCGCCCTGACGCCGGCCGGAGGTGCGCTGCGCGGTGTGGAAGACGTCCGCGACCCGCACCGAGTTCGTCACCACGGTCAGATCGGGCACTTCCAGCAGCCGCAGGGCGAGGGTGTACGTGGTCGTACCGCCGGACAGCGCGATCGCCGAGCCGGGCGCCACCAGCCGTGCGGCCGCCCGCGCGATCTCGTCCTTGGCGGTCGGCTCCAGACCCGACTTCGCCTCGAAACCCGGCTCGTGCGTGCTCGCCTCGACCACCGGGACCGCGCCGCCGTGCACCTTCTCCAGCACACCCTGGCGGGCCAGCGCGTCCAGGTCCCGGCGCACGGTCATGTCCGACACACCGAGCTGCCGGGTCAGTTCGTTGACCCGGACACCGCCCCGGCGGCGGACCTCGTCCACGATGAGGGCGCGGCGCTGCTCCGCGAGGAGGTTCTGATTCTCGCTCACGTACGCTCCGGTCCTTTCGCCACAACTGTCCGAGCCGCCCGGCGCCCGCGGTGACCTGGCCGTTCCACAGGCGCACCACATACACCGGCCTCTCATCTTGTCACGGGCCGCCATGGGCCGCGCCACTGGCTGTCACCACGCACACATAGGGTGCGCGCACATGTGTGCGGACACCACAGTGGCCGTCGTCACCCGGATCGGGGAGATTCCGTGACAAGCGGTTCCGGCGGGTGTACGTCACAAGGGAATCGGAGAACCTGAAGCCCGCACGGGCTCAGGACTCCTCAGGTGAACACGGGGGTGCGAACCAGAAGTGGAACACGCGAGAGAACGTACCGCCGTACCCCGGCCGGACACCGCCGAGGCGGCCGGGACGGCGGACCGCGGCCTGGAACTGCTCGTGCACGGCGTCGGCGGCACCACCCCCGAGAAGATGCTCGGCGACCCGCGCACGGTCCGCGTCACCGGCGACGACACCGCCGCCGTCTTCCGCCGCGCCGATGACGTACCGGACCCCACCGGGAACGCCTCACAGGCCCTCGACGCCACCCCCGGCCGGGACCCGGTGCGCGAGGCGTACGTCTGGTGCAACCTCACCTCCGGCAACGGCACCCGCGCCCTGTGGCTGCTTCTGCTGCCCTTCATGGTGGTCAACCTCGCCCACTGGATGCGCCCCGCGGCCAAAAGCCCCGGGCCCATGGTCCGTCTGTACGGCCTCCTCGTCCGGCTCGCCGCACTCACCCTCACCGTGGTCCTGGTCGCGGCCGCCTGCGAGGTCGCGCTCGACCTGGTGGCCTGGCAGTGCGCCGGCGCCCCCGCCTGCGCCGGCCGCCACTCCTGGCTGGCCTTCCTCTCGCCCGCCCGCTCCGACGGCGGCTGGTGGAGCGAGCCCGGCCGCCGCCTCGCCCTGGCCGCCCTCGCCCCCACCCTGCTCACCGCGCTGCTCTGGTACCTCTCCCACCGCACCTGGAGCGCCTACGAGTCCCACCAGCCCCTGACCGTCACCGTCGAACCGGGCCCCGACGAGAGCGCGCTGGGCCGCCCCGGCTTCTGGTACGGGCGCCGCCTCGGCGCCCGCCTGCGCGCGGCGCACACCGCCGCGGGACTGCTCACCGTCGCCGCCGCCGTCACCCTGCCCGCCGCCCGCTTCGACCACCGGCCCGGCGGGCCCGCGCCCCTGAACGCCCTCGGCGTCCTGCTCGGCTTGGGCATCCTCCTCTGGGCGTGCGCCGTCGTCTCGGTCGTGTGCCGCCGGGGCCGCAGCGAACGCCGGCTCGACCAGGCGCTCGACCGCCACCTGCTGCGCGCCCTCCCGCTCGGCGCCGCCGCCCTGCTGCTCCTCGGCGCCGCCTACGCGTGCTGGTCCCGGCCCGGCTGGCACTCCGCCGGACGACTGCCCGGCGACCCCGCGTTCGGGGCGCTCATGCTGGCGCAGGGCGTCCTCGTCGTCGCCCTCGCCGTCGTCGCCCGACAGCTGCACCTCCGCCTGCCCGACCCCCGTGCCGCGATGCGCGGCCTCGGCGGACCGGCCGTCGCCCTGCTCGCCTGCGCGCTCGGCGGTGTCGCGTCCGGAGGGGTCGCCCAGCGTGTCGCCGACTGGCTCGACGGCACCCGCTCCCTGATCACCGGGCCCCCCGTCACGCTCACCTGGCAGGCGTCCGCCATCCCGCCCGTGCTCGCCGTGCTCCTCGTGCTCACCGCCGTCCTGGCCCGCCGCACCGCCCGCCTGGCACACGCCGAACGCCGACGGGTGCGGGACGAGCACCCCGGCGAACCCGAGGACCCCACCCGCACCCGCCGCATCGCCCACACCCGCGCCATGGCCACCCTCACCGACCGCGCGCCGCTCGTCGTCGCCGTGGGCTCCGCCGCCACCCTCCTCGCCGGCGCGGGGGCCCTCGCCGGCTCGCTCGCCGGCGGGCTCGCGCCCGCCCAGGCCGCCCGGCACGCCGTGGAACCCGTCCGGATCGCCGCCGAGACCTGCCAGGCGCTGGGCTCCTGGCTGATCGGCGTCGGCTTCCTGCTCTTCGTCACCTGGGGACGCCGCGCCTACAAGGACGCCTCCGCCCGCCGGACCATAGGCATCCTCTGGGACGTGGGCACCTTCTGGCCGCGCGCGGCCCACCCCTTCGCGCCCCCGTGCTACGCCGAGCGCGCCGTGCCCGACCTGACCTGGCGCGCGGCGACCTGGACCGAACGCACCGGCGGCCGGCTCGTCCTCTCCGGCCACTCGCAGGGCAGCGTCCTGGTCGCCGCCGCGGCCTGGCAGCTCGCGCCCGCCGTCCGCAACCGCGTCGCGCTGCTCACCTACGGCTCACCGCTGGAGCGGCTGTACGGACGCTGGTTCCCCGCCCACTTCGGCCCCACCGCGCTGGCCGCCCTGCACCGCGACATCGGCTGCTGGCGCAACCTGCACCGCCGTACCGACCCCATCGGCGGGCCGGTCCGGCTGCCCGCCGGGCACGGCCCCGACGTCGACCACGAGCCGCTGCCCGACCCGCGCGCCTACGGCCGCACCCCCGAACACCCGCTGCCCGCGCCGATCCTCGGCCACTCCGACTACCAGGAGGACCCCGCCTTCACCCGCGAACGGGACCGCCTGCTCGCCCGCCTCCGCCCCGACCTGCCCGCACCCCGCCCCGAGACCGGACGGACGTAGAGGTCAGGGCAGCTCCGGCAGATCCTCCATGTACAGCAGCGTCAGATCGTCCGTGCTCGGATCGGCGAACTGCGCGACCCGGCTCGCGTGCCGCTCCACCATCGCCTCGAACGTCTGCCGCGCGGTACGGCCGTTGCCGAACGCCGGGCCCTTCGGCAGCTCCGTGAAGTACTTCAGCAGCCCCTCCGCCGTGCCCGGAGCCAGCCGGTACTCGTGCTCGTCGGCCTGCTGCTCCACGATCCGCAGCAGCTCCTGCGGGCCGTAGTCCCCGAACGTGATCGTCCGCGAGAAACGCGAGGCGACACCCGGGTTGACCGACAGGAAGCGCTCCATCTCCGCCGTGTAACCCGCCACGATCACCACGACCGCGTCCCGGTGGTCCTCCATCAGCTTCACCAGCGTGTCGATGGCCTCCTTGCCGAAGTCACGCCCGGCGTCCTCCGGGGACAGCGCGTACGCCTCGTCGATGAACAGCACACCGCCACGCGCGCGTTCGAACGCCTCCTGGGTACGGATCGCGGTGGAACCGATGTGCTCGCCCACCAGGTCGACCCGGGACACCTCCACCAGATGCCCTATGTCCAGCACGCCGAGCGCGGCCAGGATCTCCCCGTACAGCCGGGCCACCGTGGTCTTGCCGGTGCCGGGGGAGCCGGTGAAGACCAGATGCCGCTTCACCGAGGCCGCCTTCAGCCCCGCCTTCTGGCGGCGCCGGCCCACCTCGATCATGTCGGTCAGCGCCCGCACCTCGCGCTTGACGCTCTCCAGGCCCACCAGCGCGTCGAGTTCACCCATCACGGCGTCCGACGTGCGGCTCTCGCGCTCCGGCACCGGCGGTGCGGCCGGCGGCTCGGGAGCGGTGGCCCGCTGTCCCGGGATCGCGCCGAGCAGACCCCCGGTGGACGCCGGAACCGTCTGCACCGCCGTGTCCTGGGCGGACGGCGACCGCAGCGCGCCGCTCTCGTCGCTGCTGCAGTCCTCCACCACCGGCCCGGAACCCGTGCCCGTGTCCGGCCCGGCCTCCGCGAACTCGTAACCCCCGCGCGCGCACCGCTCCGTACGGCACTTGCGCAGCGTCGTGCGGCAGCCGTCGAGCACGTGGAAGCCGTAGCCGCCGCTGCCGGTGACCCGGCAGTCCACGAAGCTGCCCCGGCCGCCCGCCGAGACGTAGAACCCCGCCTCGGCCGGGCCCTCGACCACGCAGCGCTCGATCGTCGGATCGGCGCCCTTGGTGACGATCACACCGGTCTGGGTGCCGTCCACCGTGCAGTTGTTGAGCGTGCCGCCGCTGCCGTGGTCGCGGAACCAGGCACCGGTCGCCGCGTCCCGGATACGGCAGTCGTCGAGCTGGGCGGTCGCGCCGTCGCTCACCGACACCGCCGTGTTGCGGACCTGGGAGAGGTCGCTGTCCACCACGTCCGCGCGCGAACCCCGGTCCAGCACGAACAGCGCGTCCGGCACGTCGTGCACCCGGCAGGAGTCCAGCACGGCCGTCGCGCCGTCGCTCACCCACACCGCCGGGTAGTCGCCGGTGCTGTCGAAGATCTCGCACTGGTTGGCGTCCACGCGGGTGCCGGGGTCCCACACCGACAGGCCGTTGCGCCCGAACCGGCGCACCGTCGTCCGGGTCAGCGTCAGCACCGAACGGGAGCGCAGGTCGACCGCGTTCTCCGGGATGTCGTGGATACGGCAGTCGGCCAGGGTCAGCACCGCGTCCGTGTCGAGCGTGACCCCGTCCGCCGACGTACGGTGCACCGCGCAGTCGGTGAGGTGGGCGGTGGCCCCCTGGGTGACCTGCACCCCGGCGCCCCGCACCTCGTACACCTCGCAACCGAACGCCTCCAGCGCGGAGTTCTCCCCGGTGGCGCTCAGGCCCGTGCCCGAGGCGTGGTGCACCCGGCAGCGCTCCAGCCGCGGGTGGCCGCCGCCGCGCACCGCGACGCCCGCCTGCCCGGCCGAGACGACCTCGCACTCCTCGAACACCCCGGCGGCGCCGTCGAGCACGAGGACGCCGATGCCGGCCGGGTTGTCCACCGTGCACCGGCGCACGGTCGGACGCGCCCCGCCGCGCACCTCGACACCGGAGGCGGAGCGGGTCACGATCCGCAGGTCCAGCAGTTCGGGTGTGCCCTCCTCGACCAGCAGGGCCGGGGCGGCGCCGTCCTGACCCTCCACGTGCAGGCCCTGCACCACGGCGGAGGCGCACACGGTCAGCGGCACGCCGTCCACGGGCGCGATACGCACCGAACCGGGCGCGTTGTCGGGACCGCGCAGGGTCACCTCCCGCCGCACGACGAGGTTCTCCCGGTAGGTGCCGGGAGCGATGGTGAGGACGTCGCCGTCCGAGGCGGCCTCCAGAGCGGCCGCGAGCGACGCGTACTCACCCGTGCGGCGCCGCCACCGCGATGTGCCGGTGTGCGTCACCTGGACCGTGCCCTGTGCCATGGCGTTGCCGTGCCCCCACCTCGTGGTACGTGTGCTCGTCCGCCTCAGGGGCTCCGCGGCCGGGACCCGGGACGGCGGCCTCGCGCCGCCGATCACGGCGTCGCGTGTGCGCGTGTTCCGGACTCCGGCGCGGCCTTCGGCTCGTTCGCGCGCGGGTCGATGCCGAAAGCGAGTCGGCCGGTCCACCGTAGCGTGCGCGGGGGCGACGGACCGACCAGAGCCCGAAGGTGGCCTCAGCTGCCCGTACCGGCCTTCCCCCAGTCCGGGCCCGCCCGGTCCCAGGCACGCTCCCAACTCGCGTACCGGCGGCGGACCATGCGCCAGAGGACGAGCCGCCGCGCGCTCTCCACGAGGCCGGCCGCCAGTACGGCGGCGCCGACGCCCGCCAGCACCGAGTGCGCCCGGGCGGTGGCGGAGTCCAGCGGCCGGGTCGTTATTCGCCCTCCCGGGTCCGTCCAGAGCCTGAAGTGCTCACCCGCGCGCGGGGACTTGACCTCCGCCAGCACCGCGCCCTGCCGCCGCGTGCCGTCCGGCGCCGTCCACCCGGCCACCACACGGCTGCGGGAGGTGCGCGCCACGCCCGTGTCGGCTTCGGTCTCGGGCGGGGCCTGCGCGAGCGTGCGCAGCACGGTGGCCGTGACGAGATGACGGGACTGCCGCTGCTCGAGCACCGACCGGCGCAGCGAGTCCTGGGCGGCCGAGCCGGTCACCGTCCCGATGACGGGCATCGCGACGACGGTCAGCAGCAGTGCCAGGAGACACACCCATGCCTCCGCCACATCGGTCGGGCGGCGCAGCGGATTGCCGCGCCAGCGCCACAGACCGCTGATGGTGCGCATGTGCCCACCCCCTTACCTCCGACGCCCCCTGTCCTGCCCCGTGCCGGCCCCGCTCATCCCCCGGCCCGGTGAAGAGGGCACGGGAGAAGGACATCATGTCCGGGCGGTTTCTCTCACGGAATTCTCATGTTCGTCCCAACGAGCGAGGCCGGGGACGAGTTCCCGTTCCCCGGCCCGGACAGCCGGAAGGCGGTGAGGGCGCGTCAGGTGTGGACGCGCACCGGGTCGCCGACCCGGATCGTGCCGGTAGTCAGGGGGACCAGGTTCTGTCCGAACAACAGCCGCCCGTCGCGTCTGCGGAGCCGCGCCAGGGTGTGGAGGGGCTCACGGCCGCGTACGCCGGTGCCCTGGTCGACCGTGGTCACGACACACCGCCCGCAGGGGCGGGCGACCCGGAAGCCGACGTCCCCGATGGTGAGCCGGGTCCAGTGGTCCTCCTCCCACGCCTCGGTGCCCGCGACGACCACGTTGGGCCGGAACCGGTTCATGGGCAGCGGCCCCTCGTCGGCGTGACGGCCCCCGGCGAGCGCCGAGTTGAGCGCGTCGAGCGAGGCGACGGTGGTGACCAGCAGGGGATAGCCGTCGGCGAGGCTCACCGTCTCGCCGGGCAGGGCGAAGTCGGGATCGACGGGACGGCGGGTGGCCGGATCGTCGAGATGGACCAGGCGGACGGGCGCTCCCAGGAAGGCGGAGCACCACCGGTGGGCGGACTCGTCGGCGAGGACGGCCTCCACCTTGCGGCCGAACAACATGATCGGCATGGTCCCGGCCGGACGGGGTACCGCTACCTCCAGCGGCGGATGACCGGCCGCCGACAGACGGATGCCGCCGCCGGGCGAGAGCTCGGCGACGGCGCACGACAGACGGGACTCCTCGCGTTGGGTGACGACCTTCCCCCCGTCGTCGATCAACGCCCAGCGCCGGTCACCGGCCAGTCCCCAGGGCTCCACCCCGGACTCCTGGAGCGTCAGGCTCCGGAACGCCTTGACCGGGTGGACGTGAATCGATCGCAGTACCGCGTTCCCCATGCCGCCACCTTGCCAGACGGCGCCGCACGGAGAGCCCTGTGGATCAGTAGCCGCGGTACTGCTGGTTGTTGTACGGCTGCTCCTGGTAGGGCTGCTGCGGCGGCCGGGGCGCGGCCGGGCGCATCGCCTCGTACCCGGTGCCGGCCGCCGGGCGCGGCTGCTGGGGCTGCGCGCCGGGGTAGCCGCGCGGGGCGCCGGCCTGCTGCGGGATGTAGGCCGTGGGGGTCGGCTGCATCGGGGCGGCCTGCGGCGCCTGCGGGTAGCCGTACGCCGGGGGCTGCGGCGAGGGGGCCGCGGGAAGGGCGGGGAGGGCCGAGGGCAGCGCGGGGAGGTTGCCGCCGGGGGAGGGCATGGCCGGAGCGGGCGGCATGCCCATCGCGCTGTCGTAGGCGGCCGGGACCCTGATCGGGGCGATCTGCGGGGTGCCGCGCTCGGCGACGAGCGAGTCGTAGATCGGGGTGTCCGGGAAGGAGGCGGAGTAGTAGCCGCCGCCATAGGTGGAGCGGGGGGAGGTCATGGCACATAAGTTAAGCCCACGATGTGCTGGTTGGGGAGACCGATAAGAGGGTTGTTTTCCGTGTCGGCGGCGATCTGCGATCGCTAATCCGAGCGAACTTGGCAAAAAGGGACCGCATTCGACGTTTGAATCGTGTAAAAGCCGAGTTCCTGCCGGGTTACCGGCGGTTGACGGAGCGTCGGACGATCTTCAGTTGGGGGCGGACATGTCCATGCCGAAGGGGTCGAACACACCCGTGCGCGCCACCGCGCTCCGCGTCGAGGTGATCCGCCGGGCGGGGCCCGGCATTCCCGGCGTGGACGCCTCGGCGCTCCTCCTCGCCGACGGCAGGGTCCGCGGGGACGCCGACCTCGTCTTCTACAACCAGCCCGAGCACCCCTCGGGCGCGGTCCGCCACCAGGGCAGCCGGACCACCGGCGAGCACGTCACCGACACCCTGCTCGTCGACCTCGCGCGGGTGGAGAGCGGCATCGGGCGGATCGTGCTCGCCGCCTCGGCCGACGGCGGCACCTTCGGCGCGGTCCCCGGCCTCGCCGTCCAGGTCTCGGACGCGGTCACCGGCGATGTCGCCGCCCGCTTCGACAGCACCGGGGCCACCGTGGAGAGCGCGTTCGTGCTCGGCGAGTTCTACCGGCGCCAGGGCACCTGGAAGTTCCGGGCCGTGGGCCAGGGCTACGACACCGGGCTGGAGGGTCTGGCGACGGACTTCGGCATCACCGTCGACGTACCCCAGCACCCGGCCGAGCCCCAGGCCGCCGTCGCGCCTCCGGCTCCCGAAGGACCCCCTGCCCCCGTCGCGCCCCCGGCTCCCGCCCCCGCCGCGCCCCCGGTCCGGCTCTCCAAGGTCACGCTCACCAAGGCGGCCCCCACCGTGTCGCTGGCCAAGCAGGGCGGCACCTCCGGCGTCATGCGGGTCAACCTCAACTGGCAGACGCGCAAGCGCCTCACGGGCCACCGCCGGGGCGGCGGACGCGGTGACCTCGACCTCGACCTGTGCGCCCTGTACGAACTCGCCGACGGCCGCAAGGGCGTCGTCCAGGCCCTCGGCAACGCCTTCGGCGCGCTCGACCGGCCGCCGTACATCCACCTCGACGGCGACGACCGCACCGGCGCCGTGGCGGACGGCGAGAACCTCACCATCAGCCTCGACCACAAGGAGCACCTGCGGCGCGTCCTCGTCTTCGTCACGATCTACGAGGGGGCCAGCTCCTTCGCCGACCTGCACGCCACCGTCACCCTGGAGCCGCAGCACGGCGCCCCCATCGACTTCTCGCTGGACGAGTGCACGGTGCCCTCCACGGTGTGCGCGCTGGCGCTGATCACCGACGCGGGCGGTGACCTCGTCGTCCGGCGCGAGGCCCGCTATCTGGTCCCGGAGCGCGGGGTGAGCCCGCAGCGCACCGTCGACCGGGCCTACGGCTGGGGCATGAACTGGACGCCCGGCCGCAAGTGACCCGCGCTCAGCCCTCGTCCGGCACCGCTTCGGGACGCCGGTAGGTGCGGCCCTTCCAGGCCGCGCCCCGGCCCCGGTAGTGCCGTACCGCCGAGTCCACGGTCATCAGCAGATAGAGGAACGCCGTGAACGGCAGCAAGGGTGCGAGCCACGGCGGCTGCCGGTAGTAGCGCAGCATGGGCACGTACGTCGCCGCCATGACCGCCCACGCCGCCGCCCCGAGGGCGCACGCGGGCGCGTTCCCCGTGACCGCGCCCGCCACCGCCGCCGCGGGCGGCACCAGATACACCAGCACGAGCCCCGCCACCGTGCCGAGCAGCAGCGGCGGGCTGTGCCGGAGCTGGGCGTACGCGCTGCGCGCGACCATCCGCCACAGCTCGCCCAGCCCCGGATAGGGGCGCACGCTGTCCACCCGGTCGGCCAGGCCCAGCCACAGATGGCCGCCGTTCGCCCGGACCGCCCGCGCGACTGCGACGTCGTCGATGACCGCGTGCCGGACGGCGTCGGGGACCCGGGCGCGCTCGGCCATGGCCGCCCGCAGCAGCACGCAGCCCCCGGCCGCCGCCGTCGTACGGGCCCCCCGGCGCCCGATCCACCGGAACGGGTAGAGCTGGGCGAAGAAGTAGACGAAGGCCGGGACCACCAGCCGCTCCCAGGGGCTCTCGACGCGCAGCCGGGCCATCTGGGACACCAGGTCGAAGCCGCCCGTGCACGCCGAGGCCACCAGGGCGCGCAGGCTGTCCGGGGCGTGCGCGATGTCCGCGTCCGTCAGCAGCAGGAACTCGGGGTCACGCGCGCGTGCCAGCGCGATCCCGTGCCGCACCGCCCACAGCTTGCCCGTCCAGCCCTCCGGCGGCTCGCCCGGACGTGCCACGGTCAGCGGCAGCCCGCCGTGCAGCCGGGACAGCTCGCGGGCGAGATCTCCCGTGCCGTCCCGGCTGCCGTCGTCCACCAGGAAGACCTCCGCCCGGCCCGGATAGTCCTGCGCGAGCAGCGAGGGCAGGCTCGCGGACAGCACGGCCGCCTCGTCACGGGCCGGGACCACCACGCAGACCGACGGCCACACCTCGGGGTCGCGGCGCGCGGGCAGCCGTACATCGGTGCGCCAGAAGAAACCCTGGCCCAGCAGCAGCCAGCACCAGACGGCGAGGGATACGGCGGCGGTCCACACGATGGCGCTCACGGGCGCAGTCTGCCCCACCGGAACGGCTCATCCGCGGCCATCGACTATCGTGGCCGGGTGAAGATCGCGCTCATGGACTCCGGAATCGGCCTCCTGGCAGCCACCGCGGCGGTACGCCGCCTTCGGCCCGACGCGGATCTCGTCCTCTCCCTGGACCCCGACGGCATGCCCTGGGGGCCGCGCACCCCGGAGGACCTGACCCGGCGCGCCGTGGCCGTCGCCGAGGCCGCCGCCGCGCACCGGCCGGCCGCCCTCATCGTCGGCTGCAACACCGCCACCGTGCACGCCCTGCCCGCCCTGCGCGCCCTGTGCGAGCCCGGCATCCCGGTGATCGGCACCGTCCCCGCGATCAAGCCCGCCGCGGCCGGCGGCGGACACGTGGCGATCTGGGCGACCCCCGCCACCACGGGCAGCCCCTACCAGCGGAACCTGATCGCGGACTTCGCCCGCGGCGTCCAGGTCACCGAGGTGCCCTGCTGGGGCCTGGCCGAAGCCGTGGAGCACGCGGACGAGCAGGCCATCGACGCGACCGTCGCCGCCGCCGCGGAACTCACCCCGCCCGACGTGACGACCGTCGTCCTCGGCTGCACCCACTACGAACTCGTCGCGGAGCGCATCCGCGCCGCCGTGCAGCGGCCGGGCGCCGCCCCGCTCGTCCTGCACGGCTCCGCCGGGGCCGTCGCCGCCCAGGCCCTGCGCCGCATCGGCGAGCACCCCGCCCCCGGCGCACCCGCCGAGGGCGCCCTCACCGTGCTGCTCAGCGGCCGCGACGGCGCGCTGCCCGCCGCCGCGCTGCACTACGCCGAGGGACGGCTGCTGCCCGCGGCCGGCCCGCTCGCCGACCGCATGTGACACCGGGCGCGGCCACCACCGGGCCGGGCGGTAGCTCTCCGTCACCACCGGCCACCGCGGCGAATCCTGGGTAACCTCATAGACATGAGGGAGCACCGCGACTTCGAGGACGCCTCGCACCCCGACGTCTGGACCGGACGCGCCACCAACCGCGTGCAGTGGGTACTGGCGCTGGCCGGCGCCGCCTGCATGGGGCTCGGCATCGAGCTGGCCGTGCAGTCCGCCTGGACCTCGGGGATCATCGCCCTGGTCATGTCCGTCGTGGGCTGCATCGCGGTCGGGCTGCTCGTCCTGTTCGGCACGCTCGCCTTCGTGCACGTCGACCTCAAGCTGGACCGGGACGCCCTGGAGATCCGCTGCGGCCACGTCGGGGTGCCGCGCCGCCGCATCCCGCTCACCGAGGTCGTCGGCGCCGACTACGTCGAGCACGTCACGCCCCGTCACTGGGGCGGCTGGGGCTACCGCTGGCGCCCCGAGAAGGGCACCGCCGTCGTCGTACGCCGGGGCGAGGGCATCGTGCTGAGCCTGTGGGACGGCCACACCTTCACCATCACCGTGGACGACGCCGAGTCCGCGGTCCGTGTCATCCGGGCCCGTCTCCGCGCGACCACCGCGAACAACGCCCACTGACCCCGCTCAGCCCACCTTCTCCTGCCGGGGCACCGGCTCCGCGCAGGGCGCCCGCTCCTCCTCGCCCCACGGGCGCGCCGTCGCCCACCCGGCCAGCAGTCCCGCGCCCGCCGTCACCGTGGTGAAGCTCAGCGCGTCGCCCACCGACGCGATCACCGCCAGCGCCGTGAGCGCCGCCCCGGCCGTCAGCACCACGGGCGTCGGACGGGCGGCCCGCCACAGGGCGTGCAGGACCCAGACGAACACGGCCGCCAGCAGCAGCGCCCCCACCACCCCCTGCTCGGCCAGCGACTGCAGCGGCGCCGAATGCGGCCGTCCCGCCGGATCGCCCGGGGTGCCGAACCGCCCCGGTCCCACCCCCCACACCGGTGCCTCGCCGGCCAGCCTCGCCGCCCGCGCCCACAGCCCCACCCGGTACGGGCCGATCCGCTCCGTGAACTCCTCGGCGGCACCGCCCGGCAGCACCCCCGACGCCAGCCCCCACACCGCGGCCACCGCCACACCGGCCGCGACGGCCAGACCGGCGAGCCCCGCGCCCCGGTACGGCATCGAGCCCGCGCCGACGGAGCACAGCAGGACCGCCGCCGCGGCCGCGCAGCCGCCCGGCGACCCCAGGAACGCCCCGGCCGGCACCACCGCGACGGCCAGCAGCCACAGCACCGGCCGTACGCCCGGCACCGGTGCCGACCAGGCGGCGCAGCACAGCGCCCCCGTGGCCAGCGCCAGCAGCGCGGCCACGGCACCCGCCTGGCCGAGCGGAGCCGCGTAGGAGTTGCCCGGCAGCGGGCCGGGCATGGTCACGGCCACCACCAGCGCGGCGCCCGCCCCGGCGCACGGCGCGGCCACCGGGAGCAGCGCCCCCGACATCCGCCCGGCCGCGCAGCCCGCGACCGTGGCGAGCACCGCCAGCAGCATGCCCTCCGGCCGCCCGTCATGGGCCGCCGCAGAGAGCAGGGTCCAGGCCGCGCACAGCCCCAGCAGGATCATCCCCGCCCCGTCGGACCCGTTCCGTTCCGTCCGGTGCGCGTCCGCAGCGCACCCCGTCCCCGTCGACGCCACCCGTAGCCCCTCGCACCCGGTCCCCCGACCTGTGGCCGCACCTCGCACGGCATCCGGCCGCACCGCCGAGGCTCGGCACACGCTAACGGCTGGGAGCCGGTCTGTGGACGACTTGCGCGGGAACGTCGTGGTTCCGGGCGGCGCCCACCGGCATGTCAGGGGGCGCGCGGACCGCCGTACACTCCCCAGGGTGACCGTCACCGCAACTTCCCGGGACCAGCCGGACCGGCTCCGGCCGTCCCCGGCGCAGAGCGGGCGCGCCCGCCGGCCGCGCCGCCTGGTCCCGGCCCTCGTGTCCGCGCTGAGCGGCGTGCTCCTCTACGTCAGCTTCCCGCCCCGCACCCTGTGGTGGCTGGCGCTGCCCGCCTTCGCGTGCTTCGCCTGGGTGCTGCGCGGCCGGACCTGGAAGGCGGCGCTCGGCCTGGGCTATCTCTTCGGCCTCGGCTTCCTGCTGCCGCTCCTGGTGTGGACCGGCGTCGAGGTCGGCCCCGGCCCCTGGCTCGCGCTGGTCGTCATCGAGGCGGTCTACGTCGCCCTCGTCGGCGCCGGCATCGCCGCCGTGTCCCGGCTGCCCGCCTGGCCTGTGTGGGCGGCTGCGCTGTGGACCGCCGGTGAGGCGGTGCGCGCGCGGATGCCCTTCGGCGGCTTCCCCTGGGGCAAGGTCGCCTTCGGACAGGCCGACGGCGTCTTCCTGCCGCTCGCCGCGCTGGGGGGCACCCCGGTGCTCGGCTTCGGCGTCGTCCTGTGCGGCTTCGGCCTGTACGAGGCCGTGCGGTTGGCCCTGCGCCGCCGCGACGGCGAGGTGCGCAGGTCCGCCGCGGCCGTGGCCCTGCTGAGCGTGGCCGTCCCTGTCGCGGGCGCGGTCGGCGCCCGCGCGCTGGTCAGCGACAAGGCCGAGGCCGGGACCGCGACCGTCGCCGTGATCCAGGGCAACGTGCCCCGCTCCGGGCTCGAGTTCAACGCCCAGCGGCGCGCCGTGCTCGACTACCACGCCCGGGAAACCCTGCGGCTGGCCGCCGAGGTCCGCGCGGGCCGGGCACCGCGCCCCGACTACGTGCTCTGGCCGGAGAACTCCTCCGACATCGACCCCTTCGCCAACCCCGACGCGGCCGCCGTCATCCAGGGCGCCGCCGAGGCGATCGGCGCGCCCGTCTCCGTCGGCGCGGTCGTCGAACGGGACGGCAGGCTGCTCAACGAGCAGATCCTCTGGGACCCGGCCAAGGGCCCCACCCAGACCTACGACAAGCGCCAGGTCCAGCCCTTCGGCGAGTACCTTCCGCTGCGTTCGCTCATCGGCGCGATCAACGACGAGTGGACCAGCATGGTCCGCCAGGACTTCGACCGGGGCGACAAGCCGGGCGTCTTCCGCTTCGGCCGCGTCGAGGTCGGTCTCGCCACCTGCTACGAGGCCGCGTTCGACTGGGCCGTGCGGGACACCGTCACCCACGGCGCCCAGATGATCTCGGTGCCCAGCAACAACGCCACCTTCGACCGCAGCGAGATGACCTACCAGCAGCTCGCCATGTCCCGCGTCCGCGCCGTCGAACACAGCCGGACCGTGACCGTGCCCGTGACCAGCGGTGTCAGCGCCGTGATCATGCCCGACGGGCGGGTCGCCCAGCACACCGGCATGTTCGTGCCCGCGCACATCGACATGAAGGTGCCGCTGCGCACCTCCGAGACGCCCGCGACCCGGCTCGGCGTCCTCCCCGAGACGGCGCTCCTGCTGGTCGCGGCGGGCGGCCTCGGCTGGGCGGGCGCGGCCGCGGTGCGCCGTCGGCGCGCCGGTGGCGCGTAGCCGTACGACCGGTGCCGCGCCCCCGGCCGCGGCCGGAGGCGCGCGCTCGGCCCCTTAGGGTCGAGGCCATGGCCACACCTGAATTCATCACCACCCTCCGGGCCAGCGCGGGCCATCAGCTGCTCTGGCTCCCCGGCGTCACCGCGATCGTCTTCGACGACGAGGGCCGGGTCCTCCTGGGACGCCGCACCGACACCCGCAAGTGGTCGGTGATCGGCGGCATCCCGGAGCCGGGCGAGCAGCCCGCCGCGTGCGCGGTGCGCGAGGTCTTCGAGGAGACGGCGGTGACCTGCGTGCCCGAGCGGGTCGTCCTGGTCCAGGCGCTCCAGCCGGTCACCTACGGCAACGGGGACATGTGCCAGTACATGGACATCACCTTCCGGTGCCGGGCCGTGGGCGGGGAGGCGAAGGTCAACGACGACGAGTCGCTGGACGTCGACTGGTTCGCGGTGGACGCCCTGCCGGAGCTGAACGAGTTCTCGCTGCTCCGGATCAAGCAGGCCATGTCCGAGACACCCACATGGTTCGACCCTATGACTCTCGGCTGAAGTATGGGTTCTCGCCCTATGTGGTGAGCCGGGGGCGCGTCACTAGGGTCGGAACATGATCTCGCCCAGCCCCCAGCCCAGCACCCCATCCGCCCTGGACCTCACCGGCCGGGTCGCCCTCGTCACCGGAGCCGCGGGCGGCATCGGCAGCGCCTGCGCGCTGCGGCTCGCGGCGGCCGGGGCTGAGGTGCGCGCCGTCGACCTGGACGCGGCGGGCCTGGCCGGGCTGGCCGGACGGGCCCGGGGACTGGCGGGCGAGATCCTGCCGCGGGTGCTGGACCTCACCGACCTCGACGCCGCCGAGCGGGCCGCCGCCGGAACCGACGTGCTGGTCAACAACGCCGGACTCCAGCTCGTGCGGCCGCTCCACGAGTTCCCGCCCGACGTCTTCCACACCGTGCTCACCGTGATGCTGGAGGCGCCGTTCCGGCTCATCCGTGGGGCGTTGCCCCACATGTACGACCAGGGCTGGGGGCGCATCGTCAACGTGTCCTCCGTCCATGGTCTGCGCGCCTCCGCCTTCAAGTCGGCCTATGTGGCGGCCAAACACGGGCTGGAAGGACTGTCCAAGACGGCCGCGCTGGAGGGCGCCCCCCACGGTGTGACGTCGAACTGTGTGAATCCGGCCTATGTGCGCACCCCCCTGGTCGAGAAGCAGATCGCCGACCAGGCCGAGGCGCACGGCATCCCGGAGGAACAGGTCCTCTCCGAGGTGCTGCTCAAGGACAGCGCGCTGCGACGGCTCATCGAGCCCGAGGAGGTGGCCGAGGCGGTCGCCTATCTGTGCGGCCCGCAGGCGTCCTTCGTCACCGGCACCTCCCTGGTGCTGGACGGCGGCTGGACCGCCCACTGACCGGCGTCCGGAGCGGTCCGGCGCGGGTTGTCCACAGGGCTGACGTGCCGGTACCGCGATGAGCGATCCTGTGGCCATGTCTCCCGACCGACTCAAGTCGGCCGCGCGCCCCGACACCGGGGACGCCGCGGCGGGGGCCGACGCCTGCGCGGAGGCCCCGTACCTCGAACTGCTCGCCCGTGACGCCTCCCCGGAGGCGTACGAACGCCCCGTCCTCCGAGCCCGCGCCGAGGGCTTGCCCGCCGGACGCGTCGCCGCGCTGGAACACGCCAAGTTCCTCGCGCTGCGCGTCCGCGCCGAACTCGAAGGCCGCCGACGCCGGGAGGCGGAGCTGTCCGCGCTCTTCGAGACCGCCCACGACCTGGCGGGGCTCAGGGACGTGGACGCGGTCCTGCGGGCCATCGTGCAGCGCGCCCGCTCCCTGCTCGGCACCGACATCGCCTACCTCAGCCTCAACGACCCGGTGCGCGGCGACACCTACATGCTGGTCACCGAGGGCTCGGTCTCCGCCCGTTTCCAGCAACTGCGCCTCGGCATGGGCGAAGGGCTGGGCGGACTCGTCGCCCAGACCGCCCGCCCCTACGTCACCGACGACTACTTCCAGGACGCCCGCTTCCAGCACACCGACACCATCGACGGCGCGGTACACGACGAGGGGCTGTTCGCCATCGTCGGGGTCCCGCTGACCCTCGGCACGCACGTCATCGGCGTGCTCTTCGCCGCGGACCGCCGGGCGCGCGTCTTCGAACGCGAACAGATCGCCCTGCTCGGCTCCTTCGCCGCCCTGGCCGCGGCCGCCATCGACACCACCAACCTGCTCACCGAGACCCAGGCCGCGCTCGCGGGACTCGAACGCGCCCATGAGGTCATCCAGGACCGCAGCGCCGTCATCGAGCGCGCCTCCGAGGTGCACGACCGCCTGGCCGAACTCGTGCTGCGCGGCGGGGGAGTGCACGACGTGGCCGGCGCCGTCGCCGAAGTCCTCGACGGAGCGGTCGAGTTCACCGAGATCGGCACCACGCCGGCCGAGGCGCTGGAGGCGTCCCGCGCACAAGGGCACGCCGTGCGCCACGGCCCCGACTGGATCGCGGCCGTGGCCGCCGGTGAGGAGGTGCTCGGCGCGCTCGTGCTGCACGGTCATCCCGACCTCGATCCGGTGGACCAGCGCACCCTGGAGCGCGCCGCGATGGTCACCTCCCTGCTCCTGCTCGCCCGCCGCTCCGCCGCCGAGGCCGAACGCCGCGTGCGCGGCGAACTGCTGGACGACCTGCTCGACGCCCGCGACCGCGACCCGCGCCTGCTGCGCGAACGCGCAGCCCGGCTGGACGCCGACCTCGACGCCACGCACGCCGTCCTCGCCACACGCATGGATGCGGCCTCGGCCGACGCCGACGAGGAGGCGGCCGCCCGGCGCCGCCTCTGGTCCGCGGCCTCCCACCTCGCCACCACACGGCACGGCCTGGCCGCCACCCGCGACGGCGGCACGGTCCTGCTGCTCCCGCTCGAAAGCGGCGACACCGCCACCGACCTGGCCCGCCGTACCGCCCGTGAACTCGGCATCGCCGTCCACCAGCCGGTCACCGTGGGCGCCTCCGCACCCGTCACCGGACTGGCCACCCGACCCGACAGAGTGGCCGCCGCCTACGCCGAGGGCCGCCGCTGCCTGGACGCCCTCCACCTGCTCGGGCGGGGAGGGGACGGCGCGGCCGCCGAGGACTTCGGCTTCCTCGGCCTGCTGCTCGCCGGGGACCGGGACATCGGCGGTTTCGTGGAGCGCACCATCGGCCCCGTCGTGGCCTACGACGCGCAGCGCGGCACCGACCTGCTGCACACGCTGGAGGCCTACTTCGCCGCCGCGATGAGCCCGGCCCGCACCAAGGACGTGCTCCATGTGCATGTGAACACCGTCGCCCAGCGGCTGGAGCGGGTGGGACACCTGCTGGGGGCGGACTGGCAGACACCGTCCCGCGTGCTGGAGATCCAGCTCGCGCTGCGGTTGCACGGGTTGGCGGGGACCGGGCGTCGCTGACCGGCACCCGCGCGGGGTGCCGGCCGGGGCCGGTCAGGGGGCCGGGGTCTTCGCCACCGGGTCCACCGGGTCGAGCGAGGCGGACGGAGAGGCGTCGGCCGTGACGTCGGCGAGGTCCCGGTCGCGGGTCTCGCGGGCCACGCCCACGGCGACCAGGGTGAGCAGGACGACGCCGATGACGTACAGGGCGATCGGGGTCGCGTTGTCGTACGCGGCGAACAGCGCGGTGGCGATCAGCGGGGCGGGCGCACCGGCGGCCACGGAGGAGAACTGGGCGCCGATGGAGGCGCCGGAGTAGCGGACGCGGGTGGCGAACATCTCCGCGAAGAAGGCGGCCTGCGGAGCGTACATCGCGCCGTGGAGGATCAGGCCGACGACAACGGCCAGCACCAGCCGGCCGAAGGTGCCGGCGTCCACCAGCGCGAAGAAGGGAAAGATCCACAGGCCCACGCCGGCCGCGCCGAAGAGGTACACCGGGCGCCGTCCGACCCGGTCCGACAGCGCGCCCCAGGCGGGGATCACCGCGAAGTGGACGGCGGAGCCGATGAGTACGGCGTTGAGCGCGGTCTGCTTGGAGACGTCGGCGGCGGTGGTGGCGTAGACGAGGATGAAGGCGGTGATGACGTAGTAGCTGATGTTCTCCGCCATGCGGGCGCCCATCGAGATGAGCACCTCGCGCCAGTGGTGGCGCAGTACGGACACCAGCGGCAGCTTCTCCGCCGCCTCGCCGTCCCGCGCCTCGGCCCTGGCCAACGCCTGCTTGAAGACGGGCGATTCGTCGACGGAGAGGCGTATCCACAGGCCCACGAACACCAGCACGCCGGAGAGCAGGAAGGGGATGCGCCAGCCCCAGGCGGTGAAGGCGTCGTCCGAGAGGATGGCGGTGAGCAGGGACAGCACACCCGTGGCGAGCAACTGCCCGGCGGGCGCGCCGGTCTGCGGCCACGAGGCCCAGAAGCCGCGCCTGCGCGCGTCCCCGTGCTCGGACACCAGCAGGACGGCGCCGCCCCATTCGCCGCCCAGCGCGAAGCCCTGCACCAGCCGCAGCGCGGTGAGCAGCACCGGTGCGGCGGTGCCGATGGTGGCGTGGGTGGGCAGCAGGCCGATGGCGAAGGTGGCGCCGCCCATCAGCAGCAGGCTCAGCACCAGCAGCTTCTTGCGCCCCAGCCGGTCCCCGAAGTGCCCGAACACCAGCGCCCCGAGCGGCCTCGCGGCGAACCCGGCCGCGTACGTCACGAACGCCAGCAGTGTTCCGACCAGCGGATCGGAGTCCGGGAAGAACAGCTTGTTGAACACCAGGGCCGCCGCCGACCCGTACAGGAAGAAGTCGTACCACTCGATGGTGGTGCCGATGAGGCTCGCGGCGACGATGCGGGGGAGGTTCGCCGGAGGCGGGGGAGCGGTGTGCTCGGCTGACATGTGCGCCACTTCCTTGTGTGCGGTGGGGACGGGGGGTGTCGGGACACCGTAGAAACCCGCAGTTCAAGCGCACATGTGGTGAGGCACCATAGTTCGGTGCGGGAGTGTGCGTGCTGCCCCCATGCGAGGGTGTCTGCCATCCGTGGCATGCCGGGCGGGGCGGTCGTGTCCTCCCTCCGGCAGGCTCGTTCCCACCGCATGAAGAAGATCATCACGCTCGCCGCCCTTGCCCTGGCCGTCGCGGCCGTCGCCACCCCCGCGCACGCCGACAACGACTCCAACTTCGGCGGCGGCATCAACGCCGCGAACAACTGGAACTTCACCGCCGCGGCGGTGTGCCTGCAGGAAGTCGCGGTCGTCCCCGTCCTCGGCGACTACGTCAGCGACCACGTCAACAACTGCTCCAACGGCAACGTCATCGACCACTCCGGCAAGTGACACCCTGAGCTGCGGGTCGGCCCGCGCGAGGCGCCCGTACGACGCTGCCGCCGTTCACGGCATCCCGTGAACGGCGGCAGCGCGGCCTCTACTCCCCGGTGACCAGGAACTCCACCTCCGGCACCAGGTACGGCCCGTACCGCATCCGTGAACCGAGCGCCTCCAAGCGGGCGTACCGCTCCGGGGAGAGCCGTGCGCCGGTGCGGAGTCCGTGCTCGCAGACCGCTCGCAGCAGCAGCCGGAACGCCAGCTCCGGCGTGCAGCCGGTGGCGCAGTGCGCCAGGGCGGTCCGGGTGCCCTCCGGGAGGTCCTGGGCCCGGTCGATCTCGGCCAGGACCGCGTCCGAGTCACATGACCCGTCCTCCAGGTCGGCGCCGGCGAGCGGCGCGGAGCCCGGCCTGACGGCGAGCCAGGCGTCGCACTCGGCGACGACGGCACGCATCCAGGCCGTCCCCGAGGTGAATCCCCGGGGCGGGTCGGAGAACACGCCCCCGGGATTCGTCGCGGCCTGCCAGAGCGTCTCGATGTCCGCCCGGCCGAGCCCGTCCGCCAGGCGAACCGCGTCCCGGCGCAGTGCCAGCACCGCCTTTGGCCCGAGATCCGGAGCCAGGTGGTACCGGACCGCCTCCGGACCGGTGGCCGTGCCGCGCGTCCAGTCCGCGTGGAACATCGTCGTCAGCCACGACAGACCGAAGTCGCCCTCGTCGAACCGTTCCGGCGGTTCCGGCCGTTCCGAGCGTTCCAACGTCGCCCCCTCCTAGACCGGGTACGCGGTGTAGACGTAGTAACCGAACTTGTGGCCCTTGGCCCGCTTGAGCACGATCTTGTAGCCGTTGCCCGCGGCTGTGAAGCTGCCGTCGGCCTGGGCGACGTACCCGAGTGAGTTCTTCGCCCCGAAGTACCCCGTCAGCGCCTTCTCGCGGGCGCTGCCGCGCAGCCACCGCGTGATCTCCCCGGCCTTGTCCGCGAGAGCGTAGTCGACGACCTGCTGGGCCGTCTGGACGTCGAGGAACACCCCGTTCGGGCCGCCCTTCTCCTCGGCCAGCGCCTTGGCTTCGTCCCGCGTGACGTACCCGGCCGTGTGCTCGTCCAGGGCGTGCGCCAGACGCGGGAACGCCTGGTCGTCGGCCACGAGGTCGTTGCAGTTGTGGACCAGGACCGGGGAGTTCTCCGCCACCGCGTAGAAGGTGTGCAGACCCGACACCGTCAGGTCGTACACGGTCCGCGGCCGGGACTCGTGCCGGCCGGACACCTCGGTCACACGCCGGGGCGTACCGTCCGGGCCGCGCAGCGCGTCACCGGCGCGCAGGTCCGAGGCCAGGGTCCAGCCGCGGCCCGTGACGAAGAACCGGTGCCCGGGGGTGGTCGTCAGGCTTCCGCCGTCCGCCAGGACGACGTCGAGCAGGTCGGTGGCGGTGTGGTGGAAGGTGCGCGTGACGGGCTCGCCCCGGGTGCGCAGGGTCGCCGGATCGGTCGCCAGCAGCAGATCGCCGGGGCGCACGTCACGCAGCGCCTTGCGCCGTCCGTCGGCCAGCACCACCTGGGTGGAACCGGGGAAGCTGTTCGTCCGGCACGCCGTGCGCAGTTCGTCGAAGGCGTTCACGCTCCGCTCGACGGCGGCGACGGTCTGGGCGTCCACGTCCAGGGCCTTGAGCGCCTTCAGCGCGTCGGACACGCCGACACCGGTGCGCAGGGACGCGTCCACCGCCCGGATCGCCTCGGTGATCCGCGCCATCGGGCCGCCGATCGGAAGCCAGGTCGCCGCCCAGGCGCAGTCGCCGTAGCTGCCGCTGCCGTCACCGTTCAGCTTGTGGTAGCAGCCGGTGAAGTCACCGATGATCGAGTCGTAGATGCCCTTCCAGACGTCCTTGGTCACGTCCCACGCGGAGACCTTCACCGTCTTGGACAGGCCGGTGAACGTCTGCGTCTTCAGGAACACCGTGTCCTCGGCGGGACAGCCGGACTCCGTCGCCGGTTCGTCGGGGTCGAGGCAGAGGTAGTAGCTGACGACCGCGTCGAAGTGGGCGACGAAGACCATCGTGTTGCAGTCGATGCCGTGGCACTCGTTGGGCAGGCGTTCGGGTTCGCCGCGCTGCCTGATCTCGTCGATGACCGAGAACACCCCGCCGACACCTGTCGCCGCGCCCGTCTGTACCTGCTTGCCCGCCTCGGCGCGCTCGGCACGCTCGGCCGCTTCCTGCGCCTCGTCGGCGTACCTGTCGGCGTCCTTCGCCGCCGTCTCGGCCTCGGTGGCCGCAGTGTCGGCGCGGTCGGCCGCGCTCCGGGCGTCCCGCGCGTCCTGTTCTGCGGCGGAGGCGGCCGAGCGGGCCGCGGCCGCGTCGAGTTCCGCGGCGTCCGCCGCGTCACGGGCGTCGCTCGCCCAGCCCTCGGCGTGGTCGGCGGCATCGTCGGCGGCCGCCGCGTCGCTGGTGGCCTGCTGGTCGTACTCGATGGTGCGGGCCAGCGAGGAGGCCGCCGCGGCAGCCGCCTTCGCCGCCTCGGAGGCGTAGCCGAGGGCCTGCTTGGAGTAGGTGCGGGCGTCGGCGGCGTACTGGGCCGCGGTCGCCGCGTGCTGGTAGGCCTCCTTCGTATCACTGGACGCCTGGTCGGCGATGTTCCTGGCCGCCTGCGCCTCGCCAGCCGCGTTCGCGGCGTGGGCGTCGGCGACGGCCGCCTGCTGCTCGGCGACGGACTTCGCGCCCTGCCCGGTCAGCACGACCAGGCCGGCGGCCGCGTCGGTGTCGACGTACGGGGCACCGAGCTGGACCGCGTCGTTGGCCGGAGCGGCCACCTTCGCCGCGGCCTGGTGCGCGTCCGCCGCCGCCTGGGCGGTGACATGGGCGTACCCCGCCGCCTTCACCGCGGCCGCGAGCGCGATGGCCGCCTGCTTCTTGGCCTCGTCGGCCTGGTTCCTGGCGTCCTTGGCGTGCTGCTCGGCCTCGTCGGCGAGGGCGACGGCGGTCTTGGCCTCGGACGAGGCGTCCTGGGACGCCTTGATGGCGTCGGCGACCGCGCTGGTCGAGGTCCGCACCGCCGCGTCGGCCTTCAGCTTGTCCGCCTGGGCGGCGTCGGCGGCCGCGCGGGACCGCTTGGCGGCCGCTTCCGCGCGCGTGGCGGCAGCGTCGGCCTCGGCGGCCGCACGGGTGGCGGCGTCGGCCTCGGAACGGGCCCGGGTGGCCGCCGCCTCGGCGTCGGTGGCCGCCGCGTCCGCGCCGTCCGCCGCGGCACGGGCCGCGTCCGCCGCGTCACCGGCGGTCAGGGACTCGGCGTAGGCGTCCTTGGCGTCGGCCTTGGCGCGGGCCGCGTCGGCCTTCTGCTCGGCGTCCCACGCGTCGTCGCGCTTGTCCTTGGCCCGGTCGCGCGCCGCGACCGCCTCGTCCCGCCGGTCCCCGGCGGTCTTCTCGAACGCCTCCGCGCTGTCCCTCGCGTCCTTGGCCCTGACCGCCTCGGCCTCGGCGTTCTGCCGGTGTCCGGCGGCCTCGGCCCGCCGGGCCGTCGCGGTCTCCTTCTCCGCCTTGGCCGTCCGCTCCTCGGCCTCCGCGGTGAGCCGCTTGGCGTGCGCGTCCGCGGCGGCCGCCTTCGCGTCGCCCTCGGCCTTCAGCGCGACGGTGAGCTTCGCCTCGGCGGTCTCCTTGTCCGTCCTGGCGTTGTCCCGGTGCAGCCTGGCGGCGTCGGCCGCCGCCTTCGCCTGCCACTCGGCGCGGGCGGCCGCCTCCTTGCGGAACTCCGCCTTCGACTGGGCGGCCTGCGCCAGGGCGCGCTGGGTGATGGCCGCGCTGTCACCGGCGGACGCGCGCGTGGCCGCCTCGGCGGTCTCACCCGCCTTCGCCAGAGCCTGCAGCGCCGCCACGGCGCCCCTGGTCACCTGGTCCTTCTGCTGACCCACCAGCAGTCCCCGGCCGCGCGGGGCTCCGCTCGCGTCGGCCACGCCGTACGCGGACTGCAGCGCGGTGTCGGAGGTGGTGGCCGCCTTCTGGGCGGTGGCGAGCTGCGCCTGCACGACGCCGAGCTGTTTCTTCGCCTCCGCCTGCGCCGCCGTGACGTTGGCCTTCGCCTGGTCCACGTCGGCCTTCGCCGCGACGGTGCCCGTGTGGCCCTTGGGGACGACGCGCAGCTTCTGCGCGCTGGAGCCGTTGCACGTCGAGGAGACGGCGTCCTTGCTGTTGTCGAACGTCGGCAGGTGCAGGCACTTGCCCGACGCCGCGTTGCGCAGCGCGCCCACGTTGCGGACGTCGAACGTCCACTGCTGGGCCTTCGTGCCGGCGCAGTCGCGGATCTGGATCTTCGTGCCGTCGGCGGTGGCGCCGCCCGCGACCTCGAGACACTTGGAGGAGTTCGGGTTCAGCAGCTGGTAGCCGCCCTCGTAGGAGCCCCACAGCTGCCACTTCTGCGCGGCGCCGCCGTTGCAGGTGTAGATCTGCACCGGGGTCCCGTTGGTCTTGGCGCCGCCCTGGACGTCGAGGCACTTGCCGGTGGCCCCGGGTACCTGGATCTCCAGCGGGGCGTCACCGATCCAGCCGATGCCGCCTTCGGTGGAGTAGTCCAGCCACCGGGTGGAGTAGTCCGCGATCCAGGACTGGCCCAGTTCCCTGCCCAGCGCGAACGCCCCGTCCTGGAGGGCCTTGGTGGCGGTCGCGCCGGCACCGAGTATCTGCTGGCGCTGGGTGGCCTGCGAGGCGATCTCCTGCTGCCACTCGGCGGAGGCCTGCGCCACCTCCTTGCCCAGGACCCGGCCCGGGTCGATCGGATCGTGCCACGCGCACGCGGCGAAGCGGGACTTCAGGTCCTCGACCGCGATACGGAACTCCGCGGAGTCCGGAGCCGGGGCCGTGGTCGGGAAGCCACCGGAGGAGAGGAAGACGCGCGCGTCGTCGGCGAACACCCGCGGCACGAACATCACGTTGGGCTCGATCTTGCCGGAGTTCTTCTTCCACAGCTCCCACGCCTGCCGCTCCTGCGGCGTGCCGCCGGAGGTGTAGCGCTCGTTGCCGATCGTGAGCGCGGCGGCCTTCGTGGCGTCGTCGGCGGTGGGCGACGGGTCGTAGAAGGGGGAGAAGAGGTCGACCGCCTTGAAGTACGACTGCCACAGCCACGGGCGCAGGCCGACCTGGTCGAAGATGTCACCGGCCCCGCGCGGCGCGCCGGGGTAGGAATCCAGGCCGCTGACCGCGCCGGACCAGGACTGACCCTGGTCCTGGAGCTTCTGGGTCCACTGGTCGGTGTTGTCGCTGTCGGCGTAGAACGCCTGGTGCAGGGGCGTGTTGTTGTCGGAGAGGTTCCGGTCGACCTTCTGGTGCAGCTGGTCGGGGGTCAGTCCGATGGCGCCCTGCGCGAGAGCGGACAGGTTGGGTCCGCCCTGGCGCAGCGCGTCGGCGGCGACGCACTGGTCCTGGCGCAGCCGTTCGGCGGCGGAGGTGTCGTAGCCGTCGTAGGAGTCCCCGACGAGGCCGGTGCGATCGCCGCCCGCGAGGCGGGGCAGGGAGGCGAGGCCGGCGATCACGGCGACGGCGGTGAGAAGGAGGATGACGCGGGCGAACACGCCCGGACTGCCGGAGCCGGGCATGCGGGAGCCCGGTGATGTCGAACGCAAGAGGGTCTCTTTCCTCACGGGTCAGCGCGAATCAGGGCACACCTCTGTCGACCCGGCCTCGCTCGGAGTGCGGCGAACGCCTTCGGTGATCGGTCCGTGGGCGGGGGCGGTGCGCCCCTCCCCGTGAGCGATGGTGTCCCCAGTCGCTGGTCATCGCGCCCGGTCGGCGGCCTGTCTCCGGCCTGTTCCGCAACGCGCGTAGATAGCTTAAGTGAACACGACAACGCCCGTAACCTCCCATGCGGGACGCCGAGTTGCTCGCGCGAAGCCCCGCACGGCCGCGAACGGGCGGGCGGAGTGGGCGAATCCGCAGGTCCGGCCGGGGGTGTGTATGGCCGTACTGTGATCATCTTGTGCGCGTGTGTCCTGAATGCGCGGCGGAAGATGGCCATTTCTCGCCTCTCGCGGGCGGCACGGCGCATCCGCGCTCCTCCTCCGCCCCGCCCGCCTCCCGTGCACGGCGCGGCACTTGATACCCCACTTCCGCCCGTGCCACTCCTCCCCCTCGATGCACGGTTGCGCCGCACCAGCGCGTGATCACTCGCGCTACGCCGAGTGCTTCCGACAGGGGGTTTGCGCAACTCGAAGATCGAGTCCGCCCCTTTCACGCCTTACCCCTTGATCGCGCGCGCTGTTTGGCTTGGCGCAGCACGCACACCGTCTGAGATGGGAGGACAGTGTCCACACCGGACCTCGCCACCGCTTCCGCCGTCGACGGACCCGAACCGGTTCCGCCGGGCGGCAGGCCGGCCACCAGCCTGGGCACCCGGGCGGCCCGGCAGCTCGCCACCACGACCAAGTCGGCGCCCCAGATGCAGGGCATCTCCTCGCGGTGGCTGCTGCGGACGCTGCCCTGGGTGGACGTGCGGGGCGGTGCCTACCGGGTCAACCGGCGTCTCCAACTGCGCGCCGGCCGCGGGCGGGTGCACTTCGAGCACAACGGCGCCGACGACATCCGGGTCGTCCCGCAGACGCTCACCGAGCTGCCCGTCCTGCGCGGTTACCCCGACCTCGACGTGCTGCGGGAGCTGGCCTCCCGCTTCCGGCCCCGCGAAGTGCGGCCCGGACAGGTCCTGTTCGAGGCGGGCCAGCCGGTCACCGAGGCGTACCTCGTGGTGCACGGCCGCTTCACGCGGTACACGGCCGGGAAGTACGGCGAGGAGGAGATCCTCGGGGTCGTCACCGACGGCGGCCAGCTCGGTGACGACGCGGTCGGGCAGCCCGACCCGCTGTGGCCGGCCTCGGTCCGGGCGGAGACCGCGGGCGTGGTGCTCGCGCTGCCCTGGACGGCCGTGCACGAGCTGACCGAACGCGCGCCGTCACTCGCCGCGCACCTGAGGGCGTACACCGAGCGGCAGGCCCGGCCGGCGAACCGCAAGGGCGAGGCCGAAGTGCCCCTCCAGGCCGGCCATGTGGGCGAGGAGACCCTCCGGGGCGGCTTCGTCGACTACGAACTCTCGCCGCGTGAATACGAGTTGTCGCTCACCCAGACCGTGCTGCGGGTCCACACCCGGGTCGCCGACCTCTACAGCGAACCCATGGACCAGACCGCCCAGCAGCTGCGGCTGACCGTGGAGGAGATCCGCGAGCGCCAGGAATGGGAGCTGGTCAACAACCGGGAGTTCGGGCTGCTCCACAACATCGACCACGGCCAGCGGATCAGCACCCACAGCGGTCCGCCGACGCCGGACGACATGGACGAACTCCTGACGATGCGGCGCGGCACCAAGGTGTTCCTCGCCCATCCGAAGGCGATCGCGGCCTTCTTCCGGCAGTGCAACCGGCGCGGGCTGGTGCCGGGCACCGCCAGCGTCGAGGGGCGTGAGGTGCCCGCCTGGCGCGGTGTCCCGATCCTCCCGTGCGGCAAGATCCCCGTCACCGGGGACCACACCAGCAGCATCATCGCGATGCGCACAGGCGAGGCCGCCCAAGGGGTCGTCGGCCTCCACCAGACCGGCATCCCCGAGGAGTACCAGCCCTCTCTGAACGTCCGCTTCATGGGCATCGACGGCGCCGCGATCGTCAACTACCTCGTCACCGCCTACTACTCGCTGGCGATCCTGGTCCCCGACGCGGCGGGAGTCCTGGAGAACGTACAGATCGGCCGGACGGCCGAGTGACGGTCTGGAGCACGCCATGAGCACATCCACCGACTCCTACGCGCTGCCCGGACCGCCGGACATCGCCCGGAGCCTGCGCCGGGAACGGCGCACGGGAGCGATCCCCGGACTGCACCACCGGCCCGCCGCGCCCGCCGACCCCGTCAAGGCGGCCGAGATCGACCGCCGGCTGGAGACCTGGGCGCGCGGCCTGGACCTGTTCCCCGAGGCATGGGCCGGGGACTTCTCGGGCTTCCAGTTCGGACGCGCCGTCGTGCTCCAGCACCCCGGCGCCCTTGACCTGGAACGGCTCACGGCCGCGGGGAAGCTGCTGCTCGCGGAGAACGTCGTCGACTCCTGCTACTGCGAGGAGGACGAGGGCCGCGGCGGCGCCCGGCGCGGGCTCGGCGCCCGGCTGATCATGGCCCAGTCCGCGATCGACCCCTACCACGGCGTCCCGGAGCTGGAGGAGGAGTGGCGGGAGGGCATGCGGGCCGACGGCCCCCTGCGCTCCTACCACTTCGCCCTCGCCGACTACGCCGGCTTCGCCACCCCCAGCCAGACCGACCGGTTCGTGCACGACATCGCCCGGCTGCACATGGGCTATCTCGCGGAGGCGGCCTGGGCCGAGACCCGGTACGTGCCGCGCGTGTGGGAGTACCTGGTGATGCGGCAGTTCAACAACTTCCGCCCCTGTCTGTCGATCGTCGACGCGGTGGACGGCTACGAACTGCCCGAGCAGGTCTACGCCCGCCCCGAGATCCAGCGGATCACCGCCCTGGCCTGCAACGCCACGACGATCGTCAACGACCTGTACTCCTTCACCAAGGAGCTGGCCAGCGACCCCGACCACCTCAACCTGCCCCAGGTCGTCGCGGCCAACGACCGCCGCGGGCTGAAGGCCGCCTACCTGCGGTCCGTCGAGATCCACAACCGGATCATGGAGGCCTTCGAGGAGGAGTCCGCGCTCCTCTCGGCCGGCTCGCCCCTCGTGGAGCGCTACGTCCAGGGCCTCGCCGCCTGGGTGTCCGGCAACCACGAGTGGCACGCCACCAACACCCATCGCTACCACCTGCCGGACTACTGGTGAGGGACCCCCACGGGCGACCGTCACCGCTGTCCCGGAACACCGTCACCTGCAACAAGGAGTCACCTTGACGACCGTCCCTGCTCCGACCGCCCCGGCCACCTCCGTGCCGACGCAGTCCACGTACCAGAACCGGGTCGCGGAGTACTGGAACGCCGAGGAGAACCCGGTCAACCTCGAACTCGGAAAGCTCGACGACCTCTACCACCACCACTACGGCATCGGCGCCGCGGACCGCTCGGTCCTCGACGACCCCGACCCGGTGGGGCGCAGGGAGCGGATCACCGCCGAACTGCACCGACTGGAGCACGCCCAGGCCGAGTTGCTCGCCTCCCACCTCGGGCCGCTGACCCCGTCCGACCGGGTCTTCGACGCGGGCTGCGGCCGCGGCGGCGGCAGCGTCACCGCACATCTGCGCCACGGCTGCCACGCCGACGGCGTCACCATCTCCGCCAAGCAGTGCGCCTTCGCCAACGAGCAGGCGCGCATCCGGGGCATCGACGACAAGGTGCGCTACCACCACCGCAACATGCTCGACACCGGCTTCGAAACCGGCGCGTACGCGGCGTCGTGGAACAACGAGTCCACCATGTACGTCGAGCTGGACCTGCTCTTCGCCGAGCACTCCCGGCTGCTGCGCCGGGGCGGGCGGTACGTGACGATCACCGGCTGCTACAACAACACCTACGGGCAGGCCTCGCGCGAGGTGTCCCTGATCAACGCGCACTACATCTGCGACATCCACCCGCGCTCGGAGTACTTCAAGGCGATGGCCCGAAACCGCCTGGTCCCGGTCCACGTCGAGGACCTCACCGCGGCGACCATCCCGTACTGGGAGCTGCGCAAGGAGGCGGACCACCTGGTCACGGGCATCGAGGACGCGTTCCTGGACGCCTACCGCAACGGCAGCTTCCAGTACCTGCTGATCGTGGCCGACCGGGTCTGACCCGAGGACCCGTCAGGGGCGGCGTCCCACCGGGGCGCCGCCCGCTCGGCATTCTCTGGGTAAAAACTCCGTTGTCATACGTACAACCCTCGCGCCGCGATCCGGGTCGCATCCGGTGAGCAAGCGTCCGGTTCCGGCCCCGGAGAAGTCGGCCGGCCGGTGGTCGACGACATCGGAGGGTCCGTGCCAGGGAGAAGAGCGAGTGCCGGCGGACGGCGATCAGGGCCGTCCGTGGCGGCGGCGGTCGCGGCCGGGCTGCTGCTGAGCCTCGGCCCGGCCCATCCGGCCGCCGCCGAGGACGACGGGCTCCGCTTCGACGGGGCGATCGAACGGGTCACCGTCCACCCGGGTGCCGGGCTGTACCTCTCCGGGGGGTTCACCAACGGCACCGACCGGACGCTGGACGCCGTGTACCTGCAGGTCGAGCTCGACCGCCAGTTCACGATGGTCAGCGCGTTCCGCAACTGCTGGTACTCCGCCGCGGACACCGAGGTCCGGGTGAACCGCATGACCTGCCGGCTGGAGGGCGCGGTGCGGCCCGGCCGGTCCTAGTCCGTGTCCGCGAAGTGGCGCCTGGCTCGCGGCGTCTGGCACGCACGCTCGCCGCGTTGTCGGGATCGCCCTCGTACATCCAGTACGAGGGCGACCCTCCGCCTTGC
>NZ_JBEYXQ010000030.1:0-53498 GCF_040645115.1 Streptomyces sp. NPDC046860 | reverse complement strand
GTCATCACCGAGATCGCCGCCTCCCGCCTCACCGAACGCGGCGCCACCCGCGCCGACGACAAGCTCTCCGAGGCCGCCATGGAAGACCGCAAGCGCGAGGGGTACTTCTGACCATGAGCACGATCACCGCCGAGGCGCTGTCGGCCACCACCCTGCTCCGGTTCGCCACCGCGGGCTCCGTCGACGACGGCAAGTCCACCCTGGTCGGACGGCTGCTGCACGACTCCAAGTCGGTCCTGGTGGACCAGTTGGAGGCCGTGGAGCGGGCGTCGGCGAGCCGGGGCCAGGAGGCGCCGGACCTGGCGCTGCTCACCGACGGCCTGCGGGCCGAGCGGGAGCAGGGCATCACGATCGACGTGGCCTACCGCTACTTCGCCACCCCGCGCCGCCGCTTCATCCTGGCCGACACCCCGGGGCATGTGCAGTACACCCGGAACATGGTCACCGGCGCCTCCACCGCCGAACTGACCGTGGTCCTGGTCGACGCCCGCAACGGCGTGGTCGAGCAGACCCGCCGCCACGCGGCCATCGCCGCCCTGCTCCGCGTCCCGCACGTCGTCCTCGCCGTGAACAAGATGGACCTGGTCGGCTACGAGGAGAGCGTCTTCGCCGCCATCGCCGAGGAGTTCACGGCGTACGCGACGGAGCTGGGCGTCCCCGAGGTCACCGCGATCCCGATCTCGGCGCTCGCCGGGGACAACGTGGTCGACGCCTCCGCCCGCATGGACTGGTACGGCGGCCCGACCGTGCTGGAGCACCTGGAGACGGTTCCGGTCAGCCACGACCTGTCGCACTGCCACGCCCGGCTGCCCGTGCAGTACGTCATCCGCCCGCAGACCGCCGAACTCCCCGACTACCGCGGGTACGCCGGGCAGATCGCGGCCGGCTCCTTCCGGGTCGGCGAGGAGGTCACGGTGCTGCCGTCCGGCCGCACCAGCCGGATCGCCGGGATCGACCTGCTGGGCGAGCCGGTGGACGTCGCCTGGACCACCCAGTCGGTGACCGTGCTGCTGGCCGACGACGTGGACGTCTCGCGCGGCGACCTGATCGTGCCGAGCAAGGACGCGCCCGCGACCACGCAGGACGTGGAGGCGACCGTCTGCCATGTCGCCGACCAGCCGCTGACCGTCGGCCACCGGGTGCTGCTCAAGCACGGCACCCGCACGGTGAAGGCGATCGTCAAGGACATCCCGTCCCGGCTCACCCTGGACGACCTGTCCCTGCACCCGCATCCGGGCACGCTGGCCGCCAACGACATCGGCCGGGTGAAGATCCGCACCGCCGAGCCGCTGCCGGTCGACTCCTACGCCGACTCGCGCCGCACCGGTTCCTTCATCCTGATCGATCCCGGCGACGGCACCACCCTCACCGCGGGCATGGTCGGCGAGTCCTTCGCCGCGCCCGAGCCCGTGACGGAGGCCGACGACGACGGGTGGGACTTCTGACCATGCGGACCACCGAGGTCTTCTCGACGTTCGCCAAGGAGGGCGGCCGCATCGGCAGCGGCGCGCTGGGCTCCGGACAGGGCGGGGTCGCACGATGTGCGCGCTGACGTACGCGCACCGCTCGCGCGCCCCGTACCCCCACGCGACGCCCTCCCCCCACCCGACGACGTCCCGGTTGCGACGACGAAGACCCATCGACCTCCCGGCCACGGCCTGATCCGTGACCGCCGGGCCGACGAGAGGAAACGCCTCCCGTGTCTGCCACCCGATCGCCGCTGCCGCGCCGCGGCCTCAGCGTCCTCGCCGTACTCCCGCTGCTGGCCCTCGCGGCCTGCGGTTACGGGTCCGAGGCCAAGAACGACGCCGCCAACCAGAAGGTCGCCGCCGGGGCGAAGAAGATCGACGGCCTGGACTCCGTCAAGATCGGCTACTTCGGCAACCTCACCCACGCCACCGCGCTCGTCGGCCGCGAACAGGGCCTGTTCCAGAAGGAACTGGGCGCCACGAAGGCCGACTACGCCACCTTCAACGCGGGCCCCTCCGAGATCGAGGCGCTCAACTCCGGCTCCATCGACATCGGCTGGATCGGCCCCTCCCCCGCGATCAACGGATACACCAAGTCCGGCGGCCGCAGCCTGAAGATCATCGGCGGTTCGGCGTCCGGCGGGGTCAAGCTCGTCGTGAACCCGAAGAAGATCAAGTCCGTCGGGGACGTGAAGGGCAAACGGATCGCCACGCCCCAGCTCGGCAACACCCAGGACGTCGCCTTCCTCAACTGGGCGGCGGAGCGTGGCTGGAAGGTCGACGCGCAGAGCGGCAAGGGGGATGTCACGGTCGTCCGCAGCGACAACAAGGTGACCCCGGACGCCTTCAAGGCCGGTTCCGTGGACGGCGCCTGGGTTCCGGAGCCGACCGCGTCCAAGCTGGTCGCCGAGGGCGGCAAGGTGCTGCTGGACGAGGCCGGCCTGTGGCCGGACAAGAAGTTCGTGATCACCAACGTGATCGTGTCGCAGAAGTTCCTCAAGGAGCACCCGAAGGCCGTCGAGGCGGTCCTGCGGGCCTCGGTGCGCACCAACAAGTGGATCAAGGCCAACCCGGAGGAGGCGAAGGCGTCGGCGAACAAGCAGCTCCGGGCCGACTCCGGCAAGGCGCTGCCCCCCGCCGTGCTGGACCCGGCGTGGAAGTCGATCCAGACCACCGACGACCCGCTGGCCGCGACGCTGAACACCGAGGCCGCGCACGCGGTCAAGGCGGGCCTGCTGGCCGAGCCCGACCTCAAGGGCATCTACGACCTGACCCTGCTCAACAAGGTCCTCGGCTCCGAGGGCGCTCCCGAGGTCGACGCCGCCGGGCTCGGCACCGACTGACCGACGCGAACGATTGAGTCCCCAGGAGGTGACGACCATGGCCACCACCCTCGCCGAGGCCGGCCCGGCGGTCGACTACGCCGCCCGCCTCGACCACGTCTCGAAGTCCTTTCCGGGACCGGGCGGGCAGCAGCTCGTGCTGGACGACATCAGCCTCGATGTCGCGCCCGGCGAGTTCGTCACCCTCCTGGGGGCCTCGGGCTGCGGCAAGTCGACCCTGCTCAACCTGGTGGCCGGCCTGGAACGGCCGACCACCGGGTCGATCGGCACCGACGGCCGCCCGGCCCTGATGTTCCAGGAGCACGCCCTCTTCCCGTGGCTGACCGCGGGCAAGAACATCGAACTCGCCCTGCGGCTGCGGGGCGTGCCGAAGGCCGACCGCCGCGAGAAGACCGAGTCCCTGCTCGAACTGGTCCGGCTGAAGGGCGCGTACGGGAAGCGGGTGCACGAACTGTCCGGCGGCATGCGGCAGCGGGTGGCGCTGGCCCGCGCGCTGGCCCAGGAGAGCGGACTGCTGCTGATGGACGAGCCGTTCGCGGCACTGGACGCCATCACGCGGGACGTGCTGCACGACGAACTGACCCGGGTGTGGGCGGAGACCGGCCTGTCCGTGCTGTTCGTGACGCACAACGTGCGCGAAGCCGTGCGGCTGGCCCAGCGGGTCGTGCTGCTGTCCTCCCGGCCGGGCAAGGTGGCGCACGAGTGGGCGGTGGACATCCCGCAGCCGCGCCGCATCGAGGACGCGCCGGTGGCGGAACTGTCCCTGGAGATCACCGAGGCGCTGCGAGGGGAGATCCGCCGCCATGGCCAGCACTGAGACGAAACCGGCCGCCGACACGGGGAGCGTGGAGGCGGGCCTCGACGCCCTGGAGACCCGGGGCGGCACCCGGGCGCCGCTGAGGCAGACCCTGGTCACCAAGGTCGTGCCGCCCGTCGTCGCGGTCCTGGTGGTGCTGCTGGTCTGGCAGGCCCTGGTGTCCTTCGGGGTGGTCTCCGACCCCACCAAGCTGCCCGCGCCGAAGGCGGTGTGGGAGGCGGTCCGGCGCGACTGGCTGGAGGGCCGGCTCCTCGGCTACATCTGGACCAGCGTCTCGCGCGGCCTGCTCGGCTTCGGGCTGGCGCTGCTCATCGGCACCCCGCTGGGGCTGCTGGTGGCGCGGGTGCGCTTCGTGCGGGCGGCCATCGGCCCGATCCTGTCCGGCCTGCAGTCGCTGCCCTCGGTGGCGTGGGTGCCCCCGGCGGTGATCTGGCTGGGGCTGAACAACTCGATGATGTACGCGGTGATCCTGCTCGGCGCGGTGCCGTCCATCGCCAACGGCCTGGTGTCCGGCATCGACCAGGTGCCGCCGCTGTTCCTGCGGGCGGGCCGCACCATGGGCGCCCACGGGCTGCGCGGGGTCTGGCACATCACGCTGCCGGCCGCGCTGCCCGGCTACGTGGCCGGCATGAAGCAGGGCTGGGCGTTCGCCTGGCGGTCGCTGATGGCTGCGGAGATCATCGCGTCCTTCCCCGATCTGGGCGTCGGTCTCGGCCAGTTGCTGGAGAACGGCCGCAACGCCCTGGACATGGCGATGGTGTTCGAGGCCATCTTGCTGATCCTGTTCGTCGGCATCGCGGTCGACCTGCTGATCTTCAGTCCGCTGGAGCGGTGGGTGCTGCGCAGCCGGGGCCTCATGGTGAAGAGCTGAACCGCCATGTCCCACGCACCCGTTCTCCTGGTAGTCGCCCACGGCAGCCGTGATCCCCGGCATGCCGCGACGGTGCACGCCCTGGTCGCCCGGGTCCGGTCGATGCGGCCGGACCTGCGGGTGGTGACCGGCTTCCTCGACTTCAACGTGCCCTCGGTGAGCGGGGTGCTCCGGTCGCTGGCCGCCGACGGCGTGCGGGAGGTGGTGGCCCAGCCGCTGCTGCTGACCCGCGCCTTCCACGCCAAGGCGGACGTCCCGGCCGTGCTGCGGGAGGCGCCGCGCGGGATGCGCATCCGGCAGGCGGAGGTGCTCGGCCCGTCGCCGCTGCTGGTCTCGGCGCTGGAACGGCGTCTGTACGAGGCGGGGCTGGACCCCGCCGACAAGTCCTCGACCGGGGTCGTGCTGGCCTCGGCGGGGTCCTCCGACCCGGAGGCGATCGCGGTGATCGCCGACATCGCGCGGGAGTGGTGGCGTACCGGTTGGTGCGCCGTGCGGCCCGCGTTCGCCTCCGCCTCGCTCCCGCGCACCGAGGACGCCGTGCGGGAGCTGCGCGACCAGGGCTGCGAGCGGGTGGCCGTCGCGCCGTACGTGCTGGCGCCGGGCTTCCTGCCGGACCGGATCGCGCGGGGCGCGGCCGGGGCGGACGTCCTGGCCGGTGTCCTGGGCCCGGCGCCGGAGGTGGCGCGGGTGCTGCTGGACCGTTACGCCGAGGCGCTGCGCTCGGTCCCGGTGGCCGTGGGCGCCTGAGCCGGCGTAACCGGCGAGACACCCGCTACAGCTTGAGCGCGGTGGTCAGGCGCCGGGTGTATTCGAGGGTGCCGGTACCGGCGGCGGCGCCGATGCAGAGGTCGTCGAGCTGGTGGCGGATGCGGCCGCGGTTGGGCGGGAAGCCGTCGTCGGCGGCGAGGGCCAGCTCGGCCGCGATGATCTCGCCGTGCGGGAGGAGCACCGGGTACTCCGCGTGCAGCGCCGCGACGAGCCCGTCAGAGAGCTGGATCAAGGTCTCCAGATCGGTTCCGTCGCCGCCGGGTACCGGGCGGCCGGAGGTGCTGCCGGGGTGGTTGTACGCGTTCACGTCTGTGTCCTCACTCCTGATCCGGGGGGCCTGACGGGGCCGGGCTGCGGCGAGGGAAGCGTGCCGGGCGGCTCGGTCGGCGACCTTACCCACGAGACGGCGGACGGCACCAGCAATCAACCCCTTTGGAGTGAACGGGGGTTGACATTCCCCGCCGGTCCGGTAGAGGGCCCCTTCAGCCGGTCAGCTCGACCAGTTTGCGCACGGTGTTCCAGTTCCGGGTCGTCGCGATCAGGCCCTTGGTGACGCGCGGGCGGCTCAGCTCCTCGGCGAGCCTGGAGCGGCCGAGCCCGTCGGGTGCGTAGAGGTACAGGCACCGGTCGCCGAGGCGGAACTCCTCCGGGAGACGGGCGGCGGTGTCGATCCCGGCGAAGCGCCCGGCGTCCGCGGGCGCGGAGAAGTAGGTGATGTGCACCTGCTTGGGCTCCAGCGTGTCGGCAGGGAAGGGGCACGCCTGCGCGACCGCCGTCAGATAGGCGTGGTCGCGCACGATCACGTCGACGGCGAAGCCGAACCGCTCCTCGATGGCCGCGCTCAACTCCCCCGCCAGCACGCCCTCGTCGCCCTGTGCGGCGGTGAACACGGCCTGGCCGCTCTGGAGATGGGTGCGCACGTCGCCATGGCCCAGCCCGGTCAGGAAGGTGCGCAGGTCGGCCATCGGGAGCTTCCTGGCCCCGCCCACGTTGATCCCGCGCAGCAGCGCCGCGTACGTCGTCGTCATCCGCCCACGATAGAACGGCCGTCGTGCCCCGTGGGGGCGGGCACGACGGCCGTACCGGGCGGTACGCCCGCTGCGGGAAACTCTGTCGGATGGAACGGGCGCCCGGCAACTCCTCCACGATCTTGTGACTGGTTCACCAACGTTTCTCCACCGGGGTCAGCGCCCCGGCAGCTCCGCCTCGATCAGATCGGCGGCCTGCGTCGTGCCTCCCTCGCGCGCCATGCCGGCCTGGATCTCCCGCAGTACGCGGGCCACCTCGGGGTCGTCGACCAGGCGCAGCGCGGTCTCGCGGAGGCGGTCGGCGGTGGCGTCCTCGGTGAGCAGGGTGCGGGCCGCACCGATCGCCTGGAGCATGTCGGCGTTGCCGAACTGGTCGGCGGCCTGGGGGACGGCGATCATCGGGGTGGCGGTGGCCAGCCCTTCCTGGCTGCCGCCCGCGCCCGCGTGGGTGACGAACAGGTCGGCCTGCCGGAGCACCGCCAACTGGGGTACCCAGGAGTGCACTTCGACGTTGTCAGGCAGCTCGCCGAGTCCGGCCGGGTCCACGTGGCGTCCGATCTGCAGGACGAGGTGCCAGCCGGGCAGGCCGCCGAAGGCGCGCACGCACTCGGCGTAGAAGGCGGGCTGCTTGGTGAAGGCGGAGCCGAGGGAGACCAGGACCACCTTCCCGGCGCCGGGCGGCCGCTGCCAGGTGCCCTGGTCCGCGCGATCGCCCTGGCAGGCGCCCACGAAGGTGTACACGCGCTCGTCCACCCGGTCGGCGTTCGGCTGGAGCGCCTTCGGGATGAGCACCAGGGAGCGGGCGGGGCGGCCGACGAACGGGTCGGGATGCCGGGTGATGCCGTTGTCCGCGAGCCACGCCGCGAACCGGGCGTAGTACGCCTGGCCGCGCTCGGTCTTCAGGGGCTCCTCCCACATGGGCTCCCCGACCTCCTTCTCGTAGCCCTCCCAGGCCACGAGGCTCGGGGAGAGGGAGACGGCGGGCACGCCCCAGCGGTGGGCCAGGACGCGGGCGGGGTAGGAGGCGATGTCGTGCAGGACGAGGTCGGGTTCGTCGCCCTCGTACGCCTCGGCCAGCTGCGGCAGCGCCTGCACGGCGTCGGCGAGGAAGGGCTCGACGTTGTCCAGCAGCGTGTCTCCCCAGGCCGAGGGGTCCTCGTCGGGACCGGGCAGGGTGGAGGTGTAGGGCACGGGGACGGCACCCGTGGCGGCGACCTTCTCGGCGAAGACCGGCGGGACGGCGTAGGTGACGCGGTGGCCGCGGGCGACGAGTTCCCTGATCACCTCCAGGCTGGGGTTCACATGGCCGTGCGCGGCGATGGAGAACATGGCGATGTGTGCGGGGTCGCGGGGGGTCATGGTCTTGAGGCTAGGTGCCGCCGGACGGCCCGCTCCAGCGAATTTCCCCGTGCGCTCAGCGCTGGTAGCGGGCGAGCACCAGGTTTCCGTCCTTCTCCAGGCGCGTGCGCAGTTCGCCGAGTCCGATGGCACCGCTGTAGTACGCCTGGAAGGCCGGGGTGGCGATCTTGTCCTTCCATTCCGGGTAGCCGCGCACCGACTGGGCGGGCGCCGGTCGGAGGCTGCCGGCCAGGGCGGTGCCGGTGGCCCAGCCGTACTCGGCGGTGTGCAGGGCCGGGTCGGCGAGGGCGCGGGTCCCGGTGGGCAGCATCCAGTCGCCGAGGGCGAGCCGGACCATGTTGCCGGGCCGGAGCAGGAAGTCGATGAACGCGGCGGCCTCCTTCTTGTGCGGGCAGTCCTCGGCGATGGAGAGCGTCTGCGGGCTGACGCCCTGGGTGAGCCCGTCGGCGCCGGCCGGGGCGGGCAGTACCTCCCACTCGAAGCCCTCGGGGGCCTGCTGCTCGATCTGCTGGCGGTAGGAGAAGCCCAGCGGGACCATCGCGTACCGCCCGCCGAAGAAGCCGGGCAGGGTGTCCGAGCCTCCGCTGCCGAGGGTCGAGGCGGGCGCGCTGCGGTCGCGGGCGACCTGGTCGTGCACGGTGCGCGGTACGACGGCGTCGGCGGCCCCGAACCGCACGCTCACCTTGCCGTCGCTCCCCCGCTGGAAGAGCGTGCCGCCCGCGGAGAGCCCGAGGTTGAGGGTGACCGACACGGGCTCCTTCAGCGGCCAGGCCACGCCGAACCTGCCGTCGCCGCTGAGCTGCCGGGTGATCCGCCTGAACTCCGCCCAGCTCCACGGGTGCGCGGGCGTCGGGATGCGCACGTGGGCCTTACGCAGCCAGGCGGAGTTGGCGACGAGCACGCGGGGTTCCTGGAGGAAGGGCACGCCGTAGACGCCCTTGCCGAAGGTGGTGGCCTGCCAACTGGATTGCGGTATATCGGACTTGAGGCGGGCGGGCAGCAGGCCGGTCAGGTCGGCGAGGTCGCCGCCGTAGGCGAAGTCGGCCAGGTCGTCGGAGGCGTCGTGGATGACGTCGGGGGCCTCACCGCCCTCGAAGGAGGTGAGCAGCTGGTCGTGCACCCCGTCCCAGTTGCCCTGCACGTACTCGACCTTGACGTCGTCGTGGGCGGCGTTCCACTCCCGCACGAGTTCCTTGTTGGCGGCGACGGACTCCTGCTGCCAGGCCAGGGACTGGAAGCGCAGGGTGACGGGGCCGCCGTCGTCATGGCCGCCCGCGGAGCAGCCCGCGAGGAGCAGCAGGAGGGCGGCGACCGCCGTGGTGGCCTTGGTCCGCATCAGCTCTTCACCGCTCCGGCGATCAGGCCCCCGGTGATGCGCCGCTGGAGGAGGGCGAACACCACGAGGGAGGGCAGGGTGGCGAGGAAGGCGGCCGCGGCCAGCGGGCCGAGGTCGGCGACGCCCTCGGCGCCGATGAAATGGGTGAGGACGACCGGCAGGGTCTGGTGGCCGGGGCTCTTGAGCAGCACGAGCGCGAAGAAGAACTCGTTCCACGCCGTGACGAAGGCGAACAGCGCGGTCGCCGCGATGCCCGGCGCGAGCAGCGGCGCCGTCACCGACACCAGGGTCCGCAGCCTGCCCGCCCCGTCGACGGCGGCCGCCTCCTCCAGTTCGGCGGGGACCGCCCGGACGTACCCGACCAGCATCCAGAGCGCGAACGGCAGCGACCACACCACGTAGACCAGGGTGAGCCCTGCCAGGGAGTCGATCAGCCGGAGCCGTTTCAGCACCAGGAACAGCGGGATGATCACCAGCACGAACGGGAACGCCTGGCTCACCACGACCCAGCCGCCCGCCGCCCGCGCGAGCCGGGTGCGGTGCCGGGCCATGACGTAGGCCATGGGGGTGGCGATCAGCACGGCGATCACGGCCGCGCCGAGCGCCGCGAGCAGGGAGTTGAGGGCGGCGTGCAGGAGGGGCTGTTCGTCGAACGCCTGGCGGAAGTTGGCGAGGGTGGGGTGGCGCGGTATCCAGGTGGGGTGGAGGCTGCCGAGTTCGCGGGGCGGTTTGAACGCGGTGGACAGCAGCCACAGGAACGGGAACGCCAGGAACACCAGATAGGCCAGCAGGGCGGCGTACTGCCCCGCACGGGCCGCGGGCCGGGTCCTCACGCGTCCTCGCCTCCCCGCAGCCGGCCCGCGAGGAACACCGCGAGCACGATCGAGATCACCGCGACCATCACACAGCCCATCGCGGCCGCGTAACCGAACTGGCCGTAGCGGAATGCCTCTTCGTAGGCGAACAGCATGGGCAGCCGGGTCTTTCCGCCGGGTCCGCCGCTGGTGAGCACGTACACCAGGGCGAAGGAGTTGAAGTTCCAGATCAGGTTGAGCGCGGTGATGGAGAGGGCCACGGGTCTGAGCGCGGGCCAGGTGACCGTACGGAACCGGCGCCAGGCGCCCGCGCCGTCCATGGCGGCCGCCTCGTGGAGTTCGCGCGGGGTGTTCTGGAGCCCGGCGAGCAGGGCGACCGTGGTCTGCGGCATCCCGGCCCAGATGCCGACCACGACGACGGCGGGCAGCGCGGTGGCCAGTCCGCTCAGCCAGTCCCGGCCGTCGCCGAGGCCGAGGTCGCGCAGGGTCTCGTTGAGGATGCCCGCGTCCGGGTTGTAGACCAGGCGCCACATGATGCCGACGACCACCTCGGGCATGGCCCAGGGGACGATGGCGAGGGCGCGGGCGAGCCAGCGCAGCCTCAGGTCCTGGTCGAGCAGCAGGGCCAGCCCGAGCGCCAGCAGGAACTGGGGCACGGTGACGCCGACCGCCCACACCAGGCCGATCCGGAACGACTCCCAGAACAGCGTGTCGTGCAGCAGGTCCTGGAAGTTCAGGGCGCCGATCCAGCGGGTGGGCGCGGTGCGGCCGGACTGGGCGTCGGTGAAGGACAGCAGGACGCCGTAGAGCAGCGGGCCCACGCTGAGCACGAGGATCGGGATCAGGGCGGGCAGCACCAGGAACCAGACGGTGTGGTCGCGGCCGCCGCCGGTGCGCGCGGCCGGGCGCCGCACTTCGACCGGCGTCGTCATGGAATCAGCCCCTTCGCCTGGCGCGGTTGGCGTGCTCATGGTCGTGAACGCGGCGCGCTCCGTCAAGGGACCTCACACACCGTCCGACCTGTGCGAATGCGAGACTGACCCGGAGCGGGGCCACTCGGCGCCGGAAGCGGGGCACGGAGGCGGGACGATGGACGAGGCACGGGCGCGAGCGGTACTGGCCCGGTCGGAGGCGCTCCCCCTCACCGCGGACGCGCGTCTGCTCTCGCTGGGCGAGAACGCGGTGTTCGCGGCCGGGGACCTGGTGGTCAAGGTGGGCCGGCACGCCGAGCTGCTGGAGAGGGCCCGCCGCGAGCTGGCCGTGGCCTCCTGGCTGGCCGAGTCCGGGGTGCCCGCCGTGCGCGCGGCGGAGCCCGAGCCGCTGCTCGTGGACGGCCACCCGGTGACCGTGTGGCACCGGCTGCCCGAGTCCTCGCGCCCCGCCGGACCCGGCGATCTGGCCGGACTGCTCCGGCTGGTGCACGCCCTGCCCGCTCCCCCGGTGCCGCTGCCGCCCCGCGAACTGCTGGGCGGGGTGGAGCGCTGGCTGCGGCTGGCGGGCGACGCGATCGACCCCGGGGACGCGGCCTACCTGCGCGCCCGCCGCGACGGCTTCGCCTCGGCGGCCGCCGCGCTGACGCCCCACCTGCCGCCGGGCACGATCCACGGGGACGCGCTGCCCCGCAACGTGCTCATCGGCCCGGACGGGCCGGTCCTGGTGGATCTGGAGACCTTCTCCACCGATCTGCGCGAGCACGACCTCGTGGTGATGGCCCTCTCCCGCGACCGCTACGGCCTGCCGGCCGAGGCGTACGACGACTTCACCTCGGCCTACGGCTGGGACGTGCGCGAGTGGGAGGGCTGCTCGGTGCTGCGCGGCGCCCGCGAGACGGCGAGCTGCGCCTGGGTCGCCCAGCACGCACCGGCCAACCCCAAGGCGCTTGCCGAGTTCGAGCGCCGGGTGGCGTCCCTCAGGGACGGGGACGAGTCGGTGCGCTGGTACCCGTTCTGACCGCGTCCGGCAGCGGCCGGGCCGGGCCGCCCGAGGGCACGGGCACCTCGTCGCTCAGCTCACGCAGCGGCCAGACGCGGTCGATCACCGCTTCCGTCTCCCCCTTGCGCCGCAGGAACGCCTCGAAACCGGCGGCCCATTCGGCGTACCACTCGATCTGGCCGCGGTGCAGCTCCGCCAGACCGAGCCCGGCTATCTTCGGGTACCGCTCGGCTATCGCGGTGGCGAGGCGGGCGGCGGCCAGGGCGTCGGCCGCGGCGTCGTGGGCCGCGTCCAGCACCACGCCGTACTCGGCGCAGACGGCCTCCAGGTTCCGCTTGCCCTTGCGGTAGCGGTCGACCTTGCGGTCGATGGTGTACGGGTCGACGACCGGAGCCGGAGCGCGACCGCCCAGCCGGTCCGCGAGCGAGGGCAGGCCGTACCTGCGCAGCTCGGCGGAGAGCAGGGTGAGGTCGAAGGCGGCGTTGTAGGCGACGACCGGCATGCCCGCCTCCCAGGCGGAGACCAGCGCGGCGGCCAGGGCGTCGGCGACCTGGTCGGCCGGGCGGCCCTCGGCCGCGGCGCGTTCGTTGCTGATGCCGTGCACGGCGACCGCGTCGGCGGGTATCTCCACGCCCGGATCGGCCAGCCACTCCCGGCGTGCCACGGGCTCGCCGGCCCTGACCTCCAGCACGGCTCCCGTGACGATGCGCGAGTGACGCGGGTCGGTCCCGGTCGTCTCCAGGTCGAAGCCGATCAGCGGCTCCCGGTGCCAGCCCATGGGCGGCCCCCCTTCTTGGTGGTGCGTTCCCCCAGTGGCCTCCACCATGACACGGGGCACTGACAACGCATCCGGCCGCCCGCCGCGGGCGTCCCTCAGGACACCGGGCGCGAGTCCGCCCAGGTCAGCTCGAACTCCTCCCGATAGGTGGGGAAGAGTCCCGATTCGCCCACTTGGTCCGTCTTGACCACCCGGCTGCCGCCCCGCAGCACCAGCACCGGCGACTCCATGCCGCGCGCCCCGCGCAGATAGGACTGCACCACGCCGATGCCGTCGGCCCCGTCGCCGTCCACCAGGTAGGCGGTGAAGCGCGGCGTCTCGTCGTACACCTGGATCTCGAAGGCGCCCGGGTCGCGCAGCCGGGAGCGCACCCGGCGCATGTGCAGGATGTTCATCTCGACCGATCGGGCCAACTCACCCCGCCTCATACCGAGTTCGCGCTCGCGGCGCTTGACCGCGCTGGAGGCGGGGTTGAGGAAGAGCAGCCGGACCCGGCAGCCGGACTCGGCCAGGCGGACCAGGCGGCGGCCGGAGAAGTTCTGCACCAGCAGGTTGAGCCCGATGCCGATGGCGTCCAGGCGGCGGGCCCCGCCGAACATGTCCTCGGCCGGGAACTGCCCCATCAGCCGCACCCGGTCGGAGTGCACGGCGACCACGTCCGCGTACCGGGCGCCGACGAGGTCCTCGACCGCGTCGACCGGGAGCCGGCCCGCCGAGGGCACGTCACCGGCCGCACCGAGCAGGTCCAGCAGCCGCGCGGAGGCGCGCTCGGCCTGGTTGAGCACCGCCTCGGACAGCGCCCGGTTGCGGGAGACGACGTTCCGGGTCACCTCCAGCTCGTCCAGGGCGAGTTCGAGGTCCCGGCGCTCGTCGAAGTACGGCTCGAAGCACGGCCAGTGCTGCACCATCAGCTCGCGCAGCTGGGGCAGCGTGAGGAAGCTGAGCACGTTGTCGTCGGCCGGGTCGAGCAAGTAGCCCTTGCGGCGGCTGACTTCGCGCACCGCCACGGCCCGCTGCACCCATTCCTGACCGGCCGGCCCGGCGGCGGCCACCACCCAGTCGTCACCGTGGACGGGTTCGTAGACGGGGCGCAGCACGGCGGCCACGACCGCGCGCAGCCGCTGCTCGACGAGGTTGAGCCAGATGTAGGCGCGGCCCGCCCGCTGGGCCCGGGTGCGCACCTCCAGCCAGGCGCCCGCGTCCCAGTCCAGTTCCGGTCCGATCGACCCCGCGCCCATCGGACGTGCCAGGGACACCGCGCCGGGCGGGACCTCCGTGGAACCGCTCCCCTCGTGACCCTCGCCACCAGGGGGCAACTCCAGCCCTCCCGAGCCCACCCTGCACCGCCTTCCGTCCCCCGGACCTTCCCCGTCCCAACGATCAAGGAAGGGTACTCCGGGAGCGGTCGGCGGTGCAGCCGGATGGACAGGTCGGTTTCCCAACTTGCCTGCGGTCACGGGGCTTTTGGGGCCCTCGGGGGCGGAGCGAGTGAGCGGAGTCATAGCGGCGCTCGTCCCGCCCCGGACGCCGCGCCGCTGGTGAGCGGCCCCGCGCCCCGGCTCCGCCCGCCCGTGCCGCCGGGAACGGCCGGGAAGAGGTGCGGCCGGCCGGGCCCGGCGCGGCTTCCCTCCTTCGGGTGCGGGTAGAGGTCATCCGTGACCACGGGTCGGCCGGCAGCAGAGGGCGGTAGGCGTCAGGTGCCCTCACTTTCGGGGAGACTCGCCGCCAACGCGCCCCCACCGGGGCCCCGCACCTGGAAGAGTCGAGTGCATGCAGGTCTGGCCTGGAGAGGCGTATCCCCTCGGCGCCACCTATGACGGTGCCGGTACCAACTTCGCGGTCTTCACGGAGGCCGCGGACCGAGTGGAGCTGTGTCTGCTGCACGACGACGGCTCCGAGACGGCGGTGGAACTGCGCGAGAGCGACGCGTTCGTCCGGCACGCGTACCTGCCCGGCGTGATGCCGGGACAGCGGTACGGGTTCCGGGTGCACGGCCCCTTCGCACCGGAGCGGGGGCTGCGCTGCAACTCGGCGAAGCTGCTGCTGGACCCGTACGCGAAGGCGGTCAGCGGGTCGGTCGTGTGGGGCGAGGAGGTGTACGGCTACCACTTCGGCGCCCCCGACCGGCGCAACGACCTGGACTCCGCGCCGCACACCATGAGTTCCGTGGTGATCAACCCCTACTTCGACTGGGGCGACGACCGCCCGCCGCGCACCGACTACCACCGCACGGTGATCTACGAGGCCCATGTGAAGGGCCTGACCATGAGCCATCCGGGGCTGCCGGAGGAGCTGCGCGGGACCTACGCGGGGCTGGCCCACCCGGCGGTCATCGAGCACCTGACCCGGCTGGGGGTGACGGCGCTGGAGCTGATGCCGGTCCACCAGTTCGTCAACGACCACCGGCTGGTCGACATGGGTCTGAACAACTACTGGGGCTACAACACCATCGGCTTCTTCGCCCCGCACAACACGTACGCCTCCTGGGGCGACCGGGGCCAGCAGGTGCTGGAGTTCAAGTCCGCCGTGCGGGCGCTGCACGAGGCGGGGATCGAGGTGATCCTCGACGTGGTCTACAACCACACCGCCGAGGGCAACCACCTGGGTCCGACCCTGTCGTTCAAGGGCATCGACAACGCGTCGTACTACCGGCTGACCGACGATCCGCGCTACTACATGGACACCACCGGCACCGGCAACAGCCTGCTGATGCGCTCGCCGCACGTCCTGCAGCTCATCATGGACTCGCTGCGGTACTGGGTCACCGAGATGCACGTCGACGGGTTCCGTTTCGACCTCGCGGCCACCCTGGCCCGGCAGTTCCACGAGGTGGACCGGCTGTCGTCGTTCTTCGACCTGGTCCAGCAGGACCCGGTGGTCTCGCAGGTGAAGCTGATCGCGGAGCCGTGGGACGTGGGCGAGGGCGGCTACCAGGTGGGCAACTTCCCGCCGTTGTGGACCGAGTGGAACGGCAAGTACCGGGACACCGTGCGGGACCTGTGGCGCGGGGAGCCGCGCGCGCTGGCGGAGTTCGCGTCCCGGCTCACCGGGTCCTCCGACCTCTACCAGGACGACGGCCGCCGCCCGCTGGCCTCCATCAACTTCGTCACCTGCCACGACGGCTTCACCCTGCGCGACCTCGTGTCGTACAACGACAAGCGCAACGCGGCCAACGGCGAGGACAACCGGGACGGCGAGAGCCACAACCGGTCCTGGAACTGCGGGGTGGAGGGCGAGACCGACGACCCGGACGTGCTCGGACTGCGCGCACGGCAGACGCGCAACTTCATCGCCACGCTGATGCTCTCCCAGGGCGTGCCGATGATCAGCCACGGCGACGAACTCGCCCGCACCCAGCGGGGCAACAACAACGCCTACTGCCAGGACAACGAACTGTCCTGGGTGGACTGGCCGCAGACCGGCGAGGACGGCGGCGACCTGCTGGAGTTCACCCGGGCGATGGTGGGACTGCGCAGCGAGCACCCGGTGTTCCGCCGCCGCCGCTTCCTGCACGGGCGTCCGGTGGAGGGCACCCAGGACGAGCTGTCCGACATCGCGTGGTTCACCCCGGAGGGCGAACAGATGACGCAGGGGGACTGGGACTCGGCGCCCGCCTCCGCGCTGGCCGTGTTCCTGAACGGCAACGCCATCTCCGAGCCCGGCCCGCGCGGGGAGCGGATCGCGGACGACTCGTTCCTGCTGATGTTCAACGCCTCGCACGAGACGCTGGACTTCCTGGTGCCGGTGGACCACGGCAGGCAGTGGCAGGTGGTCGTGGACACCGCGCGGCCCGAGGGGGTGCCGCCCGGTACGGGTCCCAAGGTGGCGGCCGGTGAGCGTCTGACCCTGCCGGACCGCAGCCTGACCGTGCTCCAGCGCCCCGCGTGAGGCATCCCGGCCGGGGACACGCCCGGTGTCCCCGGCCGGTGTCCTGTTCGCGTGGGCCGGATGCCCGCGCGGATGACACGAAGAGCGGTGTGCGGGGTACGTAGCTCTGCATGACTTCAGTGCGACCCGGACCAGGGGTGCCCACGGCCACCTACCGCCTGCAGCTCCAGCCCTCCTTCCCCTTCGCCGCCGCCGAGGCGGCCGTGCCCTATCTGGCGTCGCTGGGCGTCTCGCACCTGCATCTGTCCCCCGTTCTGGAAGCCGTCCCCGGCTCCACGCACGGCTACGACGTCGTGGACCCCGCGCGCGTGCGCGGGGAGCTGGGCGGCGAGGACGGCCTGCGGGCGCTGTCGCGCACCGCGCGGGAACACGGGCTCGGCCTGGTGGCCGACATCGTGCCGAACCACATGGCGATGGCCCCCCGGTACAACCGCGCCCTGTGGGAGGTGCTGCGCGAGGGTCCCGAGTCGCCGTACGCGCGCTGGTTCGACATCGACTGGGCGTCGCGCGGCGGGCAGGTGCTGCTGCCGGTGCTCGGCGGTCCCGCCGGCGCCGAGCGGGAGCACCTGGTCGTCGACGGCGACATGCTGCGCTACCACGACCACGTCTTCCCGCTGCGCTCCGGCACCGAGGGCCTGCCGCTGCCCGAGCTGCTGGACGCCCAGTGGTACCGCCCGGTGTGGTGGCGGCTGGCCCGCACCGAGCTGAACTACCGGCGCTTCTTCAGCATCTCCGAGCTGATCGGGGTGCGGGTGGAGGACCCGGAGGTCTTCGACGCCACCCACGGCAAGATCCTCCAGCTCCTGGCGGAGGACGTGATCGACGGCCTGCGCATCGACCACCCGGACGGCCTGGCCGACCCGGACGCCTATCTCGCCCGGCTGGACGAGGCGACCGGGGGCCGCTGGACGGTGGTGGAGAAGATCCTCGCCGACGACGAGCGGCTGCCCGACTCCTGGCCCGTCGCCGGCACCACCGGGTACGACGCGCTGCGCCGCATCGACGGCGTGTTCACCGGACCGGCCGGAGCCGCCGAACTCGAAGCGCACTACCGGGCGTTCGCGGCCCCGCAGACCGATCGGGGCGGCGACTGGGACGCCACCGTGCGCAGGGCCGCGTACAAGGTGCTCACCCACGAGCTGGCCGCCGAGGCCGACCGGCTCACCCGCTCGGCGGTCCGGCTGTGCGCCGCCTCCCCGGACCTGGCGCTGCGCGACCGCGCGCCCTGGGCGCTGCGCACGGCCCTGGAGGAGCTGCTGGTCCGCATGCCGGTGTACAGGCCCTACAGCTCGCGGGACGCGGCCGACGTCGTCACCGAGGCGGCCGCGGCCGAGGCCCGTACCGTGTTCGCGGTGCCCGAGGAGGCGGAGGCCGTCGATCTGGTGCGCGGGCTGCTCACCGGCCCGGACGACGGATCGCTGCCCGAACGCACCGAGTTCCGGGCCAGGTTCGCCCAGACGGCGTCGGCGCTGCGCGCCAAGTCGGTGGAGGACACGGCCTTCTACCGCTATGTGCCGCTGCTGTCGGCGACGGAGGTGGGCGGCGATCCGGGCAGAGCGGGAGTGTCCCCGGCGGAGTTCCACGCCTACTGCGCCCGGATCGCGCGGGACTGGCCGGACACCGGCACGGTGGTCACCACGCACGACACCAAGCGCAGCGCGGACGTACGGGCGGCGCTGAACGTGCTCACCGAGTGCCCGGGCCGCTGGGCGAAGCTGCTCGCCGAGCTGGGCCGGGCCGGGGAGGTGGTCCCCGACGGCCAGCTGGCCTGGGCCGCCTGGCAGACGGTGTTCGGCCTCGGTCCGGCCGAGGAGGAGCGGGTCCGCGAGGCGCTGCTGAAGCACGTCCGCGAGGCGGGCATGTACACGAGCTGGACCGAGCAGGAGCCGCCGTACGAGGACGCGGTGGCCGCGTTCGTCGCGGCCGGGCCGTGCGGGGCGTCCGGGGAGCGGGTGGCGGCCTTCCGCAAGGCGCTGGAGCCGCACATCCGGGCCAACGTGCTGGGCGCGGCGCTGGTCCATCTGACGATGCCGGGCGTGCCGGACGTGTACCAGGGCACCGAGAGCGAGTACCGGGCCCTGGTGGACCCCGACAACCGGCGTCCGGTCCCCTTCCCGCCCTCGTCGCCCGGCGAGAAGGACGCGCTGACCAGGGCGGCGCTGCACCTCCGGGCGCGCCGGCCGGAGCTGTTCGGCACGGCGGGGTCGTACGCCCCGCTCCTCGCCGAGGGGCCGTCGGCCGAGCATGTGCTGGCGTTCTCCCGCTCCGGTGAGGTGATCACGGCGGTGACCCGCCTCTCCGTCCACCTCGCCGAGGCGGGCGGCTGGCACGACACCCACCTGCCGCTGCCTCCGGGCCGCTGGCGGGATCTGCTGACCGGGGAGCGGGAGTTCACCGGGGAGGTGCGCGCGGAGGAGCTGTTCTCGGCCCTGCCCGCGGCGCTGCTGGAGCGGGTGGAGGAGTGAGCGCGGGCGGGCCGGGTGGCTCAGGGACACCACCCGGTCCGCGGGCGGTCAGTCGTCCAGGGCGAACACGGCGCCCGTCGCGGCGCGCAGCTCGCACGCGTTGCCGTACGTCCGCTCGAAGTCGGCCGGATGGCCGTTCCAGCGGCCGTGGGCGCGCGCGGTGACGGGCGCGTAGATCAGCGGGCAGATGGCCGCCGGGTCGGCCAGGCGGCTGAAGTCGCCTTCAGCGGCGTCCAGTTCGGCGCACGCCTGGGGGGCCTTCGGGTGGCCCTGCGGGGGGTCGCACAGCAGCAGGGCGGCCCGGGTGCCGCCGCCGGTGGTGCCGGGGCGGGTGACGGTGAGGGAGAGCCAGTCGGCCGCGCCGGGCGGCGCGGCGTGGGCCGGAGCGCCGGGGGTGAGCAGACAGGTGGCCATCAGGGCGGCGGCGAGCGCGGCCGTACGCGTGAGACGGTTCATGTCCGGTGCATCGGCACGACGGCCGGGCGGCGCCAGCCCGCCTCACCCGAACGGGCGGCATGGCGCCGGTCGCGGTGGCCGGTCCGGGTCCGGTGTCTCAGTCCACCGCGAGCCGGTAGGTGATCGTGCCGAAGCCGACGAGGTCGCCCTCCCGCACCGCCACGGCGCCGAGGACGCGGCGGCCGTTGACGGTGGTGCCGTTGGTGGAGCCGAGGTCGCGCAGGACCCACGTGCCGTCCTGGTGCCGCAGTTCCGCGTGCACGCGGGAGACGGTGTCGTGGTTGAGCCGCAGCCCGTTGGCCGGGTCGCGGCCGATGCGCAGGGGGTGGCCGTGCGTGGGGTGGGGCAGCAGCAGCTTGGGCAGCCGCTCGGCGTGCCAGGCCCGGCGCAGCCGGACGGTGAACCCCGAGACCGCCTCCACGGTGCCGAACAGCGCGCGGCTCAGCCGGTTGCCGTCGCGCAGGTCGGCGGTGAGCACGGCGAGTTCGCGGGGGCTGCGCGCGGCGAGGGCCAGCTCCATGCGGTGCACGAACGTGTCGTGCGACAGCCGGCCCATGGCGACGCCGTCCCGCAGTACCCGCAGTGCCTTGTCGCGTTCCGCGTCGGAGACCCGTACGGGATACACGGGGAATTCGAAGGACGACGTCACGTTCGTGATTGTCGGGCAGCGCACCCCGGGGTGTCCAGAAGCGGCAACCGGCGCCCCGCACGCCCGACTTCCGCGACACCCGGCCACAAAGCCCGGATTCCGGAGCGGATTGATCGAATTCGCGGCACGATGGGCGGACTGCATCACGGTGAGCAGACGAAGGGGAACCGTCCGTGAAGTTCGAGGTGTGGGCACCACAGGCAGAACGGGTAGCGCTCGATCGCGAGGGCGTCACGCACGCGATGGCACGCGATCCGCGGCGGGCGGGCTGGTGGCACGCGGAGGCGGACGCGGAGGACGGCACCCGCTACGGCTTCGCGCTGGACGGCGGGCCCGTGCTGGCCGACCCGCGCTCGCGCCGTCTGCCGGACGGGCCGGACGGACTGGGCGCGGTCGTGGACCAGGACCGGTACGAGTGGCGTGCCGACTGGCCGGGGCGCGGGCTGCCGGGCGCGGTGCTGTACGAGCTGCACGTGGGCACGTACACCCCCGAGGGCACGCTGGACGCGGCCGCCGCCCGCCTGGACCACCTCGCGGAACTCGGCGTCACACACGTCGAGTTGATGCCCCTGTGCCCCTTCCCCGGCCGGCACGGCTGGGGGTACGACGGCGTGGCGCCGTGGGCCGTGCACGAGCCGTACGGCGGGCCGGAGGCGCTGAAGCGGTTCGTGGACCGGGCGCACGGACTGGGCCTCGGTGTCGTCCTGGACGTGGTGCACAACCACCTGGGCCCCTCCGGCAACCGGCTTCCCTCCTTCGGGCCGTACTTCACGGACACGCACCAGACCCCGTGGGGCGCCGCGGTGAACCTGGACGCGCCGGGCTCGGACGAGGTGCGCGCCTACTTCCGGGACAGCGCGCTGGCCTGGCTGCGGGACTACCGGCTGGACGGGCTGCGGCTGGACGCGGTCCACGCCCTGGTCGACACCCGTGCGCGGCACTTCCTGGAGGAGCTGTCGGAGGCGGTGGACGCCCTGGGCGAGGAGGTGGGCCGCCCGCTGTTCCTGATCGCGGAGTCCGACCTGAACGACCCCCGGATGATCACGCCGCGCGCGGAGCACGGCCTCGGCCTGCACGCCCAGTGGAACGACGACTTCCACCACTGCCTGCACACCGCCCTGACCGGCGAGTCCCAGGGCTACTACGAGGACTTCGCCCGCGCCCCGCTGGCCGCGCTCGCCAAGACCCTGACCGGCGGCTACTTCCACGACGGCACGTACTCCAGCTTCCGGGGCCGGGCCCACGGCCGCCCGCTGGACCGGGCCCGGCTGAGCGGGCACCGGCTGCTGGGCTACAGCCAGACCCACGACCAGGTCGGCAACCGCGCCCAGGGCGACCGGCTGGCCGCCGGCCTCTCCCCCGGCCTGCTGGCCTGCGCGGCCACGCTGACCCTGACCTCGCCGCTCACCCCGATGCTGTTCATGGGCGAGGAGTGGGCGGCCGGCACACCCTGGCAGTACTTCACCGACCACACCGACCCGGAGCTGGCCGAGGCCGTACGGCAGGGCAGGCGGCGGGAGTTCGCGGGCCACGGCTGGGCCGAGGAGGACGTGCCCGACCCGCAGGACCCGGCCACCCGCGACCGCTCCTGCCTCGACTGGTCGGAACCGGAGCGCGAGCCGCACGCCCGCGTCCTGGCCTGGTACCGCCGTCTGATCGCCCTGCGCCACGAGCGGCCCGACCTCACCGTTCCCGACCTCGCCGACACCAAGGTCGCCTTCGACGAGGCGGCCCACTGGCTGGCCTTCCGCCGCGGCGATGTGCGCGTCGCGGTCAACTTCGGCAAGGAGCCGGCCTCGATCCCGCTCGGTACCGGCCAACTGGAGATCCTGGCCGCGTGGGACGAGTCGGTGGAGCCGCCCGGGCCGGACGGGATGCTCCAGATGCCGGGCGAGTCCTGCGTGGTGCTGTCGCAGCCGTGAGAGGGCGCGGGGCGCCGATTCGGCTCCGGTGGGCGCGCTCCCCGTCCTTCGGCCCCGTGGGCGCCTACTCGTCGTCCTTCAGCTCCGTGACCCGCTCCAGCATGATCGGCTCCCAGGCCCGGAGCAGGGCGGGGCGCAGGGGTGCCGCGTCCGGGGTGCCCGGGTGTCCGGCCAGCGCGATCACCGTGTCGCAGCGGGCGAGCCAGAGGCCGCGCAGGCAGGGGCGGGGACCGTACCCGGCGAGGGTGGCGGCGCGGACGGCGGCGGGGGCGCCGACCGAGGCGGCGAGCGCGGCGATGTCCTCGGCCGGGTCCCCCAGACCGGCGCCGGTCCAGTCCAGGACGCCGCGGACCCGGCCGTCGCCGCTGATCAGCACGTGGTCGCCGGTGAGGCGGCGGTGGGTGAGCACGGCGGCGGCGGTCTGCGCGGCGAGCTGGGCGGCCCCGGCGGGGGTGAGCTGCCGCAGCCGGTCGACGTCGGGCTCGTCGGCGAGGGCGGGCTGTTCGGCCGCGTGCGCGGCGATGCGGCGCAGCGCCTCCAGGGAGCGCGGCGGCACGCGCGGCACGCCGAGCGTCTCCGCCTGGCGCGCGGGGACCGCGCGGAGCCCGGTGAACAGACCGGCGAGGTCGGCCTCGCCGAGCGCGGACACCTCGTGACCCGGTTCGCCGGGCAGCCGCGCGTCGAGCGTGCAGGCGAGGCCGGGCGACCACTCCCCGTACGCGACGGCGGACGGGAGGGCGACCGGCAGGTGCGGCCGGACCAGGTCGCGCACGCGTGCCTCCCGGCGCAGCCGGACGGACGCCTCCCGGTCGGGGGCGAGCCGCAGCACCTGACCGGTCCCCACCCACCAGGTGTACGGCCGGCCCGCCTCGACGGGCCGTACCTCGGGCCCCTGCGCCGCGCCGCTTCTGAGCAGGGAGCGGACCAGTGCGCGCACGGTGTCCGGGGTGGGGATCGGGGGCCGGGTCATGGGTCGTGTCTCGCCGTTCCGGAGGGTGGTCGTGGAGGTCGCCGCCTGGGTGTTCTCAGTCCACCACGACCATCTCACGCGTGGTGTCGTTCAGGCGGCGTCCGCCGTCCCGCGTCACCGTCACGATGTCCTCGATGCGGACCCCGAACCGGCCGGGCAGGTAGATGCCGGGCTCGACGGAGAAGCACATGCCGGGCACGAGCGGCTGCTCCTCGCCCTCGATCATGTACGGCGGCTCGTGCGTGGTCACGCCGATGCCGTGCCCGGTGCGGTGGATGAAGTACTGCCCGTACCCGGCGTCCTCGATCACCGCGCGGGCGGCCCGGTCGACGTCCTGGCAGGTGGCGCCGGGCCGGACGGCCCGGAACCCGGCCTCCTGCGCGGCCCGCACCACGTCGTGGACCCGCCGCTCCTCCTCGGTCGGCTCCCCCACGTGGACCGTGCGCGTGGTGTCGGAGCCGTAGCCGTCCTTGAGGCCGCCGAAGTCCAGGACGACCATGTCGCCCCGCTGGATGACCCGGTCCCCCACCTCGTGGTGCGGGTCGGCGCCGTTGGGGCCGGAGCCGACGATGGTGAAGTCGACCTGGGAGTGCCCGAAGCGGCGCAGCAGCCCGGCGAGGTCGCGCCCCACCTCGTCCTCGCGGCGCCCGGCGAAGGGCAGCTTGCGGATCTCCTCGAAGGCCGAGTCGGCCGCGGCCCCGGCGGCGGCCAGCAGTTCGAGTTCGGCCGGGTCCTTGACGGCGCGCAGCATGGGCAGGGCGTCGGTGAGCGCGGCGCAGGAGATGTCCGGCAGGGCGCGCTGGAGGTTCAGCAGGTGCAGCGCCCAGGCGTTGTCGCTGACGCCGAGGCCGCCCTTGGGGTCGAGCAGGGCGGCGGTGAGGGCGTAGGGGTCCTCGCCGTCGGTCCACCGGCGCAGGGTGAGCGCGGGCGCGCCCACCGCCCGCTCGGCGTCGGCGGCCTCCAGCGCGGGGACGACGAGCACGGGTTCGCGGCCGGGGACGAGGACGAGCAGGGTGAGCCGTTCGGTGACGGCCGGGGGTGTGTACCCGGTGAGCCACACCAGGTCCGGCCCGGGCGCGACGAGCAGTCCGGCGAGCCCCGCGTCGGCGGCGGCACCGGCCGCGCGCGCCATACGGGCGCGGTAGTCGTCGACGGTGAAGATCGCGGGCGTGCTGCCGGTCATCCGGGCCTCCGGGGGTGGTCGTGGCGGGGCGTGGGGCGAGGCCATCATGGCGCGCGGGGCAGGTGTCGACCACCGGGTTTCCGGAGGCGGGTTTCCGGAGGTGGCGGCCGCTGTCGAGCACGGCCGGGCGGGCCGGGGCGTGTGCTCCCCCGGCCCGCCCCGCCCGGCCCGCCGGCCGTCCCGTCAGCCGGTCGGCTGGAGCGGGGCCGGGGTCTGCCCCGGAACGAAGCCGTGCGCCCGGCCGCCCAGCCACTCGGCCTTGTAACGGTCCACCTCGCGGTGCCAGTTGAGGATGCCGGAGAGCCAGTTCTGCAGGTCGAGGACGTAGTCGCCCATCGCCGCGCGCGCTTCCCCGGAGAGCTGGAAGTCGTCGTAGAGCACGGGCAGTTCATGCGCGATCACGTGCTCGAACTGCTCCATGCGCCGGGTCATCAGGTCGTGGACGATGTCGAGAGCGGCCGGGTAGCCGATGCCGAAGAAGTTCTGCACGACGAGGATCGCGTTGTGGACCTCGCCCTCGTACTCGATCTCCTTCTGGTACGAGAAGACGTCATTGAGCAGGCAGGCGTAGTCGACGGCCGCGTTCTCCAGGGAGCGCACCGGCCCGCTGCGGTACACCTCGGGCGGGATCGCCGGGCCCCGGCCCATCCGGCACATGCTCAGGGTGAGGTCGGAGCCGAAGGTGGCGCGCCGCATCTCCAGGTAGTCGACCGGGTCGGGGACGCGGTGCTGGAGCTGGTTGGACAGCTCCCACACCCAGCTCTCGGTCATCACGTCGACGGCGGCCTTCAGGGTGCGCCGCTGTTCGTCCGTCATCCGCGCCGTGGTCAGCGCCCACAGGTCGGTGAGCCCGCGCTCCATGGCGTTCGCGGGGACCACACCCGGTTCGCCGTCCACGGGCATGCACCCGGACAGCCGGGCCGTGGTCAGCCGGGCGGCGGCCAGGTCGCGGCGGTGGCCGTGGATCAGGGGGTAGTAGTCGTCGCCGTACGTGCCCCAGGCGAGCCACCGCGCGCTCAGACCGAGGGCCTCGGGCGTGGCGTCGGGGTCGATTCCGGCGGAGCACAGCGCGAGGTCGTAGGCGGCCAGCTTGTCCTCGTCCCAGACGCCTTCGCCGAGGATGCCCATGCCGTGGCACCAGGTGACGAGGTCGCGCCGGGCGGCGTCGAGGTGCGGGCTCAGTTCCAGCGGGAAGGGCATGCGGAACTCGGGCAGCAGCGACGGCCCGACCTTCCGGTACGGCACGTGCGTGTAGGCGCGCAGCCGCTCGGCGCCCGCCGAGGCGAGTACGGAACGGATGTCGGCGGCCGAGGTGCCTGGCCCGCTCGGCTGCTGCCAGGGCGCCTCGGAGCGCGCGCCCTGGTTCATGTAGCGGCTGGAGCGCAGATGCCATTCGTGGCCGCCGGACTGCCAGTCCTGGAGCCCCTTGGTGTACGCGGCCACCGCCGCGACCTCGTCGGGGCGCAGTCCCTTCTCCAGCGCGACGGCGGGCACCTCGGTGAGCGCGGTGTGCTCGAACTGGTGCAGCCGTGAGGTGAGGACGTCGTTGACGGTCCGGGCGGCCTCCTGGGTGGAGCAGCCGAAGAACTTCTCCAGCACCAGCACGCCGTTGCTGTTCTCGCCCTCCTCCTCCACCTCCCGCTGGTAGGAGAACAGGTCGTTGCGCAGGTGGACGCCGTCGGAGAAGGTCTCCATCAGCACCCTCAGCGGCCGGGTGCCGGCGACCTGGGCGGGCACCTCCGCCGTCGCGTACTCCACGAGCCCCGCCGACCAGGGCGCGCCGCCCACCTTCCGGCGCATCTCGATGTACTCGACCGGGTTGGCGATCCGCCCCTCGTTGATGTTGGACAGCTCCCACATCGACTCGTTGAGCAGGTGCTCGGTCGCCACGGCGAAGCGGCTCCGCCAGTCGGCGGACATCGCCGGGACCGTGCGCGCCCACAGGTCGGCGAGCCCCGCCTCGACGGGGTTCTCCGGTGCGGGCACCGGGGTGGCGGGGTCGAGCGGCATGAACAGCGGCAGCCGGTCCAGGTGCGCCTTGCCGGCCGCCCGGTCCTGGGTGCGCTTGAACATGTCGAGGAAGTGGTCGTCGAAGAAGAACACCCACACGTACCAGTCGGTGATCAGTGAGAGCGCCGGCCCGTCGCAGTCGGGGTGGGTGTAGGCGCACAGCAGGCCGTAGTCGTGCGCCTCCAGGTCGGCCTGGTCCCAGACCCCGGAGCCCTCCAGCATGCCCATCTCGCGCGCCCAGGCGGTGGAGTGGGCGCGCGCTTCGTCGAGATGCGCGTTGAGCCGCGCGGGATACGGCATGTAGAAGTGCGGGAGTTCGAACGGCTGCGTCATGGCCGGGCCCTACCCGTGGGACGAACGGGCCATCCGCGGCGAAGGGGATGATCACACCATCGCGTGAACCGACTCCGAAACCGGGAACTCGCTCCGCTTCTTGTGGCGTTGACCGTCCCAGCACCGTTCTGCCCGGAGGCCGTTTCCGCGCCGTGCCGACGACATCCGGACAGCCTGCCGCCGGAGGCTGTCCCTCCCCTTGTCCGGCCCCCGCGCCGGGGACACGGTAGGGCCCATGATCCCCCTCCCGCCTCCCCGGCGCCGATTACCGCACCCGGCGGGCCCCGTGTCCTGGCAGGACGAACCCGGCACGGCGGAGGGGCCGGCCGGTCCCGGATTCTGGGCGGTGATGGGGCACGCCGAGGCGCTCCGGGTACTCCGGGACCCCGCGGCGTTCTCGTCCCACCGGGCGGGCGAACTCCCGCCGTCGAGCGCGATGCTGGACCGGCTGGACCCGCCGCGGCACACCCGGCTGCGCGGCCGGGCCACCCGCGCGCTCACCCCCGTACGCGTCGCGCGGTTCACGGCGACCGCGCGCGAGCGGGCCCGCACCCTGCTCGCCGGGGCGCTGGCCGCGGCCCGCGCGGCCGACGGCGTCCTCGACCTCGCCGCCGACGTGTCGGAGCCGTACACCTCGCTCAACCTGGCCGACCTCGTGGGCGTCCCGCACGCCGACCGGCGCCGCCTGCCCCGGCTGTCGGAGACCGAGGCCGTGGCGGACAGCGTGGAGTACGCGCGCGGGCTCGTCGTCCACCGCCGCCGCTATCCGGACGACGACCTGACGACGGCGCTCGCCCACGACGCCCAACTGACCTCGGCCGAGCTGGAGATGCTCGTCCCGCTCCTGCTGACCACCGGCCTCGCCCCCATGCGGGACGCGGCGGCGGGCGGCCTGCGGGTCCTGGCCTCGCATCCCGGGGCGTACCGAAGGCTGCGCGAGGGGACGGCCGCGCCGGAGCCCGCGGTGGAGGAGTTGCTGCGGCTGTGTCCGCCCCTGCTCACCGTGCGCCGCACGGCCGCAGCGGACACCGTGCTGTCCGGCCGGCGCGTCCGGCACGGTGACGCGGTCGTCGTGTTCCTCGCCGCCGCCAACCACGACGAGCGGGTCTTCACCGCTCCCGGCCGGCCCGACCTGGCCCGTACGCCCAACCCGCACCTGTCCCTCGGCGCCGGACCGCATCTGTGCCTGGGCGCCGACTTCGCCCGGCTGCAACTGCGCGTCCTGTACGAGGAGGTGGCGCGGGCGCTGCCCGCCCTGCGGCTCGCCGGGCCGGTGGTGCCGTCCGCGTCCGGAGTCGCCGACGGGATCGCGTCACTGCCCGTCCGGGCCGGGTGACGGGTTGACCTGGATGAGTGCGTGCGTGCCGTCGGTGCGCCACTTCTGCCCCTCCGCCGCGGTCAGAGCGGCCTCGGTGTCCGGGGTGAGCCCCGTGACCACCTCGGACTTGAGGATGCGCAGCGCGGCCACCGGGCCGGGGAAGTACGCGGTCACCTCGTCGAAGGGCGTGGTGGGCGGCCAGTACCGGTCGCCCGCCAGCCGCCGGTAGTTGAGGTCGCCCTTGAACAGGGTGAGGCCGGCGTCCGCGAAGTCGGCGCGGAGGTCGTCCGGCATGTCGGCGTAGGGCAGCGGGGAGCAGGAGAAGGGGTGGGCGCGGACCGTGAGACGGCCGTCGCCCATGGCCGACCACAGCGTCTCGCCGTACTCCGCGGCCAGGCCGGAGGCGGAGCGCAGCCGGTCCAGCGCGTCGATCACGTCGGCGGTGGTGGCGTCGGAGACGTAGTACGGGTCCGGCTTGACGTGCAGCACCGCCCGCCCGACGCGGCCCTCGGTGAGGAACTGGGCGATGAGCAGCAGGTCGGGGACGAGTTCACGGCCGGCGTTGTCCGCTACCAGGCACAGGGTGCCGTTACCGGCGGGCGGGAGCAGCGACAGCAGGAGGTCGCTGTCGTCGGCGACCAGTCCGGGAGCGGGTGCGCGGTCCTGGCCGCCCTCCGAGGAGAGCCGGAAGCTGAGGTCGGCGCGGTTGCCCCACAGCGCGCCGCTCAGCAGCGCCCGGTCGCGCTCCTCGGCCGGGGAGTCGCGCAGTTCGTCGAGCGCGGCCAGTTCGCCGTCGGTCGCCACGGAGTGGAGTTCGGAGGTCTTGGACGGGCGGAACGGGTCGACACCCCGCCAGGCGCCGGGCCCGAAGTAGCCGACGGCACCGAGCAGTCGGCGGTAGAAGTAGCTCTCGGACCACAGCCACGGCACGTCGAACCAGGACTGCCCGACGTGGCTGTCCAGGCCCCAGGCGCGCCAGCGTTCGCGGTCGGGCGCGTCGGCGGGGAGGGGTTCGATCACTCCGCCGGTGGAGTTCTCCAGCAGGTCGTCCAGCGCGCGTCGCTGTGCGGGTCCGTAGGGGAGGGCGTCGCGGACCTGGCGGATGATCGCGGGGTGCCGGTCGGCCAGGGTGCTGTGGGGGAAGGAGCCGGGTGTTGCGGCGCGGATGACGGGCGCGGTGGGGGCGGCGTCGGACATGCCGTCACCGTACCCCGCGGGTCAGCCGGTCCTGGTCTCCCGCTCCAGCTGCGCCGCGAGGGCGAGATAGCGGGGCCGGCGGTGCACCGGGACCAGGCTGCGGAGCATGAGGTACCACATCTCGGCGACCCTGCGGGGCAGCCGGGAGGGCGGTTCCAGGGTGCGTCCGGCGACGCGGGTGCCGACGAAGAAGCAGACGAGGGAGTGGGCGACGATCCCGGCGTCCAGGTCGGCGTGCACATCGCAGTCCCTGACCGCGCCGCCCAGCTTGCGGGAGGCGAACTCCAGCCATTCGGTGAAGGGATGGCGCAGCGGTGGCCGTACCGCCAGGTTGGTGGTGACCAGGCGGAGCCCGGCGCGGGGCACCGGGTCGTGCACGGCGAGGCGGGCGAGGGCGAACGTGGCGCGCATCAGCGCCTCCAGCGAGGAGCAGCCCCGGCTCTCGACCTCGGCGACCACCTGCCGGGCGGCCGCCGACTGGAGTTCGAGGATGGCGTGGGCCAGGTCCTCCTTGGCGGCGAAGTGGAAGTACAGGGCGCCCTTGGTGACGTTGGCGTGCCCGACGATGTCGCTGAGGCTGGTGGACTCGTATCCCTGCCGGTCGAACAGGTCGGCGGCGGCCGTGATGATCGTCGTCCGGGTCTGTTCAGCGCGCAGCTGCCTCGCCATCGGCCGACCCCTCTCCTGCACGAACGGGACACGCGGTTTGTTTTGACCCCTCGCATACGATAACTCACCGCATGGCAACGGGAGTCATGTGGGATGCACCAAGATTCACGGCTGTTCCACACACCCTCCCCTGCCCTTTCGGGGTGAAGTGGGCCTTCCGCTTTTATCCGCTTCCGGTGACTTCCGGGTGCACCACGTCGCTTACGCGAAGATTCGTGGGCCGGCGCGAGCGGACCGGAAACAGCCGAAGCGGTCGGTGAATCGGCTCCGGCGTCCCGACCGCGCGGTGAACGCCCCGCCGCCGCCGTGCGTATGGGGGACCGCAGTCCCCTTCACGCCGTACCCGCCCCGCCGAGGAGACGTCCCGGATGACTCGGATGACCGCCCGCCTGAGCACTCTGGCGGCCGCCGCCGCGACCCCGCTCCTGCTGCTGCCGTGGACGGCGGGGCCCGCCCAGGCACACGGCGCCCCGACCGATCCGGTCAGCCGGGTCTACGCCTGCTCCCCCCAGGGGAGTGCCCGGGGTACGGCCGCCTGCCGGGCCGCGATCGCGGCGAACGGCGCGCCCTTCACCGCGTGGGACAACCTGCGGGTGCCCGGCGTCGCCGGCCGCGACCGGCAGGTGATTCCGGACGGCAGGCTGTGCAGCGGGAACCTGCCCGCCTACCGGGGCCTCGACCTGGCCCGCGCCGACTGGCCGTCCACCCGGCTCACCTCCGGCGGCCGGCTGACGCTGACGTACGCCTCGACGATCGCCCACGAGGGCTCGTTCCGGCTGTACCTGACCAAGCCGGGCTACGACCCGTCGAAGCCGCTGAAGTGGTCGGACCTGCCGGACCGCCCCTTCGCCGAGATCAAGAACCCGCCGCTGAGCAACGGGGCGTACCACCTCGGGGCGACGCTCCCGGCGGACCGGACGGGCCGTCAGATGCTGTACACGATCTGGCAGAACACGAGCACGCCGGACACCTACTACTCCTGCTCCGACGTGGTCCTCACGGGCAAGGGCACGGCAGCGGGCGGCGGTACGGGCGGCTCACGGCCCGGGCCCACGAAGAAGCCGGCCGCCCGGAAGCCGGCCGCGTCGCCCTCCGCGCACTCCGCGCATTCGTCGCACTCCGCGTCCGCGCGGCCGTCGGCCGCGAGCGCGACGCCGGAGCCGCGCAAGGACTCCTCGTACGCCGCGGTGCCGGACGACGGCAGGCCGGTGGCCGAGGCGACCCGCGCGAAGTCGGGCCCCTCGGCTCCGCTGCTGGCGGGCGGAGCGGCCGCGGTGCTGGTGCTCACCGCGGCCGCCGCCCTCGTCCCGCGCCTGCGCCGACGCTGAACGAGTACTGAAAGGGCGCTAGTTGACGAACACCGGTGCGCCCGCGTCGGTGACCGGGGCGTACTTGGCGCTGAAGTAGCCGCTGGCGAAGCAGAGCGACGAGCCGGACACCTTGGTGAACTGCTGGTCGTCGAAGGTGATGCTGTTGTCGGCGTTGTCCGCCTTCCCGGTCAGACTCGGCGCCTGGTAGACGCAGTTGATCGAGCCGAGCAGGGTGCGCAGCTTGACCGTGGTCTGGATGGTCGAGCCGCTCGCCGGGGCGACGGAGAGGGTGCCGTCGGAGGCGACCGAGGCGGTGTAGGGCAGATGGTCGACCGTGATGCCGCTGACGCCGAGGACGCCGGTGACGTTGCTGGTGCAGCTCGCGCTGTCGAAGGTGTGGCCGGTGACCGACTCGGTGGCGGCGCCCGGGGCGTCCGGGTTGCCGGTGACCTGGGCGGTGAACTGGGAGGCCGTGCAGGTGACTCCGCTGGTGCCGGTCGCGCTGGAGTACAGGGTGGCGGAGGTGCCGGCGGCGAGCGGCGCGGTGAGGGTGTCACCGACGGCGACGGCGGTGCCGCCGGTACCGCCCGTGGTCAGTACCGCGCCGCCGTCGGCGGCCGCGGGGACGGCCACGGCGACGGTGAGCGCGGTGGCGGTCGCGGCGAGAGCGAGGAAGGTGCGCATGCGGGTGCCTCTCTTCCGAGGTGGGGGGAGAGCGGGGTGCGCCGGGATGCGAGGGAGGTGCTTCGTATACGGGCCGGCCGCCCGGAGAAGCCGGGAAATCGGCGCGGGCCGTGCGTCGGGCCCGGCGCCACGGTCCCGAGGAGATCAGGCAGATTTGTAGACCTGATGTGCCGTCAACGTCAATACATCGCAAGGGAGTTGGCGTTCACCGCAACCGTCTGCGCAGGGTCGGCACCTACTTTTCACAACTCCCTTGACCCTCCGATGTAACCGGCGGTAACTTCCGAGAAGGCTACCGCCGCGTAACCGGCGGTCGCCGTTGTCCGCGCCAGGACAAAGCGCCACCTGAGACCCGCATGGATCTATGCCCATGGGAGCAGACATGGCCTCGTCCCCGGACCTCCCGTCCACCGACCCCACCTCCGGGCCCGAACCGGCCGGCGGCGAACGGCGCGGACGGGTCCGCTACCGCCGGGCCGCCGTGCTGGCGGTGCCCGCCACCCTGGTCGCCGCCGCCCTGGCGGTCCTGACCGCCGAAGGCGCGCTGGGCGTGCAGTTCGCCATCTCCGGCATGCCGTTCACCGTCACCGCGACCGAGCTGAACGGCACCGGCTTCGAGCAGTTCGGCGGGCTGGACAACATGGCGGAGGGCAGCCCGAACGCCGGTGACACCGGCGGCCAGGTGCTCGTCGTCACCTCCGCGATCAAGAACGCCACGCTCACCAAGCTCTGCCAGAGCGTCGACCTGGGCGGCACCAACCTGCTGATCAAGGCGGGCCAGGGCGAGAAGAAGGTGACGGCGACCGATCTGACCACCGACTCCACCGAGCTGTCGGGTGACGCCGCGTTCGACAACATCGAGATCGGCAACGACGCCAGCACCCTGGACAAGGCCAACGCCAAGGGCCCGATCGGCGTCTTCTCCCAGCAGGCCGACACCGTGCACATCGCCAACCTGCGCCAGACCAACTACGCCACCACGGCGGCGGTGTTCAAGCTTCCCGGGCTGAAGCTGGGCTTCAGCGACTCGGGCTGCTGAGCCGGTGCCGGAGCGTGTGCGCCCGGGCGCGCGGGCGGCCTTCCGCGCCTGGCGGGGGCGCCGGCCCTTCTGGGGCGGGCTGCTGCTCGCCCTGGGCGGGGCCGAGATCCTGCTGACCGAGAAGGCATCGCTGAAGGTCGTCATGCACATCGGCATGCAGGGGCTGGCCGGTTACCTGCTGCCCACCCTGATGGTGCTGCTCGGGCTGCTCGTCCTCTTCAACCCCGCCCAGCGGCTGTTCTATTCACTCACCGGCGTCCTGGCCTCGCTGGGCACCTGGCTCACGTCCAACCTGGGCGGCTTCTTCATCGGCCTGCTGCTGGGCGTCGTCGGAAGCTGCCTCACCTTCGGCTGGCTGCCCGACCAGGAGGCCCGCGTCTCCCGGCGGCAACGGCGGCGGGAGCGCGCCCGCGCCTGACCCGTGGCCGCGCACGAGAACCCGGTGGCACCCTGCCGCCGGGTTCTCCCTCTTTCAGGTGATACGGGAACTCCGCCCCCGGTGTGCCGAGTTCACCGGGCGAGGGGGCAAGGGCTGACACCTCTCGGGTCCGCTCAGCGATGATTGCTACATTGCGCAACCGTACAACCCAGTCAGAGGCACACGAGGGCGGCCGATGAGCATCACGAGCAACCGGGGAACGCCACCGCCACGGCGACGCGACGGCGGCCGGGGCACCCCGGACGACGAGGGCGGGACCAGATCCGCGGCGCGGGACCGGCGCCGTCCTGGCGGGCGCGGTGCCCGGACGGCCTTCGTCGTCTGCCTGTCGCTGGTGGTGCTCGGCGGCGCCGGCGCGGGCTGGGTGTACCTCAAGCTCAACGGCAACATCCAGACCTTCGACTCCGGCGGCCTCTCGGACAACCGCCCGGCGGACTCCTCCAAGGGCGAGAACGTCCTGGTGATCGGCTCGGACGCGCGCACCGACGGCAACGCGGCGCTCGGCGGGGGCGACAAGGACGGCGTCGGCCGCTCCGACACCACGCTCCTGCTGCACATATACGCCGACCGCAAGCACGCTCTGGCCGTGTCCATACCGCGCGACACCCTGGTGACGATCCCTCCCTGCAAGCTGCCCGACGGCGGCTGGACCCAGGCCCGGCCGAACACCATGTTCAACGCGGCCTTCTCCGTCGGCGAGACGGACAAGGGCAACCCGGCCTGCACCCAGAACACGGTGGAGCGGCTCACGGGCCTGCGGATGGACCACACCGTGGTCGTGGACTTCAAGGGCTTCGCCGCGCTGACCGAGGTCGTCGGCGGGGTGAAGGTGTGCCTGCCCAACGACGTCTACCAGAAGGACCTGAACCCCAACCGGGCCACCCGGGGCACGCTGCTGTTCCGTCAGGGCGAGCAGACGGTCGCGGGCCGCCGGGCGCTGGACTACGTCCGCCTGCGGCACGGCATCGGCGACGGCTCCGACATAGGACGCATCAAACGCCAGCAGGCTTTCGTGGGCAGCCTGTTGAAGGAGGTCAAGGACAAGGGGTTCACCCCGACCAAGCTGCTGCCGCTGGCCGACGCCGCGACCAGGTCGATGACCGTCGACGACGGGCTGGGCAGCGCCGACAAACTGCTGTCCTTCGCCACGTCGCTCAAGGGCGTCGACCTGCACGACACCAAGTTCGTCACGGTCCCCTGGCGGTACGAGGGTCCGCGGGTGGCGGTCGTGGAGCCCGACGCGGGTGAGCTGTGGGCGGCGCTGAAGGCGGACCGGACGATCGACGGCGCCGACGCCAGCGGCGGGAAGGGCCGTGCGGCGAAGAAGCCCGGACCGGCCGCCCCCTCCCCCGCCCCGGTCTCCGGCAAGGGCATCTCCGTGGCGGTCTACAACGGCACCACGGTGACCGGCCTCGCCGCCAAGGGCTCGGCCGCGCTCACCGCGTCCGGTTTCACCGTCACCGGCACGGCCACCGCGCTCTCCCAGAACCACCTGGCGACGGTCGTCCAGTACGGCCCCGGCATGGAGGACCGCGCCCGGACGGTGGCCAAGGTGTTCCCCGGCGCCCAGCTGCAGCCGATCGGCGCGGCCCGTATCAACGTGGTCCTCGGCCAGGCGTACGCGACCGATCCGGCGCCGTCCTCGACTTCGGCCTCGGTGCCCAGCGAGGTGGCCAACGGGGCCCGGTCGGCGGACGACAACCCCTGCGCCAACCTCACCTACGGCTGACGCCGGTCACAGCCCGCGCAGGCGGCGGACCGGTGCCGGGGCGGTCTCCTCGGCGAGACGGCCGACGAGGAGGCGGACGACGTCGACCAGCGCGGCCTGTTCGTCGGCGTCGACGAAGTAGACCTGGCGCCGGCCCTCGCGGCGGGAGCGGACGAGTCCGGCGAGCTTCAGCTTGGTGAGGTGCTGGCTGACGGCGGGCAGCGCGCCGCCGACCCGTTCGGCGAGCCCGGTGACATCGCTCTCGCCCTGGGCCAGCGCCCACACCAGGTGGAGCCGGGCCGGGGAGGCGAGGAGTCCGAAGGCGGCGGCCGCTTCGGTGAGTACCTGCGGGGAGGGGTCCGGGCGGCCGGTGCCGGGCGCTGTCGCCACTGTCGTCCTCCTGGCCGGGTACGGCCGCGTTCCGCTGCTCTGGACCAGCCAGTCTAGGTGCCGTGGCCGCAACCCCGGACCGCCCGGCGACGCGGTGCGTCGGCCGGGCGGTCCGGGGTTGCGGGGCGGGGCGGGGTCAGCCGAGGCCGTTGGCCTTCAGCCACTCCTTCGCCACGTCCAGCGGGTCCTTGTGCTGGACCTGCACCTGGGTGTCCAGGTCGAGCAGGGTCTTGGTGTCCAGCTTGGCGGAGACCGCGTCGAGCGCGTCCACACCCTTCTGCGGCACCGCGTCCTTGCGCACGAGGGGCTGGACGTTCTGGAAGCCGAAGAGGTTCTTCGGGTCGCTCAGGACGACGAACTTCTCCTTGGCGATCACCGGGTCGGTGGTGAAGAGGTCGGCGGCCTGCACGGAGTTCTTCTTCAGCGCCGCCTGGGTGAGCGGGCCGCCCGCGTCCAGGGACTTGAAGGACTTGAACTCCAGGCCGTAGAGCGACTTCAGCCCGCTCAGGCCCTGGTGGCGGGTCTGGAACTCCGGCGAGCCGCCGATGACCAGGTCCTTGGCGATGCCCTTGAGGTCGCCGATCGAGGACTTGGCGGTGAGGTTGTACTTCTTGGCGGTGGCCGCGTTGACGGTGACCGAGTCCTTGTCCTCCGCCGGGGAGGGGTCGAGGAGGGTCAGCTTGGAGTCCAGCTTGGCCTCGATGGCCTTGGTGGTCTCCTCGGCCGACTTCGGGGCGGCCTTCTGGTCGAGGTAGGCCAGCAGCGCGCCGTTGTACTCGGGCAGCACCGTCACGGAGCCGTTCTTCAGCAGACCGTAGGTGGTCTCGCGGCTGCCGATGTTGGGCTGGTACTTGACCTTGACGCCCTTGGCCTTGAGGGCCTCGCCGTAGATGTCGGCGAGCAGGATGCTCTCGGCGAAGTTGTTGGAGCCGACGACGACGGTGTCGCCGCTCGCCGCTCCTCCGGCCAGGGGGTTGTCGGACGTGCCGTCGGAGGAGCCACAGCCCGCAAGCAGCGTCGTCGCCGCCGCGAGGGCGACCAGCGCCGCCCCTCGGTTCCCCCGGATGGACCTGCTGATGCGGTTGTCGTAAGTCACCTGTTGATCCAAGCCAGTTCGTGATTTGTCAGTCAAGGGGGACGAGGTCACCGATTGGCCTCGAAACGCGCCCGTTCGTGTCGGCGGTGTGAACGCGCCGGTCAGGCGGTCAGTCACCGCGCCGTACCCCCGGGGAGACGGCGAACCGCGACAGCGCCCAGAACACCAGGAGGGTGACCACGGCGAGTCCGGCGACCAGGGAGGCGCCGCCGACGACCTTCTCGTAGTCCTTCTGGTACAGCCCGTCGATGATGTACCGGCCCAGTCCGCCGAAGCTGACGTACGCGGCGATCGTCGCCGTGGACACGATCTGGACGGCGGCGGTGCGCAGTCCGCCGAGGATCACCGGGAGGGCGACCGGGAGTTCCACCCGGAACAGGATGCGCGGCTCGGTCATGCCCATTCCGCGTGCCGCGTCCACCGGTGAGGGGTCGACGGTGCGGATCGCCTCGTAGGTGGTGACGAGGATCGGGGGCACGGCGAGCACGACGAGCGGCACCATCACGGGCAGCGTGCCGATGCCGAACCAGATGAACAGCAGCACGAGCAGACCGAAGCTGGGCAGCGCCCGGCCGGCCGTGGCGATCATCGACAGGGCGTTGCCGCCGCGCCCGAGGTGCCCGGCGACCAGGCCGACGGGCAGCGCGATGAGCGCGGCCAGGGCGAGGGCCTCCAGGGAGTAGCCGATGTGCTCCAGCAGGCGGGTGGGGATGCCGTCGTAGCCGTGCCAGTGGGCGGTGTCGGCGAAGAAGGAGTGCGCGAAGTCCAGGACGTTCACCGGGCGGCACCCTTCTTCGGCATCCACGGGGTCAGCAGGGTGCGCGTGAGCACGAGGGCCGCGTCGACGAGGATCGCCAGCACGGCCGTGGTGATGACGGAGTTCACCGCGAGTTCGGGGCGGTGGTAGAGGTTGGCGTCGTTCAGCATGTTGCCGAGGGCGCCCTGGTTGCCGATGAGCATGCCGACGCTGACCAGCGAGATGCTGGACACGGTGGCGACCCTGAGGCCCGCGATGATGGCGGGTACGGCGATGGGCAACTGCACCTGGAGGTAGCGCCGTACGGCGCCGAGCCCCATCGCCTCGGCCGCGGCCAGGGTCTCCGGCGGCACCGAGCGGACGCCGTCCACGATGGCGGGGACCAGCACGACCAGGCTGTACACGGTCAGCGGGATCATCACCGTCAGCTCGCTGAGGCCGGTGTAGTCGATGAGGATGACGAAGAACGCCAGCGACGGGATCGCGTACAGCACCGTGGTGACGCCGAGGACCGGCGGGTACAGCCAGCGGAAGCGGGCGCAGAGCTGGGCGACGGGCAGCGACAGCAGGAGTCCGGCGAGCACCGGGATCAGCGCTTCGCGCAGGTGCAGGCCGATCAGGCCGGCCCAGGTGTGCTGGAGGTCGCTCGGGAGGTCGAAGAAGCCGTTCATCCGGCCGCCGTCACCTCCGGACGGTCCTCGGTGTGCGCGGCGCGAATCGCCTCGCCGATCGCGGTCTGCGAGACCACGCCGACCGCGCGTCCCTCGCCGTCGACGGCAACGGCCCAGCCGGTCGGCGAGAGCACGGCACCGTCGAGCGCGGTGCGCAGCGAGTCCTTGCCCGGGCGGAACGGCCGGCCGCAGGGCAGCAGCCGGGCGGTGTCGATGGAGCCCGCGGTGAGCGACGCCGGTTCGCCCCAGCCGAGGGGCAGGCCGTCGGCGTCGGTGACGAGCAGGTACGGCGCGTCGCCGCGCGCGGAGAGCAGGGCGGCGTCGGCGTCGACGGGGACGACCGGGCCGGTCTCCAGCTCCAGCGCGTCGGAGGGGAAGAAGGAGAGCCGTCGGATGCCGCGGTCGGCGCCGAGGAAGTCCTCCACGAAGGGGTCGGCGGGCGCGGTGAGCAGTTCGGAGGGCGGCGCGAACTGGGCGAGCCGTCCGCCGGTGCGCAGCACGGCGACCTTGGTGCCGAGCTTCACGGCCTCGTCGATGTCGTGGGTGACGAAGACGATGGTCTTGCCCAGCTCGTCCTGGATGCGCAGCAGTTCGTCCTGGAGCCCCTTGCGGACCACGGGGTCGACGGCGGAGAAGGGCTCGTCCATGAGCAGGACCGGCGGGTCGGCGGCGAGTGCCCGGGCCACGCCGACGCGCTGCTGCTGGCCGCCGGAGAGCTGGTACGGGTACCGCTTGGCGAGCGAGCTGTCGAGCCCGACCCGCTCCATGAGTTCGGCCGCGCGCTCGCGTGCCTTGCCCTTGCTCCAGCCGAGGAGGCGGGGCACGGTGGTGATGTTGTCCAGGATGGTGCGGTGCTGGAAGAGGCCCGCGTTCTGGATGACGTAACCCATCGAGCGGCGCAGGGAGTTGACGGGCTGCTGCCGGATGTCGGCGCCGTCCAGGAGGATGCTGCCCTCGCTCGGGTCCACCATCCGGTTGATCATCCGCAGCGTGGTCGTCTTGCCGCAGCCGGAGGGGCCGACGAGGACGGTGATCGCGCGGTCCGGTATGTCGAGCGACAGCCGGTCGACCGCGACCGTGCCGTCCGGGTATCGCTTGGTGACTGAATCTATCCGTATCAAAACGCCGCGCGCCCTTCGGTTGGCAGGAGTGCCTGGACCAGTGCCGGCCGAGTCTAGACGGCACGAGCCACGCCACCCGGGGAGCGCGAAAGGGCGACCGGACCGGGTGCGGGCGCGCGCACCCGTGGTCGTGCCACGGCCGGACGGTCCCATGAATCGGGAGGCTGCTACCCCGTCACGGCCGCCCCAATCAGCCGATCATGTGACGATTCCCACCCGTCGGGTACGGCGGGTGGGAATCGTGGGGGTGCGCGTCAGCCCTCTTCGGGCGTGAGCCGCAGCGAGACGCTGTTGATGCAGTACCGCTGGTCGGTGGGCGTGGGGTAGCCCTCGCCCTCGAAGACGTGCCCGAGGTGCGAACCGCAGCGGGCGCAGCGCACCTCGGTGCGGACCATCCCGTGCGAGCGGTCCTCGATCAGCTCGACCGCGTCGGTGTCCTTCGGATCGAAGAAGGACGGCCAGCCGCAGTGCGAGGCGAACTTGGTGCCGGAGGTGAACAGGTCGGCGCCGCAGGCCCGGCAGGAGTAGACACCCTCGGTCTTGGTGTCCGTGTACTCACCGGTGAAGGCCGGTTCGGTGCCCGCCTGGCGCAGCACCGTGTACTCGGCCGGGCTCAGCTCCGCCCGCCACTGCTCGTCCGGCTTCTCGACGTCGTACGCCATGAGGATCAGCCCCTTACTTCCGCGACAGGCGGTCCAGGATCAGCGGGCCCAGGTCGGTGACGTCACCCGCGCCCATGGTGAGAACGAGATCGCCGGGCTTCGCCATTCCCGCGACGACCTCGGGGATGTCCCCCTTGTCGTGCACGGCGGTGACGGCGGCGCCCGCGGCCTGGGCGGCCTCGATGATCAGGGCGCTGGTGATGCCGGGGATCGGGTCCTCGCGGGCCGGGTAGATGTCGAGCACCACGGAGGCGTCGGCGAGGGCGAGCGCCTGGCCCATCTCCTTGCCCAGCTCCTGGGTGCGGGAGAACAGGTGCGGCTGGAAGACGACGAGGATGCGGCGGCCGTCCCCGGCGGCGCCGCGCATGGCCTCCAGGTCGGCGGTCATCTCGGTCGGGTGGTGGGCGTAGGAGTCGATCACCTGCACGCCCGCCTCCTCGCCCTTGAGCTGAAGGCGCCGCTTCACGCCGGTGTACGCGGCGAGGGCGGGGGCCAGCTCCTCGGCGGGGATGCCGAGGGCGGCGCCGGCGGCGAGCGCTGCGACGGCGTTGAGCGCGTAGTGGCGGCCGGGGACGGAGACGGCGAAGGTCAGCTCACGGCCGTCCATGAGGACGGTGACCTGGCTCTTCAGCCCCTGAGGAACGATCTTCAGGACGCGTACGTCGGCGTCGTCGGCCTCGCCGTACGTGACGGTCCGCACACCGCTCACCCGGCGGGTCAGCTCGCGGGCGCCCTCGTGGTCGGCGGAGATCACCAGGGTGCCGCCGGGGACGATCTTCCCCGCGAAGGTCTCGAAGGACTCGTAGATCTCGTCCATCGAGGCGTAGTTGGCGTGGTGGTCCAGCTCGACGTTGAGGACGATGGCGACCTCGGGGGCGTACTTGTGGAAGCTGCGGTCGCTTTCGTCCGCCTCCGCCACGAAGATCTCGCCCTCGCCGTGCAGGGCGTTGGAACCGGGCGCGTCCAGGTCGCCGCCGATCGCGTACGACGGGCGGGCGCCCAGCTCGGTCAGGGAGACCGCGAGCATCGAGGTGGTGGTGGTCTTGCCGTGCGTACCGGCCACCGCGATCGGCCGCAGGCCCTCCATCAGCGCGGCGAGCGCGTCGGAGCGGTGCACCACGGGGATGCCCAGCTCGGCGGCGCGGGCCAGCTCGGGGTTGTCCTGCCGGATGGCGGAGGAGACGACGACGCAGCTCGCGTCGTCGGCGAGGTGGTCCGCGGCGTGCCCGATGTGCACGGTGGCGCCGTGCGCCCGCAGTGCCTCGGCGGTCGCGGACTCCTTGGCATCACTGCCCGCCACCCGCGCGCCGCGCTGGGCGAGGATCTTGGCGATCCCCGACATCCCGGCGCCGCCGATGCCGATGAAGTGCGGTCGGTCCATGGCGGTAGGAAGGCCGGGTGCCATGCGTTCTTCTCCCAGGTACGAGCGAGCCAGAGACTCCCCACCCTATGCGCTGCCCCACCCCCACCCCCACCCCGGCCGACGACGCGCCGGAGAAGGGGGACGCGAAACCGGAAGCTGATCTCGCCGCCGCACCCCGGGCGGGGTGCGCCTGGGTGGCGTCGTGGGATGACGGGCACCGCCAGGAAGGGTGGACACCGGCGGGCGGGTCGGCGGCCCGCCGGGGGTGCCGGGCCGGAATGCCCCGCCGAAGCCCCGCAGGGCTACGCCTTGCTGTGGGAGAACAGCTTCAGCACCGGTACGCCGACCTTGTGACGGGCGCGGGAGGCCCAGTCGCGGTGGAAGAACTCCTCCACGTAGTGGGGGTCGGTCAGGACGATGACCTCGTCGGCGTCGACCTCGGAGACCAGCTCCTTGAGCGCGTCCAGCGGGTGGTTCTCCACGAGCCTCCCCTCCGCCCGGCTCCCGGCGGCGCGCAGCGCCTGGAGGGACACCTCCAGCGCCTTCTCCCCCACGCTGCGGGCGTCCGAGCCCTCGGGCGTCCCGCCCTCGTGGACGGCCTCGTCCAGCTCGCCGAGCGCGATGTCGTCGATGGCCCGCAGCAGGCGGTCCGCCTGGTCACCGCGCGGCTGGAGCAGCACGTGGAAGAAGACCGGCTCGTCGCCGTGCAAGGTCGTCACGAACTCCACGTCGGCCGACGTCAGGGCTTTCTCGATCATCAGAACGCTTGTGAACACCAGCCGCCTCTTCTCCCTCGAGGGCCCTGGTGACCCTCTGTCCTCCGTTGGCCCGAAAAGGCCCTGCGGAAACCATCCTGCCCCGTTACCGCACGGGGAGTACCGGGAGTAAGTGTGCCCCCAGGAAGCTAAACGGAACGGTAGATTCCGCTGTTTTCAGGGACGGCGGTACCGCCCGAACAGAAATCCGTCCTCCTCCAGCAGGGACGCGAGCGCGAAGCGGTGCGGCACCGCGACTCCGGGACCGCCCGCGATGCGCTGCGCGTCCCCCGCCGTGAGCATGGGCGACAGCGTCAGGCACAGTTCGTCCAGCACCCCGGCCGCGACCAGCTGCCCGAGCAGCCGCGGGCCGCCCTCGGTGAGCTGGCGGGTGAGGCCGAGCCCGGCCAGGGCGCGCACGGCGCGGGCGGGATCGACCCGGCGCCCCTCCCCCGCGACGACCACGCGCACCCCGGCCCGCTCGGCGGCGGCCACCCGGCCGGCGGGCGCGTCCGTACCGGTGAGGACGATCGTGGGGACCAGCGGGGCGGTGTAGAGCGGAAGCGAGAAGTCCAGGTCGAGCCCGCCGGACACGACGGCGACGGCCGGGGCCGGCCCCTGCCCGGCCGCCTCGCGCGCCGACGCGAACTCGGCACGGGCTCGGGCGGGCCGGTACCCCTCCTGCCGAACCGTCTCCGCGCCGACGAGGACGACGTCCGCGAGGGCCCGCAGCGTGCCGAAGACGCGCATGTCGGCGGGGCAGGAGATGGGCTGGGAGCGGCCGTCGTGCTGGGCGGCGCCGTCGAGGGTCGAGACCATGTTGGCCCGCAGCCAGGTGCGGGGACCGCCGTCGTCCCCGGTGGGATACGCGTAGGCGGCGGCGAGTTCGGCGAGACTCCACTCACCGCTCACGTCCCCCTCCTCACGCCCTCCGGAGGCGGCCCGAGCTGCTGTTTCGTCGGTCACAGGGAACAGGCGTCGCATTCGTGCAGTGTGACATGGCGATTAGCATGGGTAACCGTGTCCTCCACCGCAGCCTCCGGCTCCAGCCCGCTGACCGAAGCGGGTCCGCTGTCCCTGTGCGCCCGCGAGCCGCACGTCCCGGCCGACCGTCTGGTCGCCGAGATGGTGCCGCCGCCCCGCTTCGACTCGGTGCGTTTCGCCACCTACATCCCGGACCCGAACCAGCCCAGCCAGACCGACGCCGTGGGCGTGCTGGAGGGCTTCGCGGCGGGCCTCGGCGGGGCCCGGCCCGGCGAGGCCAAGCGGGGCCTGTTCGGCTTCGGCCGCGCGAAGGCCAAGGCCCCGGCCGGCCCGCGCGGCGTCTACCTGGACGGCGGCTACGGCGTCGGCAAGACCCACCTGCTCGCCTCGCTCTGGCACGCCACCCCGGCCGAGCCCTCCCGCAAGGCGTTCGGCACCTTCGTGGAGCTGACCAACCTGGTGGGCGCCCTCGGCTTCCAGCAGACGGTGCGGACCCTGTCCGGCCACGCCCTGCTGTGCATCGACGAGTTCGAGCTGGACGACCCCGGCGACACGGTGCTCGTCTCCAGCCTGCTCGGCAAGCTGGTCGAGGCGGGCGTGGCGCTGGCCGCCACCTCCAACACGCTGCCGGGCAAGCTGGGCGAGGGCCGGTTCGCGGCGGCCGACTTCCTGCGCGAGATCCAGGGCCTGTCCGCCCACTTCCGCGCCCTGCGCATCGACGGCGAGGACTACCGCCACCGCGGTCTGCCCGAGGCCCCGGCGCCGTACGCCGACGAGCAGGTGACCAAGGCCGCGTACCGCACCGAGGGCGCCTCGCTGGACGCCTTCCCGCAGCTGCTGGAGCACCTGGCGAAGGTGCACCCGAGCCGGTACGGCGCGCTGACCGACGACCTGCGCGCGGTGTGCCTCACCGATGTGCGGCCGGTGCCGGACCAGTCGACGGCACTGCGTCTGGTGGTGCTCGCGGACCGGCTCTACGACCGCGAGGTCCCGGTGCTGGCCTCGGGGCAGCCCTTCGACCGCCTCTTCAGCGAGGAGATGCTGAACGGCGGTTACCGCAAGAAGTACTTCCGCGCGATCTCCCGGCTGACCGCGCTGGCGCGCGACGCGAAGGTGCTCGTGGCCGAGTAACCGACCGGCCGCCCTGTTTCTGATATCTCATCACTTCAGGCGGGTCAAGGGCTGATTTCAGTCACTTGACCCGCTTTTTTCACGCTTCCTGCGGCGCGTAACCCGCCGTTAACCCTGCAAAGCATCTAGCCGGGTTAACGTGATTCTTGACCATCCATTGACCAATGCTTGGCGCATACAAGAGACGCGGGTTCCGCAAGGGGGTGCGCATGTCCCGAGGCAGGACGCCCGGTGCGCTGCTCGCCCTGTTCGCCGTCGCGCTGCTCGCCCTCCAACTCTTCGCGCCCTACGGACCGTTCGCCACCGCACACACGCTCGGTGAGGCGGGGGCCAACGACGCGCCGGGGATCGTCCTCGTCGCCGAACCCGCGGGCGAGGGCACGGACACCGTCCGCGAGCCCCGTCACCCCAAGACCCCGCCCGCGGCCACCCACGCCGACCGGCACCGCCAGCGCGGTGCCGCGCCCACCCAGGCGCTGGAGCGCCCGCCCATATCCAGGCGGGCGGCCGAAGCCGAGCCGCCCCGGCCGTCCGGCTCCCCGGACGGCCACGTCGAGAGATCCTCCGGAGCCCACACCCCGGCAGTCCTTCAGGTCTTCCGCTGCTGAGGGGCGGGCTCGCTCCCCCCACCACAGTCGTGCAAGCCCGACGCGCCATCGAGGCGCGCCAGGAGGAGTCCAGACATCATGCAGCCCCTCATCGACAACGCGCGTACGTTCGGACAGCGCCCTGAGGAGTTCGCCAAGCTCGCCGAAGGCCAGTCCCCGCAGGTCCTGTTCATCACCTGCTCGGACTCACGGGTCGTCCCGGCACTGATCACGGGCGCCCGCCCCGGCGAGCTCTTCGAGCTGCGCACCGCGGGGAACATCGTCCCGCCGCACAGCTCGCAGCACCCCACCAGCGAGGCCGCCACCATCGAGTACGCCGTGGAGGTCCTCGGTGTCCGTGACATCGTCGTCTGCGGCCACTCGCACTGCGGCGCCGTCGGCGCGCTGGTGCGCGGCGACGACCTGACCGCCGTACCCGCCGTCCGCGACTGGCTGGCGCACGCCGCCCCGCGTCCGGCCGGCGCCCCCGAGGACCCGGAGGTCGCCGAGGGCGTGCAGTGCCACGCCCTGACCCAGGTGCTGCGCCTGCGGTCCTACCCCTGCGTCGAACGCGGGCTGGCTCAGGGCACGCTCGCCCTGCACGCCTGGTACTACGAGGTGCACACCGGGGCCGTGCGCACGCACCGCCCCGACACCGACACCTTCGAAGCCCTGTGAACGCGCCGGTGACCGGACGCGGGCTCATATCCCGCGCTCCGTACGCGCGGCAGGACTTCGCCGCCTCCCTCGTCGTCTTCCTGGTCGCGCTCCCGCTGTGCGTGGGCGTGGCCGTGGCCTCCGGGGTCCCGGCCGAACTGGGGCTCGTCACCGGCATCGTGGGCGGTCTCGTCACCGGGACGATGCGCGGCAGCAGCCTGCAGGTGTCCGGTCCGGCGGCCGGGCTGACCGTGCTCGTCTTCGAGGCGGTCAAGGAGTTCGGGCTGCCGGTGCTGGGTGCGATCGTGCTCGCCACCGGTCTGCTCCAGATCGCGATGGGGGTGCTGCGGCTCGGTCGGTACTTCCGGGCGATATCCCTGGCGGTCGTGGAGGGCATGCTGGCCGGAATCGGTCTGGTCCTGGTGGCTGGGCAGTTGTATCCGGCCATGGCGGCCAAGGCTCCGGACGCCGGGCTGGACAAGATGCTCGGTCTGCCGCGCGGTCTGGCGGGGGCGGTCGGTGACGGCGGGGCGCTCGCCTCGCTGGCGCTGTGCGCGGGCACCGTCGCCGTCATGGTGCTGTGGAAGCACCTCCCGGCGAAGGTGCGCGCGGTGCCCGGCCCGCTGGCCGCGGTCGGGCTGGCCACGCTCGCGGCGCTGGTGTTCGGGTTGCCGGTGGCGATGGTGGAGGTGCAGGGGCTGCTGGGGTCCGTCCAGCCGCCGCCGCTGAGCGCCTTCGCCGAGTTCGCCGATGTCGCGGTGCTCGGCACGATCCTGGCGTTCACCCTGATCGCGTCCGCCGAGTCGTTGTTCAGCGCGGCGGCCGTGGACCGGCTGCACGACGGGCCGCGCACCGAGTACGACCGCGAGCTGACCGCCCAGGGCGTCGGCAACACGCTCTGCGGAGTGCTCGGCGCGCTGCCGCTGACGGCGGTGATCGTGCGCAGCGCGGCCAATGTGCAGGCGGGCGCGCGGACCAAGGCGTCCCGGGTGATGCACGGTGTCTGGCTGCTGCTGTTCGCGGCGCTGCTGCCGGGCGTCCTCTCCTACATCCCGCTCCCGTCGCTGGCGGGCGTCCTGATCTACTCCGGGGCCAAGCTGGTGCCGGTCAAGTCGCTCGCGGGGCTGTGGCGCGAGCAGCGGGGCGAGGCGCTGGTGCTGGCCGTCACGGCGGTCTCCATCGTGGCCGTCGGCATGTTCGAGGGCGTGCTCCTCGGGCTGGCGCTGGCGATCGTCAAGGCCGCGTGGGAGGCGTCGCACATCAAGGTCACGGTCCTGGACAAGGGCGCGGGCCCGGTCGACGCCCAGCTGTCGGGCAACGCGACCTTCCTGCGGCTGCCGAAGATACTGGACAGCCTGGAGGCGCTGCCCAAGGACCGCCCGGTGCGGCTGGACCTCTCGGGCCTGCTGCACCTGGACCACGCCTGCCGCACCGCCCTGGAGAACTGGGCCGAGCGGCACAGCGCGGCCGGTACGGAACCGGTGCGGCTGACGTCGTCGGAGAAGGTCGGCATTCCGGCCGGCTGACCTGCCGGGACCGCTGACGGGGCCGGGCCGGGGGATCACTCCCTCCGTCCCGGCCCCGTCGGCGTGCACAGCCCCTGGTCTGTCCCGACATACCGGACGTACTGTTGAGTACGGTACTTAACGGACCTCCGGTGAGGGGGGCGGCCATGCTGGAAATCGTGATCACGCTCATAGCGGTGTTCGGCGCGCTCGGTCTCGTCTGTCTGGCCGCGGCCATGCGCATCGTCAAGCAGTACGAACGGGGCGTCCTGTTCCGGCTCGGACGGATCACCGGGGAGCCGCGGCAGCCCGGACTGACGCTGATCATCCCGTTCGTGGACCGGCTGCACAAAATGAACATGCAGATCGTGACGCTGCCCATCCCGGCGCAGGAGGGCATCACACGGGACAACGTCACCGTGCGGGTGGACGCGGTGGTGTACTTCCGGGTCGTCGAGCCGACGGACGCGCTGGTGCGGGTGGAGGACTACCGGTTCGCCGTCTCGCAGATGGCGCAGACCTCGCTCAGGTCGATCATCGGCAAGAGTGATCTGGACGACCTGCTGTCCAACAGGGAGAAGCTCAACGAGGGCCTGGAGCTGATGATCGACAGCCCGGCCGTGGGCTGGGGCGTGCAGATCGACCGCGTGGAGATCAAGGACGTCTCCCTGCCGGACACCATGAAGCGGTCGATGGCCCGCCAGGCCGAGGCCGACCGGGAGCGCCGGGCCCGGATCATCAACGCGGACGCGGAGTACCAGGCGTCGAAGAAGCTCGCCCAGGCCGCCCAGCAGATGGCGGACACCCCGACCGCCCTCCAGCTCCGCCTGCTCCAGACGGTGATGGCGGTGTCGGCCGAGAAGAACTCGACCCTGGTCCTGCCGATCCCGGTGGAACTGCTCCACTTCCTGGAACGGGGCGCCCGCGACCCGGCGTCCGCCGCCGTCCGGAAGGCGGACCAGTCCGGCCAGCCGGAGGCACCCGCCACCCCCGCCGCTCCGATCGAGCCGGTCCCCCTCGCCGGAGCCCCGGGCCTCGACCTGTCCGGAACACCGGACCTGGACGCCCTCACCAAGACCCCGGAACTCGGCGCCATCCTCGACCAGCCCCCGGAACGGCTCGGCAACCCCGACGTCCCCCCGGGCCCGCGCTAGGCGCTGTTCTCTCCGGACACTGTCCGGATGCGAAGACTCCGCGCGGGTGACCGTGGCGCCGCGTCGGTGGGGTGATGAGCAGATGAACTGCTAGGCAGTCCTATTTTCATACAGTGATTGCACTCGCACGCCGTATCACCGCCCTCTGCGCCCTGGGCGCGACCCTCGCCGCCTGCGGTGGCGCGGACCCCGCCAAGCCGCCGCGCCCGGCCCACGCCGAGCCCCACGCCTCCGCCTCCCTCTCCCCGTCCCCGGCCGGTACGCCCACCGTGGCGGCGGGTCCGGGCGGGCTCACCCCCGTGTTCGAGCACGGGCCGCGCGACAAGGGCAAGACCGTCGCGCTGACCTTCGACGCCGACATGACCGCCGACGAGGGGGCCCGCGCCGCCGCCGGTGAGCGTTTCGACAACCCCGGCCTGATCAGCGCGCTGCGCACGCTGAAGGTCCCGGCGACCGTCTTCATGACCGGCCGCTGGGCCGAGGAGTACCCGGACCAGGCCCGCTCCCTCGGGCACGACGCCCGGTTCGAGGTGGCCAACCACTCCTACAGCCACTACGCGTTCACCGGGGACTGCTACGGCCTGCCGACCGTCGCGAAGGACGGCAAGCTGGCCGAGGTCCAGCGCACGTACAGCGCCCTGCGCAAGGCGGGCGTACCGAACCCGATGCCGTACTTCCGCTTCCCCGGCGGCTGCTACGACCGTGACACGCTGCGCGCCATCAGCGGCGCGGGGGTCACCGCCGTCCAGTGGGACGTGATCAGCGGCGACGCCTTCGCCACGGACGCCGACGCGGTCGTGCGCCAGGTGCTGGACGGGGTGAAGCCCGGTTCGGTGGTCGTCATGCACTGCACCCGCAGTGCCGCCCCGACGACCGAGAAGGTGGTCCGCTCGGTGGTGCCGGAGCTGCGCAGGCAGGGCTACCGGTTCGTGAAGGTCTCGGAGCTGATCCGGGAGTCCGGCGCCCGGCGCTGACCGGCGTTCCGGGCCGCGCCGGAGTGCTCGTAGGGTTGACCGACGTGAGCCATGTTTCAGCCGCCCCCGGCGACAGCCCCTTCCAGACCGAGCCCACCCCGCGCGACGAGGCCCCGCAGTTCGTGCTGCCCCTCGTCGTACGGATCGAGAAGAGCGCGCCGCCCGCCCGGACCGACGCGCTTCAGACCGCCGCGCGTGCCGTGCTCGTCCTGCTCGGGGACGAGCGGGCGCGCGACGAGGGCGAGTGGGCCGAGGCGGTACGGAACTGGGAGGACGCCCGCATCCGCAAGGTGGTGCGGCGGGCGCGGGGCGCGGAGTGGCGCCGGGCGGAGGAGCTGCCCGGCATCACGGTGACCGGCGCCTCGGCCGAGGTCCGGGTCTTCCCGCCGATCCCGCTGGACGGCTGGCCCAAGGAGCTGGCCAAGCTCCAGGTCTCCGGCACCGAGCTGGACGACGCCGAGCCGCCCGTCGGCGCCGACCCCGGCACCCCCGTGCTGTGGCTGAACCCGGAGCTGGAGATGTCGGCCGGCAAGGAGATGGCCCAGGTCGGCCACGGCGCCCAGCTCGCCTGGTGGGCCCTGTCCGACGCGGCACGCGAGAGCTGGCGCACCGCCGGGTACCCCCTGGCCGTCCGCGCCGCCACGCCCGCCCAGTGGCGCGAACTCACCGTCAGCGGGCTGCCGCTGGTCCGCGACGCGGGCTTCACGGAGATCGCGCCGGGCTCGGCCACGGTGATCGCCGACCATCCGGCGCTGCGCTGACCGGCGCCCCGGTCCGCGAACCTCAAATATTGCTCTGAACCCGTTCCCCGGGCGGTTCACGCCCGCCCGCCGGGGCCATACCCCCGGCAGACGGAAGAGGGGGGCGGACATGGTGCGGCTGGGGACGGGGATCGGGTGGCGGCCGGAGATCGCCGAGACGGTGGCGGGCATGCCGGGAATCGACTGGGTGGAGGTCGTGGCCGAGAACGTCTGCCCCGGCCACCTCCCGGAGCCGCTGGCGCGGCTGCGCGAGCGCGGGGTGACCGTGATCCCGCACGGGGTCTCCCTCGGCCTCGGCGGCGCGGACCGGCCGGACGAGGGGCGGCTGCGGGCGCTGGCCGAGCGGGCCGGGGCGCTGGGGGCGCCGCTGGTCACCGAGCACATCGCGTTCGTCCGCGCGGGCGGCCCGCTGACCGCGTCGGCGCCGCTGGAGGCGGGCCATCTGCTGCCCGTACCGCGCACGCGGGACGCCCTGGACGTGCTGTGCGAGAACGTGCGCATCGCGCAGGAGGCGCTGCCGGTGCCGCTGGCTCTGGAGAACATCGCCGCCCTGTTCTCCTGGCCGGGCGAGGAGATGAGCGAGGGCGAGTTCCTGGCCGAGCTGGTGGAGCGGACCGGCGTACGGCTGCTGATCGACGTGGCCAACCTGCACACCAACCACGTCAACCGGGGCGAGGACCCCGCCGAGGCGCTGGACCGGCTCCCGCTGGAGGCGCTGGCCTACGTGCATGTCGCGGGCGGTTTCGAGCGGGACGGGGTGTGGCACGACAGCCACGCGCACCCCGTGCCGCGCGCGGTGCTGGACGTCCTGACCGACCTGGCCTCCCGTGTCGCGCCGCCCGGGGTGCTGCTGGAGCGGGACGAGAACTTCCCCGGGCCGGACGAGTTCGTGCGGGAGCTGGCGGCCATCGGGGAGGCGGTGCGCAAGGGCGGCGCGAGCGCGCGGACCGCGGCGGGCCGGACCGTCCCCGCCCCGCCGGACGCCCCCGCCGGGGCCAGGCAGCGCGTCGCCGTCGCGCAGACGGCCGTCCTGTCGGCGCTGGTGGCGGGGACGCCGCTGCCGGAGGGGTTCGACCGGGGGCGGATGGGGGTGCAGGCGCGGGCGCTCGCGGCGAAGCGGGCGGACGTGGTGGCCAAGGTGGCGCCCGAGCTGCCGGTGATCCTGGGCGCCGGGTACCGGGAGGCGTTCCTCGGCTACGCGCGCACCCGGCCGATGCGCGGCGGATACCGGCAGGACGCGCTGGAGTTCGCCGCCCAGCTGGTCAAGACCGGCCGTCCCGGGGACGCGCGGGCCCGCAGGGAGCTGCGGGAGTGGTGGCTCGATCGCGCGGGCCCGGCACCCCGCGTTCCCGGCCCGGCCGCCCGGCTGGCCCGGCGGGTGCTGCCGGGGCGCCGCTGACCGCACCCTCTGACCAGGGCGGCAAACGGAACGTCACATACCGGGAACGCTCTGTCCGGATACTGAACAAGCCATGGTTTTTCGGGGGCCGTTGACATACAAACGGCTCATGTTCTGGGTCCTCCTCCTGCTTCCGGCCTGGGCCTTCGCCGCCGTCGCCTGCACCCGGCTGTGCCTGGCCGCCGTCCGCGCGGCCGGGGCGGACCGCGCGGCGCGCGCGGGCGGCCGGGACCGCGAACTGACGCTGTACGAGACGGCGTTCCTGTCCGGCGGCCCCTCGCGCGTCGCCGACCTGGCCATGGTCCGGATGGCCCGGCAGCGCCGGCTGCTGCTCGCGCACACCGGCTGGGCCACCGTGGTCGACCCGCGCGGGCGGGACGAGATGGAGCGGTCCGTCATCGGCGCGATCGGCCCGCAGGGGCAGTCGCGGATCGCCCCCGTGCGGGCGGCCACGGCCGGTGCGGAGGCCGTGCAGCGGCTCGCCGAGCGGCTGGTGGGCGCGGGGCTCGCGGTCCCCTTCGACACCGGGACGACCGTGGCCGCGGGGGTGCGCCAGGTGCGCGCGGCCGCCGTGGCCGTGCTCGCGCTGGGGGCTACGGCACTGCTCATGCCGGTACCGGCGGACCTGCCGCGCTTCCAGATCGCCATGTGGTTCGCGCTGCCCCTCGTCCTCGCGCTGAGCTGTCTGGCCATCGCCCGCGTCGAGGTGCACCCCTACCCCCGCTGGGCCTCCCCCACCGGGCAGCGGCTCCTGGGCGAGCTGGCCCGGCATCCGTCCGGGGAGGGCGACGAGGGCTCCTTCCTCTTCCGGCTCGCCATGCGCGGCGTACGCGCCCTGAACGAACCGGAGCTGCGGGCGGCGTTCACCCACCGCGACGCTCCGGGGGCGCACGGGGAGCACTGACGCCGACACCCGCGTGCCGGTGCTTGCCTTCCCCGGCACACCTTCCGAAACATCCCTTCTGTCACCGCCGGGCCATGGCAGCCGTGCCATCGCCGCCGTGTACCGAAGGGATGTCCGATGAGAGCTGCCGCCCTGTATCCGGCCGCCGGTGCCCTGCTGCTGGCCGGGCTCGCCGCGGCCCCGGCCGGCGGCACCCCCGGCGCCCCCGGCACCGCCGAATCGCGCGGCACCGCCGTCGCGGCGGCCCGGGCGCGCGCGGCCGGCCTCGACTTCGGCGCCTGCCCCGGCGAGACCCCGGCCCAAATGCGCTGCGCCACCGTGTCCGTCCCGCTGGACTACGCCCGCCCCGACGGCAGGCACATCGAGCTGACCGTCAGCCGGATGCCGGCCACTCGGCGCGATCCGGCCAACAGCAAGCGGAAGGTGCCCCGGCAGGGCGCCCTCGTCCACAACCCGGGCGGCCCCGGCGCCTCCGGCCTGAACTTCCCGATGATCGGCGTGGTGCCGGAGTGGAAGCGGATCGCGTCCGCGTACGACCTCGTCGGCTACGCCCCGCGAGGAGTGGCGCCCTCGGCCCCGCTGTCCTGCGTCGAGCCGGGAAAGTTCTTCAAGGCCCCCTCGCTCGCGCCGGTGCATCCCACCGAGGCGTACAAGCGGGAGCGGATCTCGCGCGCCAGGGCGTACGCGCGTGGCTGCGCCGAACGGTCGGGCGGCGGGCTGGAGTTCTTCAACTCGCTGAACAACGCCCGTGACCTGGACGTCCTGCGGGCCGCGCTCGGCGAGTCCCGGCTGACCTTCATGGGCGGCTCGTACGGCACCTACGTGGGCGCCCTGTACGCCACCCTCTTCCCCGGCCATGTGCGGCGGATGGTGCTGGACTCGGCGGTCGACCCGGACCCGGCGAAGGTCTGGTACCGCGCCAACCTGGACCAGTCGGCCGCGTTCGAGGACCGCTGGGCGGACTTCCGCGCCTGGGTGGCCCGCCACGACGCGGTGTACGGCCTCGGCACGACCCCGGCCGCCGTCCAGCGCTCCTACGACACCGCGGGCGACCGGCTCCGGGCGCACCCGGCCAACGGCACGGTGGGCCCGGGCCAGCTGCAGAACACGTTCCTGATGGCCGGGTACTACGACGACTTCTGGCCGAGCCGCGCCGCCGCCCTCTCCGCCTACCTGAAGGGCGACGCCGAACCGCTGGTCCGGCTGGCCGCGCCCAGCCCGGAGACGGCCGCCGAGGCGGAGAACGCGGGCGCGGTGTACGCGGCCGTCGAGTGCAACGACGCTCCCTGGCCGACCGACTTCCGGGTGTGGGACCGCGACCACACCCGCCTCGCCCGCACCGCGCCCTTCGAGACCTGGGACAACGCCTGGGCGAACCTGCCCTGCGCCTACTGGCCCGCGCCCCGGCAGCGTCCGCTGGACGTGCGCACCGGCCCCGGCCGGACCCCGCCGGCGCTGATCCTCGCCGCCGAACGGGACGCGGCCACCCCGTACGCGGGGGCCCTGGAGATGAACCGGCGGCTGGCCGGCTCCACCCTGGTCACCGAGCGCGGCGCGGGCACGCACGGCATCGGAGGCGGCCCCAACGCCTGCGTCAACGCCCACCTGGACGCCTATCTGCTCCAGGGCCGCCTGCCGGGCCGCCGCGCCGCCTGCGCCCCGCGCCCGGAGCCGCGCCCCACCGAGCCGGCCGGACGCGACACCCCGGACCGGGACGCGCTCAAGGGCTAGGGCCTGTCTTCCGGATCTTGCCGGGGTCGCGGGGTCTGGCACGCCCGTCTGCCGCGTTGTCGTCGGTTGCCGACGCTCCGCGTCGACGCCCTCCTCCGCCTTGCAGCCGCACGCACCAGACCCCGCTCGGGTCGGCCCGA
>NZ_JBEYXQ010000029.1:0-58782 GCF_040645115.1 Streptomyces sp. NPDC046860 | reverse complement strand
TGCCTTCGGGCCGACCCGAGCGGGGTCTGGTGCGTGCGGCTGCAAGGCGGAGGAGGGCGTCGACGCGGAGCGTCGGCAACCGACGACAACGCCGCAGACGTGCGTTCCAGACCCCGCGACCCCGGCAAGATCCGGAAGACAGGCCCTAGCAGCAGCGAGCCGCGGGGCCCGTCACATCGCCGACGGGTCCTGCGGTGCCCGGCCCGACAGCACCTCGCCGTACGCCTGCATCAGGTCCGGCAGCCGCAGGGTGGCCAGGTCCTCGCGGGAGAGCGTGCCCGGACAGATGGACAGCCGCAGATCCCGGTAGGCGCAGCTCTTCTCGTACAGCGTGCGCAGGAACCTGCCGTTGCCCAGTTCGTCGAGCCAGCCCTGGTCGACCACGTGCCCGGCGATGGAGCGCAGCTCCTCCAGCGCCTCCTCGTCCCACGCGTCGCCGTTCTCCGCCGCGAGCACCCGGCCGATCTCGGTGAGTTCCACGGGGCGGTAGGAGGGGAAGTCCACCCGGGTGGTGAAACGCGAGGACAGCCCCGGATTGGCGGCCAGCAGGCGGTCCATGCCCTCGGGATACCCGGCGAGGATCACCACCAGATGGTCCCGGTTGTCCTCGGCCCGCTTCAGCAGCACCTGGAGGGCCTCGTCGCCGTAGGCGTCGCCCTTGCCGTACCCGGAGTTGGAGAGCGCGTACGCCTCGTCCACGAAGAGGACTCCGCCGATGGCCGAGTCGATCAGCTCATTGGCCTTCACGGCCGTCTGGCCCAGATACTCCCCGACCAGGTCGGCCCGCTGGGCCTCCACCAGGTGGTCGCCGCCGAGCAGGCCGAGGGCGTAGAACACCCGGCCCAGGATGCGGGCCACCGTGGTCTTGCCGGTGCCGGACGGGCCGGAGAAGACGAAGTGCCGTTTCGGCGGCTGCACCGGCAGCCCCTGCCCGGCGCGCAGCCGGGCCATGTTCAGCTGCGCGGAGAGCGCCTTGACCTGTCGCTTGACGGGTTCCAGGCCGACCATGCGCTCCAGTTCCGCGAGCGCCTCCTCCAGCAGGCCCGGATCGGTCGGACCGGCCGGCAGGTTCGGGGAGGAGAGGCCGCTCTTGAGCCGGACCGCCCGGTCCGGCACCGAGGGGAGCGGCCCGGTCGGCAGGTCCGGCTCGGACAGCCTGAGGTCGCGGCCCTCGGCCCCGTAGAGGGGGTCCAGCCCGTCCGGGCCGTCCATGGTGTCCTGCCCGGCGCCGGACAGGCTGATCGCCGCGAAGTCGGCGGGGTCGTCGTACTCGTCGCCCTCGGCGATCGCGGCGAGCCGGGCGGAGGTGTCCATGAACGCCGGGTCGACCCGGTGCACGGCCCGGTACAGCGGGAGCGCGGCGGCGCTGCGGCCGGTGCCCTCGTGGGCGCGGGCCAGCCAGTACCGCAGCTCCTTGCGCTGGGGCTGTTCGCTGCGGCAGCGCATCAGGGCGGACGCCAGCAGCGGCTCGGCCTGGCCGTAGGTCTCCAGCCGGACGCGGGCCATGCCGCCGAACAGGCCCGCCTCTATCCCGAGCAGGGGGTCGTCAAGCAGCGGGTCGGTGTGACGGACCAGCTGGTCCCAGTCCTTCACCAGGTAGGCGCGGCAGGCGTGCAGGAACCGCACCTGCGGGTCGGTGTCCACGGGGGGCAGCCCGGCCAGCGCCCGGTCCAGCTCCGGCACATGGCGGCCGTCCAGCCAGTGCGAGGCGTGCGCCAGCAGCAGGTCGCGGGGGCTCTCCAGTACCGGCTGCACCCACCAGCCGAGCCAGTACCAGGAGTTGAGGGCGCGGCGGTGGCGGGCGCGCTGTTCGCCGAAGCGGTCGCGGTGCCGGTACATCCGCAGTAACGCGGTGGTGGTGTCGACCCGGAGGGCGTGCAGTCCGAGCCAGGCGTCGGCCATCCCCGGGTCCATCCGCGCCGCGGCGCGGAACTCCTCCTCCGCCTGCGGGTAGGCGCCCATCGTGTAGGCGTCCACGCCTCGCATCCAGGCGAGGTCGGCCGGGGCCTCGGGGCCCTGGGTGCCGAAGTCCATCACGTCCCCCACGAACCGTGCCCCCCGTTGGTTGCCCACCGGGCAGGCGCTCGGCGGTCGCCGCGGTCGAACCGCTCTACCGCGGACCGGAGTTGCCGGTGCGCGAGGCTGTCGCCAGAAGGTCGCACCGAGGGCATCGTACCCGTGGGGGGACCGGCTGCCGAAGGGTGCCGCAGAGGGCATTCGACGAGGTGGGAGCATGCGGGGCGCATGGGGCGCGGTCACCCAGGGTGATCGGAACGACGCGTTCGGCGCCCCGGAAACCGGCTCCGGGCAGAACGAAGCCCCCGATCACGGGGGAACGATCGGGGGCTTCGTGTCTTCCGGCGCCCCTCGTGGGAGCGCGTGTGGAGAACGTAAGACCTGTACGGGCCCCCGGTCAAGCCGAGTTCAGGCTCCCGGCGAAGTTCCGGTGCCGACTCCTTCACATGTTCGACACACTGCGGATGGCGTGTCACCCTGAGTGAGGAAATGGGCTCGATCGGGCCACGCCGGACCGGCTCACGGGGGGCTCGCGGGTCCTGGCAGTACCTCGTACCCCTGCGGTGTCGCGCGCACCAGGAGGTCCGCGTGGGGGCGCGAGGGGTCGGCGGCGAAGTGCGCGCGCTCCGCCCGCGTCCAGCCGTCCCAGAACTCCCGCTGGGCCTCGCCGTCCCGCCGGCGGCCGCGCGCCCAGGACTCCCGGGCGGGCAGCTCCATCCACAGCAGCGACGCCAGGTGCGGGCGCAGCGCCCGGCGTCCCGCCCCCACCCCCTCCACCAGGATCACGGGGGCGGGCGGCAGCGGGCGCGGCGGGCCGAAGGCGCGCAGGTTCCAGTCGTAGGGGGTGTACCGCGCGCTCTCGCCCCGGCCGAGCGGCTCGATCACCTGGGCGGTCAGGCGGGCGGTCCAGGAGAAGAGTTCGCCGTGGCAGGCGATGTCGTCCAGGTGCAGCACCGGCGCCCCGCCGAGCGCGGCGGCCAGGCGGGCGGCGAAGGTGGACTTGCCGGAGCCCGCGTGCCCGTCGACACCGACGAGCCGGACCGGCCCCAGGGACGGAGTCAGGCCGCGCAGGCGGCCGGCGAGGTCGTGAATGGCGATTCCTGACGTGTGGTGCGGTGTGCGGAGTTCTGCCGGAAAGAGTGTAGTAGGGGCCGATGGGGGCGGTGTCCGGAGGCGGTGAATCGGGACTTCCCGAACCGTGTGCTGAACTTGGGTCAATCGGTGGGGATTTTCGCTCGGAATCCGCCGACCGATATGTGAAATTAGGCGTTCCAGGTGCGTCGGCCGGTGAGTAAGGTGCCTCCTGCACAACTGCGACGCGTCGTATCGGGACGGACAGGGGAGCATGGCCGCGGAGTTATTCGAGGGGCAGTACGTCTGGCACCCGGCGGCCGACGACCGCGTCCTGGCGAGCGTCTGCGTCGACGTCCGCGCCGGGCGTCATCGCTACGCCTACGAGGCCCTCGCCGAGACGCGGTCCGATTTCGCCCTGCGCGCCCACCGTTCGCTGGTGCTGGCCTCGGAGGCGGCGGGCACCGACCTCGTCGAGCGCTGGGTCGCGGAGGAGCCGTCGCCCGAGGCCGCGCTGATGTGGGCCCGCGTCGCCGTGCAGCGCGCGATGCGGGCCGCCGACGCGCGCGACGAACGCGCCGAGGCGCTGGAGCGCATCGCGCTGACCGCCTGCGAGCGCGCCGCCGCCCTCGCCCCCGACGACCCCACCCCCTGGGTCGCCAAGCTGGCCATGGCCCGCCTGCACCAGTTGCGCGAGCCCGCGCCGCAGGGTCTGCTCACCGCGCCGCCCGGCCCCTGGCGGCTGTTCGCCCACATCCTGTCCCTGGACCCCTGGCACCGCGAGGGCCACCACCGCTTCCTCTCTTTCTTCTTCACCCGACACGGCGGCTCGGTCAACGCCGCGTGGGACGTGGCCGCCTTCCTCAGCCAGCGCGCGCCCGCCGACTCCGCGCTCCGGCTGCTGCCGCTGGTCGCGCTGGTGGAGAGCTACAACCCGACCCAGCTGCTCGCCGACCGGGTCTGGGAGCAGCCGCAGTGGCGCTCCACCGCGCTTGCCGCCTACCGCAACTGGCTGCCCGCGGTGCCCCGCAGCCGCTTCACCCCCGTGCTGGACCTGGCCTACCTCGCGCACGCCCTGGTCATGGGCCAGAGCGAGTTCGAGGCACGGGCGGTCTTCGCGGCGATGGGCCCCTACGCCTCGCGCATGCCCTGGAGCGCCTTCGGCGACCCAGCCGAACAGCTCTCCCGGGCCCGGCGCGCCTGCGGCCTGGCCGTCCCCGGGCCCGCCTGAGAACCGCATCCACCGCGTCCACCCCCCAACAGAAAGGCAGATCAGTGTCGGAACGGATATCGCCGCCAGGGGTCAAGGCCCCGGCGGCCGAGGAACCGGTCGTGCTCGACGACGACGCGACCCTCCACGCCATGGGTTATCCGCGCGCTCTGACGCGCCGGTTCAAGGCGTTCGACAATTTCGCGATCTCCTTCACCATCATCAATATCCTCTCGGGTATTTTCTCGTCCTTCGGATTCGGTCTGAGCGCGGGCGGGCCCCGCATTCTCGTGTTCGGCTGGATCGGCGTCTCGGTGATGGTGCTGTTCATCGGAGCCGCCATGGCGGAGGTCGCTTCCGCCTTTCCGACGAGCGGGGCGCTGTATTTCTCCGCCGGTAAACTCGCCAAGCGGCACAAGGGCGCCTGGTCCTGGTTCACCGGGTGGCTGAACTTCGTCGGCCAGATCGGCGGCACCGCCGCCACGGGGTACGCCGCGGCCACCTTCATCCAGGCGTTCGTCGCCCTGCAGTGGACGTCCTACGAGCCCACCGCCCACCAGACGGTGCTGATCACGGCGCTGATCATCGTGCTCCAGGGGCTCGCCAACACCTACACGGTCCAGCTCGTCGCGCTGCTGAACCGGATTTCCGTGTGGTGGCTGCTGATCGGACTCGTGGTGATCGTGGGCGCACTCATCGTGATTCCCGATCATCATCAGTCGGCGTCCTTCGTGACGCATTTCGAGAACAACACCGGCTTCACCAACGGCCTTTACGGCGGCATGCTGGGCCTGCTGGTCACGAGCTGGACCTTCACCGGCTTCGACGGCAGCTTCCACATGTCGGAGGAAACGGTCCAGGCGACGGTCAACGCGCCGAAGGGCATCACCCGCGCCATCGGCTATTCGGCGATCACCGGCCTGATCCTGATGCTCGCGCTCGTCTACAGCATCGGCGACTACGCCAAGGTGGCCGGCTCGGACGCGCCGCCCGTGCAGATCCTCATCGACGGGCTCGGCATCGGCGCGGCCAAGGTCATGCTCCTCATCGTGATCGGCGCCATGCTCTTCTGCGGCCTGGCCAACCTCACCAGCAACACCCGGCAGATCTTCGCCTTCTCCCGCGACGGCGCCATGCCCGGCTCCCGCTGGTGGCACTCGGTCTCGCCGCGCACCCGGACGCCCGTCAAGGCGGTGTGGCTCGCCGTCGGCTGCTCGCTCGCCCTGGTGCTGCCCGGCTGGTGGTCCCACACCGCGTTCACCGCGATCGTCAGCGTCAACGTGGTCGGGCTCTTCCTCGCCTACGCGGTGCCGATCTTCCTGCGGCTGCGGCTCGGCGACGAGTTCCAGCCCGGCCCCTGGCACCTGGGCCGCTGGGGCCGGCCGATCGGCTGGGCCGCGGTGACCTGGATTCTCCTCAGCAGCGTGCTGTTCATGCTGCCGCAGGCGTCCCCGATCACCGTGGACTCCTTCAACTACGCCCCGATCGCGCTCGCGGTCGTGCTGCTCATCGCCACGGTGTGGTGGTTCACCACCGCCCGCCGCCGCTTCCAGGGCCCGGTCAGCTACGGCCGCCCCGACGAGGTCGCGGCGATGGACCTGGTCTGAGCCCCTGGGTGACATGAGCCTGCCATGACGGGGCCCCGGTGCGCGGCTGGACCGCCCGCACCGGGGCCGCGTCATGTCTCCGTACCGCGTCCGCCATTGGCCGAGACCAATATTCGTGGGCGCGGCATGCGCCGAAGTGCTGGCAGGGGCATGTCGCCTGCTCCATAGTTGGCGCACAACCGTGCACCTGACCGTCCCGACCCGGACACCTGGGGGTAGTCGCGCCCATGAGCAGAGCCCAGCAGCCGTCCCGCCGAACCGTCCTCGCCGCGGCCGTCGCCGCCGCGATGGCCGCCGGAGCGGTACCCGCGTCCGCCGCCACCGCACCGGCGGCCGCCGACGCCGGCGACTCGGGCCGCGCGCCCGCCCGACCCGTCGACAACCGCGCCTGGACCACGCACACCGACTGGCGGAGCGGTACCGGACGCGGCGTGCGGACCGTCGCCGGAAGGCGCCCCGGCATCGCCATCGCCGCGCCCGCGGGCCGCGTCGACTACACCGACCCGCACACCGGCACCACCGCCGCCTGGGAGTACGCCACCTGGACCTCCCCGGTCCACCGGCTCCGGGTGCCCGCCACCGAGCTGATCGCCTCCTGGAACGCCGACACCCCGGCCGGCACCTGGCTCCAGATCGAGCTGGAGGCCGCCTACTCCGACGGCACCACCGCGCCCTGGTACGTGATGGGCCGCTGGGCGGCCGGCGACGAGGACATCAAGCGGACCTCGGTGGACGACCAGAGCGACGGCAAGAGCTCGGTGTGGACCGACACCTTCGCCATCGACGACGCGAGCACCGGCCTGCGCGCCGTGGCGTACCGGCTCCGGCTCACCCTGTACCGGGCGCCGGGCACCCGCGCCACCCCGACCGTGTGGCGGACCGGCGCCATGGGCTCCGACGTCCCCGACCGCTTCACCGTCCCGGCCTCCACCCCCGGCCTCGCCCGCGAACTCGTCGTACCCCGCTACTCGCAGGAGATCCACAAGGGGCAGTACCCGCAGTACGACAACGGCGGCGAGGCGTGGTGCAGTCCGACCTCCTCGCAGATGATCATCGAGTACTGGGGCGGCCGGCTCACCCCGGAGCAGCTCGCCTGGGTCGATCCCTCCTACGCCGACCCGCAGGTCGACCACGCGGCCCGGTACACCTACGACCACCAGTACACCGGCTGCGGCAACTGGCCGTTCAACGCCGCCTACGCGGCCACCTTCCCCGGCATCCAGGGCGTGGTGACCCGGCTGACCTCGCTCACCGACCTGGAGACCCTGATCGCGGCGGGCATCCCGGCCATCACCTCCCAGTCCTTCCTCAAGACCGAGCTGACCGGGGCCGGTTACGGCACCTCCGGCCACCTGATGACGGTCATCGGCTTCACCGCCGGCGGCGACGTCATCGCCAACGACCCGGCGTCGCCCAGCGACCCCGAGGTGCGCCGGGTCTACGCCAGGCGCGAGTGGGAGAACATCTGGCTGCGCACCAAGCGGTACGACGCGGAGGGCAAGGTCAGGAGCGGGACGGGCGGCGTCTGCTACCTGTACTTCCCGGCGCACCCGACCCCGCGCCAGTCCCGCGCGCTGGCGGCGGTGGGCGTGCGCTGACCGCCGGGCGGCGGACGGGCTCCGGCCCGCCCGCCGCCCGCCGCGTGCGCCCCCCGCGACGCCCTCCTGGCCGCCCGGCGCCCTCTGCCATACTGCGAAGGTCCCGCCGACTGCCGACACCAGGGTGGAAAGTGAACGTGGGTCAACAGTGCGCCGCCGCCCGCCCTCCGGCCCAGGGCGCGGGCCGCACCGCGGGAGCCCCGGCCGGGGGACGCGCCACCGAACGCTCCGCCGCCCGCCGCGCCGAACTCATCTCCATCGGGCGCGGGCTGTTCGCGGACACCTCCTACGACGCGCTGTCCATGGACGACATCGCCCGCCAGGCCCACGTCGCCAAGGGCCTGATCTACTACTACTTCCGCTCCAAGCGCGGCTACTACCTGGCGATCATCCAGGACTCGGTGGCCGAACTGGTCGCCTCCGCCGCCAGTGGGGCCGAACGCCCGGCCGTGGACCGCCTCCAGCGCACCATCGACGGCTACCTCCGCTTCGCCGAGCACCACCAGGCCGCGTACCGCACGATCGTCAGCGGCGGCGTCGGCTTCGACGCCGAGGTGCACGCCATCCGGGACGGGGTCCGCGAGGCCATCGTCGCCACCATCGCCGACGGCGCCTACGGCCGCACCGACATCGGCCCGCTGGCCCGCACCGGCCTGTTCTCCTGGGTGTGCAGCGTCGAGGGCACCACGCTCGACTGGATCGGCCGCCCGGAGCTGACCCGCGCCGCCCTGGGCGAGCTGCTGGTGAAGACGCTCGGCGGAACCCTGCGCGCCGTCGAGGAGCTGGACCCCTCCTGCCCGGCACCGCCGCCGGCCCGCCGCGACGGCTGAGCGGGCACCCGCGAACCGTCCCGGCTGGATTCTTCGAGTAAGCGGTCGTTAACTGGTGACGGGACGTCCCCGATCGGGCATACTCACGGCACAAGCCGCTGGTCAGCCGCTTCCGAGACCCGGAAGCGGGCCCTCGGCGCAACCGGAGCGATCGCGCGGAGCCGCCCCACCCAAGGCGCACATCCGCCGATGTGCCCGCACAGGGAGGAGTCCGACGCCATGTCCGACCGCGAGACGCAGCCGGTGGAGCGTCAACTGCCCACGGACGAGGCGAGGGATCTGCTCGCCCTGGTCCGGGACATCGCACAGCGCGAGATCGCGCCGAAGGCGGCCGAGGAGGAGGACGCCGGACGCTTCCCCCGCGAGGTCTTCACCCTGCTCTCGGAGGCGGGCCTGCTGGGCCTGCCCTACGACCCCGAGCACGGCGGCGGGGAGCAGCCCTACGAGGTCTACCTCCAGGTGCTGGAGGAACTGGCCGCGGCCCGGCTCACCGTCGGCCTCGGCGTCAGCGTGCACACGCTCGCCTCGTACGCCCTCGCCACCCACGGCACCAAGCAGCAGCGCGTCGAGCACCTGCCCGCCATGCTCGGCGGCGGCCTGCTCGGCGCCTACTGCCTATCCGAGCCGTCCTCCGGCTCGGACGCCGCCTCCCTGCGCACCAGGGCCGTCCGCGACGGCGACGACTGGGTGCTCAGCGGCACCAAGGCGTGGATCACCCACGGCGGCATCGCCGACTTCTACACCGTGATGGCCCGCACCGGCGAGGACGGCCCGCGCGGCATCACCGCGTTCCTGGTGCCCGGCGACGCCGAGGGACTGAGCGCGGCCGCGCCGGAGAAGAAGATGGGGCTCAAGGGCAGCCCCACCGCCCAGATTCACCTGGACGGCGTACGCGTCCCGGACGACCGCCGGATCGGCGACGAGGGCCAGGGCTTCGGCATCGCGCTCTCCGCGCTCGACTCGGGCCGGCTCGGCATAGCCGCCTGCGCCATCGGCGTCGCCCAGGCGGCCCTGGACCAGGCGGTGTCCTACGCGACCGAGCGCCGGCAGTTCGGGCACCCCATCGCCGACTTCCAGGGACTGCGCTTCATGCTGGCCGACATGGCCACGCAGATCGAGGCCGGCCGGGCGCTCTACCTGGCCGCGGCCCGGCTGAAGGACGCGGGCAGGCCGTTCGCCAAGCAGGCCGCCATGGCCAAGCTGCACTGCACCGACACCGCGATGCGGGTCACCATCGACGCCGTGCAGATCCTCGGCGGGTACGGCTACACCGCCGACTTCCCGGCCGAGCGCCACATGCGCGAGGCCAAGGTGCTCCAGATCGTCGAGGGCACCAACCAGATCCAGCGGATGGTCATCGCTCGTCATCTGGCGGGGCCGGAGAGTCGCTGAACTGCCCCCTGCGCACGGTCGGGGCGGCCAGCGCGACCCACTCCGGGTCGTGGCGCCCCGGCAGTGTGCGGCCCCGGTCGGCCCAGACCCGCATCAGCTCGCTGTAGATCGGCGGGTCCGGCTGCTGCGGGGCCGGTTCCGCGGACCGGGGCACGTAGACGCGGCGCTGACGCCCGGTGGCCGTCTGGGTGGGAGTCATGCCCGGCCAACGCGAGCGCGGCCGGGCAGGTCACCGGCGCGCGGAATCGAGCGTCAGTCCAGCGCCGTCCGGACCCCGCCGGAACGCCGCGACCCCGCAGGCGGGGCGCGAGGCGCCCCGGTGCGGGGTCACAGGAGACGGTGGCCGCCCGGACGGCTCAGGCGGCGGCCCGGCCGCGCATGAAGGGCACGCGCATCGGGCGCGAGCCCGGGCCGCCCACGTGCGAGAACGGCTGCGTGCGCCAGTCCAGGCCCTGGGGGAGCGTCAGCAGCAGGGCGGTGTCCTGCTCCTGGGGCGCGGCGGACTCGTCGGCGGGGCGGGCGTCGGCCGCCGCGCGGCCCGTACCGGCGCAGGCCGTCAGCCCGAACGGGTTCCACGGCGACGCGCACAGCGCGTGCTCCGGCAGGCTCTCCTCGTCCGCCAGCAGCGCGATGGGCTGCGCGCAGTCCGGGCAGATGACCCGGTACATCTCGAAGGTGTCGTAGTCGGCGTCGAGGCCGTACGCGTCCGAGGCGTCGGGTTCGACACCCTCCGGCTCGGGCTCGACCACCTGCTGCTGCCGCTTGGCGACGGAGCGAACGGGGCGCTTGACACTCTGCATGGGATTCTCCCCCTAAGGCTGGGCCGTGAAGGCGCTGCGGCCTCGACCACAGCAAGCACTTCCCGGCGGATCTCGGCGGTAACCGCGAGAACCTCACGGAGCGCGTTCAAGTGGTGTGGCGTTCGTCACAGGCTAACGGTGGATATCCGCCCAGATGCCGCGTGCCGCGCCATGAGCGAGCCCCGAAGTGCTCCCGCGCGCACGCGCGCGGGAGCACACGGTAGGTTTTGGCGGCATGGAGGAGCTGGACCGTCAGATCGTGGAGCTGCTCGTCAAGGACGGGCGCATGAGCTACACGGACCTGGGCAAGGCCACGGGCCTGTCCACGTCGGCCGTGCACCAGCGGGTGCGCCGGCTCGAACAGCGGGGCGTCATCCGCGGCTACGCCGCCGTCGTCGACCCCGAGGCCGTCGGGCTGCCGATGACCGCCTTCATCTCGGTCAAACCCTTCGACCCCAGCGCCCCTGACGACATCGCCGAACGGCTCGCGGACGTCCCCGAGATCGAGGCGTGCCACAGCGTCGCAGGGGACGAGAACTACATCCTCAAGGTGCGGGTCGCCACCCCGCACGAACTGGAGGAACTCCTCGCCCGGCTGCGCTCGCTGGCCGGGGTCTCCACCCGCACCACGGTCGTGCTGTCCACCCCGTACGAGGCGCGCCCGCCGAAGATCTCCTGAACCCCGCCCGACACGCGCCCCGGTTCGGGGCGCCTCGCGGGTACGGGAGAGACTGGTGGGCATGAGTGAGCAGCCCGCCGACCCCACGACCGTCCTCCTGCGCCGCGGCGAGGTCCACAGCCCCGCCGACCCCTTCGCCACCGCGATGGTGGTGGAGCGGGGCCAGGTCGCCTGGGTCGGCTCCGAGGGTGCCGCGGACGCCTTCGCCGACGGGGTGGACGAGGTGGTCGACCTCGACGGCGCCCTGGTCACCCCCGCCTTCACCGACGCCCATGTGCACACCACCGCCACGGGACTCGCCCTGACCGGGCTCGACCTGTCCGGCGCGCCCACGCTGGAGGCGGCCCTCGGTCTCGTCCGGGACTTCGCCGCCGCCCGCCCCGCCGACCGGGTGCTGCTGGGCCACGGCTGGGACGCCGCCCGCTGGCCCGGCGGCCGGCCGCCGGCCCGCGCCGAGCTGGACGCCGCCACCGGCGGCCGCCCGCTCTACCTCTCCCGCGCCGACGTCCACTCGGCCGTCGTCAGCAGCGCCCTGCTGGAGCTGGTGCCGGACACGGTGAGCCGCGCCGACGCCCCGCTCACCGCCGACGACCACCACACCGTCCGCGAGGCCGCCCTCGCCGCCCTCACCCCGGCCCAGCGCGCCGAGGCCCAGCGCACCGCGCTCGCCCACGCGGCCTCCCTCGGCATCGGCTCGGTGCACGAGTGCGGCGGCCCGCAGATCTCCTCCGAGGACGACTTCACCGGCCTGCTGAAGCTCGCCGCCGAGGTGCCGGGACCCCGTGTCGTCGGCTACTGGGCCGAGCAGGACGTCGACAAGGCCCGCGAACTGGGCGCGGTGGGCGCGGCCGGCGACCTCTTCGCGGACGGCGCCCTCGGCTCCCACACCGCCTGCCTGCACGAGCCCTACGCCGACGCCCCGCACACCGGAACCGCCTACCTGGACGCCGAGGCGGTCGCCGAGCACGTCGTGGCCTGCACCGAGGCCGGTCTCCAGGCGGGCTTCCACGCCATCGGCGACCGCGCCGTCACCGCCGTCGTCGAGGGCGTGCGCGCCGCCGCAGAGAAGGTCGGCCTCGCCCGCGTCCGGGCCGCCCGGCACCGCGTCGAACACGCCGAGATGCTCACCCCCGGCACCGTCGCCGCCTTCGCCGAGCTGGGCCTGATCGCCTCCGTGCAGCCCGCCTTCGACGCGGTCTGGGGCGGCGACGACGGCATGTACGCCCGCCGCCTGGGCGCCGAGCGGGCCCGCACCCTCAATCCGTACGCGGCCCTGCTGCGCGCCGGGGTGCCCCTCGCCTTCGGCTCCGACAGCCCGGTGACCCCGCTGGACCCGTGGGGCACCGTCCGTGCCGCCGCCTTCCACCGCACGCCCGGGCACCGGGTCTCGGTGCGCGCCGCGTTCACCGCGCACACGCGCGGCGGCTGGCGCGCCATCGGCCGGGACGACGCGGGTGTCCTGGTGCCGGGCGCGCCCGCCGACTACGCGGTCTGGCACACCGGGGACCTGATCGTGCAGGCCCCCGACGACCGGGTGGCGCGCTGGTCCACCGACCCGCGATCGGGCACCCCGGGCCTGCCCGACCTCACCCCCGGCACCGGACTCCCGCTCTGCCTGCGCACGGTGGTGGCGGGGCGGACGGTGTACGTGCGGCCGAGCGAGTGATCTCCCGCCCCCGCCGTCCCGCCGAACGGGTGGCACCGCCCGGCCGCCCGACCTGCGCATCCTCGCCATTTTCCGCATTTTTCCGACATGCGCCCTGTTCAGGGGGGTGTTGACAGCCGACGGCGGCGGGCCGGTAGGTTCGGCCGCGTCCACCACCGGACGTTCGACCGGGGAGTGTTCGCACACTCGTCGCGGCGCCACTGGGTCAGGGCGGTGTGCCGTACCGGGGCACCGTCGACGGCAGCCAGGCGCAGTGCTCGCGCCGACGAGGGAGCGCTCCGGCCGGTCGGCAAGGTGTGACCCGGATGGGGCCCGCGCGCTCAGTAGACAACGGCTCTCGGTCGATCCGCAGCCAGCGGGTCCCAGGTCGGCCCGAAGGGCGCCGGGCCCCCATCCGCCGGGTGGGAGCCGCGGGAAACGCGGGGGAGAACCGCCGAAAAGCGCGCTCCTGCCCAGCTCGCCTGCTTCCCACACCTCCCGAGGCCCGCGCCGCCGCGTCATCGCAGGCCGTGACCACTATGGTGGGTGCCTGCGCACGACATGAAGGGGCAGCAGTGAACGACGGCGACGGGACCCTCGCGGCCAAGGCCCAGGGGCGGCAGTTCGGTCCGCTCGGCACGGCCTTGGTGATCATTCCGACCTACAACGAGGCGGAGAACATCAAGACCATCGTGGGCCGGGTACGCAAGGCCGTCCCCGAGGCGCACGTCCTCGTGGCGGACGACAACAGCCCGGACGGCACCGGCAAGCTGGCCGACGAGCTGGCCGTCGCGGACGACCACGTCCAGGTGCTGCACCGCAAGGGCAAGGAGGGGCTGGGCGCCGCCTACCTCGCCGGGTTCCGCTGGGGGATGGAGCACGGCTACGGCGTCCTGGTCGAGATGGACGCCGACGGCTCCCACCAGCCCGAGGAGCTGCCCCGCCTGCTGACCGCGCTCAAGGGCGCCGACCTGGTGCTCGGCTCGCGCTGGGTGCCCGGCGGCCGGGTCGTGAACTGGCCGAGGTCCCGCGAGGTCATCTCCCGCGGCGGCAGCCTGTACTCGCGCATCGCCCTCGACCTGCCGCTGCGCGACATCACCGGCGGCTACCGCGCCTTCCGCGCCGAGACGCTCCAGGGGCTCGGTCTGGAGGAGGTCGCCTCCCAGGGCTACTGCTTCCAGGTCGACCTGGCCCGCCGCGCGGTCAAGGCCGGATACCACGTGGTTGAGGTCCCCATCACCTTCGTGGAGCGCGAGTTCGGCGACTCCAAGATGAGCCGGGACATCCTCGTCGAGGCCCTGTGGCGGGTCACCGCGTGGGGCGTGGGCGACCGCGTGGGCAAGATCAAGGCCAAGGGCAAGTAGCGCCCGGCGGGTCCGGCCGGGCGGACGGCGGTCCACCCCTTACGCGGCGCTCAGCCGGGCCCAGGCACACTGGAAGCATGACGACTGGCGCATCCACCCCTCCCCGCTCCGGGCGGCCCCGGCGTTCGGCGCTCCGCAGGTATCTGCCCCTGGGCATCGCCGCCTGGCTGGTGCTGGAGATCTGGCTGCTGATCCTGGTCGCGGACGCGGCCGGGGGCCTCGCCGTGTTCCTGATCCTGGCCGCGGGCTGCGTCGCGGGAGCGGTCGTCGTCAAGCGGGCCGGCCGCCGTGCCTTCCGCAACCTCGACGAGGCGCTGCGGCGCGGCACCGCGCCCTCCTCGGGCGGGGGGAGCAACGGCCTGCTGATGCTCGCCGGACTGCTCCTGATGCTCCCCGGCATGCTCTCCGACGTGGCCGGACTGCTGCTGCTCCTGCCCCCGGTGCAGCACCTCGTGCGCGGCCGTACCGAGCACCTGGTGAACCGCCGCCTGGGCGGGGCCGCGCCGGGCTCCTTCGGTGACGCCTTCCAGCAGGCCCGGATCCACCGCCCCGACGGCAAGGTGGTGCAGGGCGAGGTCGTCCGCGAGCGGCGCGACGACTCCACCGACTCCACCGACGAGCCCCGGCCGCCGCTGAACCGCTGAACGCCCCAGGGCCGCTGGGCGGCGTGGGCGGCCCGGACAACGAAGAACCGCGGGCTCCGTACATCCTGAAATGTACGGCGCCCGCGGTTCTTCTGTGCGCTCGATACGGCGCTGCCCCTCGGGGCTACGCCGACTTGCGGCTGTCGCGCGGGTGTACCGCGATGTTCATCGCGCCCGAACGAAGGACCGCCAGACGCTCCTCGAGGACCTCTTCGAGTTCCTCGCGGGTGCGTCGTTCCATCAGCATGTCCCAGTGGGTACGCGCGGGCTTGGCCTTCTTCTCCTCAGGGCCGTCGCCGTCGACCAGGAGTGCCTGGGCCCCGCAGACCTTGCACTCCCACTCCGGCGGAATCTCCGCCTCGACCGAGAAGGGCATCTCGAAACGATGCCCCTTCTCGCATGCGTACTCCACGGCCTGGCGCGGGGCCAGGTCGATACCGCGGTCCGTCTCGTAGCTGGTCACCACGAGGCGCGTACCGCGAAGAGCTCGCTCACTCATGAATCGTGCCTCCCGGGCTTGTCGCCCACAGGACAGGTGTCGCTGTCGTCGTCATCCGGTCAACGTCCGGTCGGCGGTAAAGATTCCCGTTCCGAGTCCCGTTCCGGGTCGTGCGTCGCCGTCGTAGCCGCCCCTTGTTGTACCCACACACGCCCGGTTTGTCACATCTACACGCAGATATGACCCAGCGTTTCGCTGTCTTTGACGCGCAGTAACGGTACGCCTGGCAGGCCAAACGCGTACACTACCGCCCTTTCGTGTTGAACGCTAAATCCTCTCGGGGACCGGATTCCCCGCCTCGCCGATCGCACGCCGCACCGGCACCCGCGCCAGCAGCACGAAGCCGATCACGAAGAAGGCCACCAGCGAGACGATGGCCGAGCGGTAGCTCCCGCTGAGCTGGTAGGTCACCCCGAACAGCAGCGGGCCGAGCCAGCTCATGCCCCGGTCGCTCAGCTCGTACGCGGAGAAGTACTCCGCCTCCTTGCCCGGCGGGACCAGGTGCGAGAACAGCGAGCGGGACAGCGCCTGGCTGCCGCCGAGCACCAGGCCGATCCCGGCCGCCAGCACGTAGAAGAACACCGGCGCCCCGGCCGGCAGGAAGTACCCGGCCGCCAGTGTGAGCGTCCAGGCGACCAGGGAGCCGAGGATCGTGCGCTGCGCGCCGAAGGTCCGCGCGAGCCGGCCCATCGCCAGCGCGCCCGCCACCGCCAGCACCTGCACCAGCAGCACCGCGCCGATCAGCGTGGACTGGCCGAGCCCCAGCTCCTCCGAGCCGTACACCGACGCCTGGGTGATCACCGTCTGGATGCCGTCGTTGTAGACGAGGTACGCCAGCAGGAAGGCCAGGGTGCGGGGGTGGCGGCGCATGTCCCGCACCGTCGCCGCCAGCTGGCGGAGCCCGGTCGGGGCGGTGCCCTCCACGCGCGCGTGCCGGTCGCGCAGCCGGCGCAGCGGCACCAGCGCGAAGGCGCCCCACCACAGCCCGGCCGACGCCAGGCACACCCGCACGGCGGCGGTCTCCGACAGGCCGAAGGAGTCGTGCGCCGAGTACAGCACCAGGTCGGCGACCAGCATCAGGGAGCCCGCCGCGTAGCCGAAGGCCCAGCCGCGCGAGGAGACCGCGTCGCGGTCGGCGGGCGGGGCGATCTGGGGCAGGTAGGAGTTGTAGAGCATCATCCCGACCGACTGCGCGGCATTGGCCACCACCAGCAGCAGCCCGCCGAGCAGGTACCGGTGGCCGTCCAGGAAGAACATGCCCGCCGTCGCGGCCGCCCCGGTGTACGCGGCCGCCGCCAGGAGCGGCTTCTTGCGCCCCGTGCGGTCGGCCAGGCTGCCCACCAGGGGCATCACCAGCACCGCGACGATCACGGACAGGGAGACCGCGTAGGCGAAGAACGAGCCCGCCCGCACCGGCAGGCCGAGCGGATGCACATAGCCCCCGGCGTCCGCCGCGTTCCGGGCCACCGCGGTCAGGTACGGGCCGAGGAACACGGTCAGGACGCTCGTGGAGTACACCGAGCACGCCCAGTCGTACACGTACCAGCCGCGCTGCTCGCGCCGCAGCGCGGCCGTCTCGTCGGGCGCCTTCGCCCGCACGGTGCCGATGCCCACCCCGCGCCCTCGCTTTCCCCGCGCCGTGCCCGCCGAGGCGGGGGAGGCGTCGCGGGGTCCGGTCATACCCAGACGCCGCGGTCCTCCATGACCTCGCGCAACGTGTCGATGTGATCGGTCATGATGCCATCGACCCCCAGATCCAGGAGCCGGTGCATCCGCTCCGGTTCGTTGACCGTCCAGACGTGCACCTGGAGCCCGCGCGCGTGCGCCTCGTCCACGAAGCGCCGGTCGGTCACCGGGACACCCGACTGGGCCTCGGGCACCTGTGCCGCCACCGCCGAGCCGCGCACCGGGGCGGGCAGCCCCCAGGAGCGCAGCCGCAGTCCCAGCACACCGAGGGTGCCCAGGGAGGTGGCCAGCCTCGGCCCCGCCAGCCGCTGCGCGCGCCGCACCCGCGCCTCCGAGAAGGAGCCCAGACAGACCCGGTCCCAGGAGTCCGTCCGCGCGAGAAGGTCGAGGAAAGGACCGAGGGCGGCCTCCGCCTTGACGTCCACGTTCCAGCGGACCCGCGGGAACGTCTCCAGCAGCTCCTCGAAGAGCGGTACGGGCTCCGCGCCGCCCACGCGCGCGCGGGCGACCTCCGCCCACGGCAGGTCGGCGATGCGGCCGGTGCCGTCGGTGACGCGGTCCAGGGACTCGTCGTGGAAGGCGACGAGCGCGCCGTCCGCCGTGAGATGGACGTCGGTCTCGATGTAGCGGTACCCGCGCTCCACCGCCCGGCGGAACTGCGCCACGGTGTTCTCCACCCCCGCGGCCGCCCCGCCCCGGTGGGCGAAGGCGATGGGGCCGGGATGGTCCAGGTACGGATGGCGTATCGGCTCGGTCACGGGCGCAGTATCGCGTGCTCCGGCGCCCCGGCGGCGACCACCCCGGCCGGGGCGGGCAGCGGCCGGAGCGCGAACACGCGCAGGAAGAACTGGGCGAGCGGACCGATGCACAGCGCGTACAGCACGGTGCCGATCCCGACCGTGCCGCCGAGGGCGAAGCCGGTCGCCACGACGGTGACCTCCACGCAGGTGCGGATCAGCCGGATCGAGCGGCCGGTGCGGCGGTGCAGGCCGGTCATCAGGCCGTCGCGCGGGCCCGGACCGAAGTCCGCCGCGATGTAGAGGCCGGTCGCCGCGCCGTTGAGCACGATCCCCGCGACCAGCAGCGCGATCCGCGCCGCCAGGCCGTGCGCGTCCGGCAGCACGGACAGGGTGGCGTCCATGGCGAAGCCGATCACCAGCACGTTGGAGACCGTGCCCAGGCCGGGCCGCTGGCGCAGCGGTATCCACAGCAGCAGGATCGCGGCGCCGAGCAGGGTCAGCACCACCCCCATGCTCAGCCCGGTGCGGGCGGCCAGTCCCTGGTGCAGCACGTTCCACGGCTCCAGGCCCAGGCCCGACCTGACGAGCAGGGCCGAACTCGCCCCGTACAGCGCGAGTCCGGCGTAGAGCTGGAGCAGCCGGCGGGCCAGACGGCCGGGAGTGGACATGGGAAACCCCCCTGGGGTGGTGACAGTGGCCTGACCCGTGCCACTCTGTGGCTTGGGACGAAAAGTCATCCATGGCCAATTCGGGGAAGGTGGACTGATCTGCATGGCGCATTGGACCTCGGCGGTGGGTGCGGCACAGCTCGCCCGCCTGCTCGGCTCCCAGCAGGACCGCCCCGGCGGCCCCGGCACGCGCCGACCGCCCGCCTACCGCGCCCTGGCCGACGGCATCCGGCTGCTCGTCCTGGAGGGCCGCGTCCCCGTCGCGGCCCGGCTGCCCGCCGAACGCGAGCTGGCCCTCGCCCTCTCCGTCAGCCGCACCACCGTCGCCGCCGCGTACGAGAACCTGCGCGCCGAGGGCTTCCTGGAGTCCCGGCGCGGCGCGGGAAGCTGGACGGCCGTCCCGGCGGGCAACCCGCTGCCCGCGCGCGGGCTGGAGCCCCTCCCGCCCGAGTCGCTCGGCTCCCTGATCGACCTGGGCTGCGCGGCCCTCCCGGCGCCCGAGCCCTGGCTCACCCGCGCGGTCACCGGCGCGCTGGAGGACCTGCCGCCCTACGCCCACACCCATGGCGACTACCCGGCCGGACTGCCCGCGCTGCGCGCCATGATCGCCGAGCGGTACACCGCGCGGGGCATCCCGACCATGCCCGAGCAGATCATGGTGACCACCGGCGCCATGGGCGCCATCGACGCCATCTGCCATCTCTTCTCGGGCCGGGGCGAGCGGATCGCCGTGGAGTCGCCGTCCTACGCCAACATCCTGCAGCTGATGCGGGAGGCGGGCGCCCGGCTCGTCCCGGTGGCCATGGCCGAGGGGCTGACCGGCTGGGACCTCGACCGCTGGCGCCAGGTGCTGCGCGAGGCCGCGCCCCGGCTCGCCTACGTCGTCGCCGACTTCCACAACCCGACGGGCGCGCTGGCCGACGAGGACCAGCGGCGCCGGCTCGTGGACTCCGCCCGCGCGGCCGGGACCGTGCTGGTCGCGGACGAGACGATGAGCGAGCTGTGGTTCGAGGAGGAGCTGGGCCGGGCGATGCCCCGCCCGATGTGCGGCTTCGACCCGGCCGGTTCGACGGTCATCACGGTCGGCTCGGCCAGCAAGGCGTTCTGGGCCGGGATGCGCATCGGCTGGGTCCGGGCCGCCCCGGACGTCATCCGCAGCCTGGTCTCCGCGCGCGCCTACGCCGACATGGGCACCCCCGTCCTCGAACAGCTCGCCGTGCACTGGCTGTTCAGCAGCGGCGGCTGGGAGCAGGCCGTGGCGCTGCGCCGGGCCCAGGCCCGCGAGAACCGCGACGCCCTGGTCGCGGCCCTGCGCCGGGAGCTGCCCGGCTGGGAGTACGAGGTGCCCTCCGGCGGTCTGACCCTCTGGGTGCGCGCCGGGGGACTGTCCGGGTCCCGCATCGCCGAGGCGGGCGAGCGGGTCGGCGTGCGCGTCCCCTCCGGGCCCCGGTTCGGCGTCGACGGCGCCTTCGAGGGGTACCTGCGGCTGCCGTTCACCGTGGGCGGCGCGGTCGCGGACGAGGCCGCGTCCCGGCTGGCGGCGGCCGCGCGGCTGGTGGAGTCGGGGGCCACCGGGGGCGGGGAGGCGCCGGGGGCGTTCGTGGCCTGAGCCCCGCGGGGAGCGCGCCCGGCGGCTCCCCCTCCGTGCGGAACGCGCGTGCCCGCTCCGGTGGCCGGAGCGGGCACGCGCGTCTTCTACGGGATCAGGCCCGGTCCGCCGGTACCGCGTCGGCGGGTTCGGCCGGGGAGACGACCTCCGGGGAGCGGGGCGGTTCCGGCTCCGCGGGAGCCGTGCGGGCCGGGAGCAGGGACAGCACGGCCCGGCGGTCCGCTTCGGGGGCCGCCTCGTCGTAGGGGTCCGGGGTGGCTGGTACTTGGAGGCGGTGGACCGGCCCGGAGCCGAGACGGGCGTAGCCGCGGCCGGGGGGAATCCGGTCCGGCGGGGTGGTGTGCGCGGGGGCGCCCAGGGTCGCGGCGACCTGGTCGGGGGAGGCCGGGCCGAGGACCACCCGGGCGCGGGCGTGCTGGCCGACGGCCTCGCTCAGATGGTCCGCGCTGTCGAACTGCTCGGCGACGACCACGGTCACGCCCGCCGCGCGGCCGTGCCGCAGCGGGACCTGGAGCAGGGCCTGCGGGTCGGTCCGGTGCTCCGCCTCGGCGAGGTGGGTGAAGACGGTCGGGCGGTCCAGGAGGATCCACAGGGGACGCGTGGTGTCCTCGGGCGGCGGACCGCCCGCCTGCCGGGCCTGGTTGACCGCGATGAGCCGCCGCTCGGTCTCCTGGGCGGCCCACTCCAGCCCGGTCACGGCGCCGGCCGGAGCGCACTCCACGGCGAGCACGCCCTCCCGGCCGACGAGGCAGGAGTAGTCCCCGGCCCCGCCGCCGTCGACGATCATCACGTCGCCGTGCCGCAGCGCCTGGAGGGCGAGGGAGCGCATCAGCGTGGACGTGCCGCTGCCGGGGTGCCCCATGATCAGCAGATGGGGTTCCGGCGAGCGGTTGCCGGTGCGCCAGACCACCGGAGGCATGTCGCACCGCTCCTCGCCGTAGGAGAGCGGGAGCGTGCGCTGGACCTCGTCGGGGTCGGTGAAGCCGAGCACCGTCTCACCCGGGGCGGTGACGAAGTGCTGGGCGGTGACGCCGGTGGGCAGGGGGGCCAGGGCGTTCAGCGTGAGCCGGTTCGCCTCCTCCTCCCAGGTGAAGCGGTACTCCCGGCCCCGCCCGGCCTTCGCGGTCAGCAGCCGTTCGACGCCGGCCCGGCTCTCCGGGTCGCCGTCCGGGAAGTACGCCGGGTAGCGGATGACGATCAGCTCCAGGCGGCCGCCCTCGTCGAAGCCGTGCTCCGCGAACACCGCGTCCCACTCGCCGCCGTGCGTGTACATCGGCGCCGGGTCGTCGGCGGTGGAGAAGCAGGGCACCAGCGCCTCGTACAGCGACTGGAGCCGTTCGGTCTGCGCGGGGTCGGGGCCCTCGGGCGCGGCCGGGGCGTGGTCGCGCCCGTACCAGGCCGCCGCGACCATCAGGCTCACGGCGGCCAGCAGCGGGCCGTACGGCATCAGTGCCACCGCCATGACCACGGCGGCCGCCAGGAACAGCAGCGGCCCCCGCTTGTCCTTCGGGGTCGCCGCCCACTTGGCCCGCCCGGCCAGAGCCAGCCGGCGCAGGCCGCGCGAGATGGTGATCAGCGGGTGGAGGACGTCCGTGGCGCTGTCCGCCGCCGTCCGGGCCAGCTCCCGGCTCCGGGCGATCTGCAGCCGGGCGATCTGCGCGCTGTCCTTGCTCAGAATGCGGGGGAGAGGCCGGGCCACTGCTGTCTCCTGTTGGTGCGTACGGGCGTGGGGAGCTCCCCCTCGGCCGGGACCCGCCGGTCCGCGTCGCCTCGGGGGAGAGGGGGCTTCAGAACTTGATGCCGCCGAGAAGGCTCGCCAGGCTCTCGCCGCCGGCCTTGATGCTGGGGGCGATCGCCGTGCTGGCCAGGTAGAAGCCGAACAGCGCCGAGACGACGGCGTGCGAACCCTTGAGCCCGTCCTTGCGGAAGAACAGGAAGACGATGATGCCGAGCAGGACCACGCCGGACATGGAGAGGATCATTTGGGACCTCCTGGTGTCGAAGGGGGGACAGTCACCATGAGTACTTCCAGGATCACAGAATGTATCCATACGATAAAAGGTGCAAGTGGGTGAAATTCGCCGTTTTTCCCACGGGTGGGGGAGCCGCCGGTCACCCGGCCGGGCAGGGCGCCCACGCCGCCGCGCGAGCCAGTACGCTGGCGATTCACCCGAACGGAAGTCATGAGAGGCGGTCCGGCCGATGAGCGAAGCCCCCGACCCGGAGGTCGTGGAGCTGGCGACCAAGATCTTCGATCTGGCCCGGCGGGGACGGACCGAGGAGCTGGTGGCCTACGTCGACGCGGGCGTGCCGGTCGGACTCACCAACGACCGGGGCGACTCCCTCGTGATGCTCGCCGCCTACCACGGGCACGCCGACGCGGTCCGGGCGCTGCTCGCGCGCGGCGCCGACGCGGACCGGATCAACGACCGGGGGCAGACCCCGCTCGCCGGGGCCGTCTTCAAGGGCGAGACGGCGGTCATCCGGGCCCTGCTCGACAGCGGCGCCGATCCGGCCGCGGGCACGCCCTCGGCCGTCGACACCGCACGCATGTTCGGCAAGACGGAACTGCTGGAACTGTTCGGCGCTCACTGATCCACGAGCGACCGCCTCCACCAGGGGGCACGGAACGACGGGGGGAGGCGGAGGGGGACCGCCGGGAAATACGGTCGCGGCGGCACAAACCGCGGGTCATCATGACGACGTGATTCACGGACGCGATGGCTGGGCAGGTGTTGCCGCACCACGCGGGCCGTGAAGCGGCCCGCAAGGGGCCCCGACGAGAGGCAGAGGGAAATGGGAAGCAGCAAGCAGAAGACGGCGGGCGCTCCGACGTTGTGTCACGCGGCCAGGTGATGCGTGTTCCCCGGTTGCGTCGACGCTTGATGTGAGGCTGTTTCCCATGTTCGATCCGGTCATAGCGCCCAGCGGTACCCTGCTCGGCCTGCTTCAGCGGGGCCGGGGTGACGGCACCCTGCACGCGCTCACCGCCCCCCGCGCGGAAGCGCTCCAGACCCTCGACCACTGCGTCCTCCACGACCCCCGCCACGACTGGCAGGTGGAGAACCGCTCCCTGTACTACGCGCGCCTCTACCTCGACCTCAACGGCGAACTGGACGCCATCGAGGCGCATCTCCTCGACCCCGAGGACGCCCTGGACCCCGACGAGTCCCGCACCGGACTCGCCCTCGCCGTCCTCGGCCACCTCGCCTCCTACGGCAGGCTCGACGCGCTCGCCCTGCTCCGCCGGTACGCGGCCAGGGGCGCCAACTGGGCCTGGGCGCTGGACGAGCTGGCCCTGCGCGACGACGACGCGGGCCTGCGCGCCCTCGCCGCCCCCGTGCTGGCCCGCTTCGGCACCGACCCGGCGGGCGAGGCCGAACTCGCCGCCGCCGTCCGCGACGCCTTCGAACCGAGGCCCTGGCGGCTGTGGGCCGACGACCCGCGCGAATCCGTCTCCACCCGCGTGCGGGCCGCCCGCGAGGCCGGCAGCTTCGACCGCTGGCAGCGGCAGATGCGGCCCACCGGGCCCCGGCCCGGCTGGAGCGTGAGCGCGGTCTTCGAGTGGGCCCAGCAGGGCATCGAGCGCGGCGCCGCCCTCCATGTCCCCGCCGCCCGCTGCCTGGTCGCCGTCGCGGCGCCCGAGGACCGGCCGGAGATCCTCGCCGCCGCCCGCGCCGGCACCGACGGCGCCCGCTGCACCGCCCTGCGCTACCTCGCCGACAGCGAGGCCCCCGAGACGCTCGACCTGATCGAGGCCGCCGTCACGGACGGCACACGGGCCGTCGTGGACGCCGCCCTAGACGCCTTCGAGCGGATGCGCACCCCCGCCGCCGTCGACCGCGCCCGCCGCTGGGTCCAGCGGCCCGACGCGCTCGGCGCCGCCGCCGGACGCGTCCTCGCCTGCCGGGGCGGCGCCCAGGACAGCGACCTCGTCCTCGGCGCCCTGCGCGAGGCCGTGCGGGGCGAGGGGCCCGACGCGCCCACCCTGTGGACCCTCGTCGACGGCGCCGGGCGCCTCGGCATCGTCTGCGCGGCACCCGTACTGCGCCACGTCTACCGGGAGACGGCCTCCTCCCATCTGCGCGGCCGTGCCGCCCGCGCGCTGGCCGCCACCGACCCCTCCTTCGCCTCCGGGTTCGCCGTCGAGTGCCTCTGGGACTGCGAGGAGACCACCCGCGAACTGGCCGCCCGGCACGCCGAGACCGGCGACGCCCGCGTCGTCGAACGGCTGCGCCGCCTGGCCGCCGACCCCGCCGAGGAGGACGAGGTCCAGACGGCGGTGCGCAGCCGCTTCGACCAGGACCCGCAACCCCTGTGACCGGCCGGGCCGGGGGCTCGCCGGTACCCCGGTGAGCCCCCGCGCTCAGCGGCGGCGCACGGGCACGAAGCGCAGCGGTGTGCCCGGCCTCGCCTGGGCGGCGGCCGAGAGGTCCGCCGGGTGCACCACCGCCGGGACCGGGTAGCCGCCGGTGGTGGGATGGTCGGCCAGGAAGACCAGCGGGAGGCCGTCCGGGGGGACCTGCACCGCGCCCAGGACCATGCCCTCGCTGGGCAGTTCGCCCGCACGGGCGCGTTCCAGCGCGGGGCCCTCCGTGCGCAGGCCGATGCGGTTGCTCGCGGGGGAGACCCGGTACGCGCGCGTGGTGAGGTCGCCGAGGGCGCGCGGGGTGAACCAGTCCTCGCGGGGCCCGAGTGTGATCCGCAGGACCAGTTCGGCCGGCGGAGCGGGCTGCGGCGCGAGGTCCACGCGGGCGGGAGGGGCGCCCGGGGGGCCCAGGGGAAGCACGGTGCCGTCGGTCAGCGGCGCGGGGCCGAGGCCCGACAGGAGGTCCGTGGACCGGCTGCCGAGCACCGGGTCCACCGCGACGCCCCCCGACACGGCGACGTAGGAACGCACCCCCGCCACCGCCGCCCCCACCTGAAGCACCTCACCGGCGGGCACGCGGACGGGCGCGCCCCAGGGCGCCGGGCGGCCCCCGACCGCGACCGGGCAGGGCGCGCCGCCCACCGCGACGGTGACCGTCGAACGGGCCCGCACGGCACAGCCGTCGAGCGTCGTCTCCAGAACGGCCGCGTCGGGGGAGTTGCCGGCCAGCCGGTTGACGAGCGCCGCCGCGGGCGGGTCCAGCGCGCCGGAGCGGGGCACGCCCAGGTGGGCGTGGCCGGTCCGGCCCCGGTCCTGCACGGTCGTCAGCGCTCCCGCGCGTACCACCACCAGCGCACGGTCCGTCACGCGTCCTCCACCGGGGCGAAGCGCACCCGCGTGCCCGGCGCCAGCAGGGCGGCCGGTTCGCGCGCGGTGTCCCACAGCACGGCGTCCGTGCGGCCGATGAGCTGCCAGCCGCCCGGCGAGGAGCGCGGGTACACGCCGGTGTACGGCCCGGCCAGCGCGACCGACCCGGGCGGCACCGCCGTACGGGGGGTGGCCCGGCGCGGCACGCTCCGGTGGCCGGGCAGGCCGGTGAGGTAGCCGAAGCCGGGCGCGAAGCCGCAGAAGGCCACCGTGAACTCGGTGCCCGCGTGGATCGCGGCCGCCTCGCGCGGCGTCACCCCCCAGTGCGCGGCCACCTCGGCGAGGTCCGGCCCGTCGTAGCGCACCGGCAGCTCCACCGGGGCGGACCGGACCCGGGGCGCGGACGGCACCTCGGCGACGGCCAGTTCGGCGGCCCGGCGTACCGGGTCGTCCACGCCGTCGAGCAGGACCGTACGGGCCGCCGGGACGATCTCGCGGGCCCGCAGCGAGCCCTCCGCGCGCCGCCGCAGCAGCTCCGCGTGCAGGGCCCGCGCCTCCTCGGCCGAGGCGACCTCCACCAGCAGCGCGTGCTCGCCCATCGGCAGCGCCCTCACGCGAACGCCTCCACCGGCACGCCCGCCGAGGCCAGCCGGGCGCGCACCCGCCGGGCCAGATCGACCGCGCCGGGGGTGTCGCCGTGCAGGCACAGGGAACGGGCCCGTACCCGGACGCGGGCGCCGGAGAGCGCGGTCACCTCCCCGGAGCGGGCGAGGTCCAGCGAGCGGGCCACCACCGCCTCCGCATAGCTGATCACGGCACCCTCGCGGTCACGCGGCACGAGGGTGCCCTCGTCGGTGTACGCGCGGTCCGCGAACGCCTCCGGGACGGCGCGCAGGCCCGCCTTCGCGGCCACGTCCAGCAGACGTGACCCGGGCAGTCCCAGCACCGGCAGCCGGGCGTCCGCGAGGAGCACCCCCTCGACCACCGCGCGGGCCTGCTCCTCGTCGCGCACGACCCGGTTGTAGAGCGCGCCGTGCGGCTTCACATACGCCACGTGGGCGCCGGCCGCCCGCGCGAACACCTCCAACGCGCCGATCTGGTAGGCCACTTCGGCCGTCAGTTCGGCGGGCGGCACGTCCATCGCGCGGCGCCCGAAACCGGCCAGGTCCCGGTAGGACACCTGGGCGCCGACACTCACCCCACGCGCGGCCGCCAGGTCGCACACCCGGCGCATGGTGGCCGCGTCCCCGGCGTGGAAGCCGCAGGCCACGTTGGCGCTGGTGACGACGGACAGCAGCCCCTCGTCGTCGGTCAGCCGCCAGCGGCCGAAGCCCTCGCCGAGGTCGGCGTTGAGATCGACCGGCTCGATCGCGGTCATCGGGTACGGCACCTCCGTCGTGTCGGTCATCCGGATCAGTCGACCCCGGCCACGCGGTACTGCTCGTCGCGCGCGTCGGTCAGGAACATCTGCCCCGGCGCGTGCGTGAGGGCGAACGGCGGCCGGGACGCCGTCACCGCCGCCTGCGGGGTCACCCCGCAGGCCCAGAACACCGGTACGTCGTCCGGCGCCATCTCCACCGGATCGCCGAAGTCCGGCCGGTCCAGGTCCGCTATGCCGAGACCGGCCGGGTCGCCGCAGTGCACCGGGGCGCCGTGCACGGCCGGGAGCATCCCGCTCTCCCGGACCGCGGCCCGCAGGTGCGCCGGCGGCACCGGACGCATCGACACCACCATCGGCCCGCGCAGCCGCCCCGCCGGGCGGCACTGCCGGTCGGTCACGTACATCGGGACGTTGCGGCCCTGCTCGACATGGCGGATCGGTACGCCCGCCCCGGCGAGCGCCCACTCGAAGGTGAAGCTGCACCCCAGCAGGAACGCCACCAGGTCGTCCCGCCAGTAGGCGCGCGCGTCGGCCGGCTCGGCCACCAGCTCGCCGTCCCGCCACACCCGGTAGCGGGGCAGATCGGTGCGCAGGTCCGCGCCCGGCGCGAGGACGGTCGTGACCGCGCCCGCGTCCGTCACGTCCAGCACCGGGCAGGGCCGGGGGTTGCGCTGGCAGAACAGCAGGGTGTCGTAGGCCCAGTCGGCGGGCACCGCGATCAGGTTGGCCTGGGTGTGGCCCGCGGCCACGCCCGCCGTGGGGCCCGTGAGGCCCGCCCGGAAGCGGGCCCGCGCGGCCGCCGGGGTCCACTCGCGCGCGCCGGGCTCGGCCAGGGCCACCGGGCGGTCGCCGGTCAGGTCGGCGCGCGTCATGCCAGTTCCCGGCCGCGCGTCTCCGGCAGGCCGAACAGCGCCAGCGCCGCCAGCCCGTACCCCGCCGCGCCGAACGCCAGCGCGCCGCCGACGCCCCAGCTGTCGGCCAGGAAGCCGACCAGCGTCGGGAAGACCGCGCCCACCGCCCGGCCGGTGTTGTAGGTGAAGCCCTGGCCCGTGCCGCGCACCGGGGTCGGGTACAGCTCGCTCAGGTAGGAGCCGAAGCCGCTGAAGATGGCCGACATGCAGAACCCGAGCGGGAAGCCCAGCACCAGCAGCAGCGTGCCCGAGCCGGGCGGGATGTTGGCGTACGCCAGCACGCAGACCGCCGACAGCAGGGCGAACAGCCAGATGGTGCGGCGCCGGCCCAGCTTGTCGGTGAGATGGCCGCCCGTCAGGTAGCCGAGGAAGGCCCCGGAGATCAGCAGCGCCAGATAGCCGCCGGTGCCGACGACCGACAGGCCCCGCTCGGTCTTCAGGTACGTCGGCACCCAGGTCGCCAGGGTGTAGTAGCCGCCCTGCACACCGGTCGACAGCAGGCTCGCGAAGAGGGTGACGCGCAGCAGGCCCGGAGACTCCGGCGTGCCCGGCCGGAAGATCGCCGCGAACGAGCCGCGTTCCGGGCTGCGTTCGCGGGCCGCGGCGGCCTCGGGCGCGTCGTGCACCCGGCGGCGCAGCCAGAGCACCAGCAGGGCGGGCAGCGCGCCGGTCCAGAACAGCACCCGCCAGGCCAGGTCCTCGTCCACGAAGGAGAACACCAGGGTGTAGACGATCGCGGCCATACCCCAGCCGACCGCCCAGGAGCTCTGCACGACGCCGAGGGTGCGCCCCCGGTGACGGGCGCTCGCGTACTCGGCGACCAGGATCGCCCCGACGGCCCACTCGCCGCCGAAGCCGAGCCCCTGGAGGGCCCGGAAGACCAGCAGGGACTCGTAGTTGGGGGCGAAGCCGCAGGCGACCGTGAACACCGCGTAGGTGACGACGGTGATCATCAGGGCGCGGACCCGGCCGATCCGGTCCGCGACCACGCCCGCCAGGGCGCCGCCGAGCGCGGACAGCACCAGGGTGACGGTGGTGAACAGGCCGGTCTGGCCGCTGTCCAGGCCGAAGTAGGCCGACAGCGCGACCATGCTCAGCGGCAGCGTGAAGTAGTCGTAGGAGTCGAGGGCGTAGCCGCCGAAGGCTCCGGCGAAGGCGCGGCGGCCACGCGGGCCCAGGGCCCGCAGCCAGCCGAACGGACCCTCCTCCTGTGCGGGTCGCTCCGGGACGACGGTCAGTTCGGGCGGGGCAGTCGTGCTCATGGGCGGCACCTCGCTGAAGCGTGAGGGAGGGGTGCGGATCGGTGAGCAGTGCGGGGTCGTGCCGTGCGGGACGTGCGGGGGGACGTGCGGTGCGGGACCTCGTGGGGAGGGCCGTGCGGAGCACCGTAGAGGATTGTTCAACGATCCTTCAATAGGTACGTTGTCCCGGACCCGGCTCTGCGGTTGAATTCCGGGCATGGCAGAGCAGTCGACCCAACTCGCCGAGGACCGGGCCCTCCTGGGCCGGACCAGTACCGCCGAACGCGTCTCCGACATCCTCCGCAACCGCATCGCGGAGGGCTATTTCCCGCCGGGCGCCCGGCTGTCCGAGGACAGCATCGGCGGCGCCCTCGGGGTGTCCCGCAACACCCTGCGCGAGGCGTTCCGGCTGCTCACCCATGAACGGCTGCTCGTCCACGAACTCAACCGGGGTGTCTTCGTCCGGGTGCTCAGCGTCGCGGACGTGGAGGACATCTACCGCACCCGGTCCCTGGTCGAATGCGCCGTCGTACGCGGCCTCGGCGAGCCGCCGTACCCCCTCGACGCGCTCGCCGCGGCCGTCGCCGAAGGGGAGTCGGCCGCGCGGGAGAACGACTGGAAAGCGCTGGGGACGGCCAACATCCACTTCCACCGGGAGCTGGTCGCGCTGGCCCGCAGCGAGCGCACCGACGAGCTGATGCGCACCGTCTTCGCCGAACTCCGGCTCGCCTTCCACCTCGTCGACCACCCCCGCCGCCTCCACGAGCCCTACCTCGGCCGCAACCGCCAGATCCTCGACGCCCTGCGCGACGGCGACCGCGGCGGGGCGGAGGAACTGCTGTCGACCTATCTCTCCGACTCGCTCGAACGCGTGCTGGAGGTCTACCGGCGGCGGGTCGACGAGGAGTGAGACGACTGCCCGTGAGGGGGGTCTCGCGCCGCTGTGACGGCCGTCGCTTCCGCACCGTTTGGGTTGTTGTCGCACCGAGGACCTAATCTGTGCACCGTGACTTCGCCTGCACCGACGGACAGCGTTCCGCCCCAGCTCAGCGCGGCGCCGCGCCCCGCGCCGGGCCCGGCCGCCGACGAGGGCCTGGCGCGGCGGCTGCGCGCGCTCGCCTGCACGGCCCCGCTGCACGACCTGGACGCCCGCAAGGCCAACCTCGCCGGTGAGTACTCGACGTACGGCATGGCCGAGGTGGCGCTCGCCGCCATCGACCTCGTCACGCTCAACATGGACTTCGACACGGGCGCCGACCACGAGCAGATCGTCGCCCGGCTCGTCCCGCGCATCACCGCCCAGGCCCCGCACCGCACCACCGCCGAGCACGAGCGCGTGGCCCGCTGGGTGCTGGAGAACCTGATCAACGTCGGCAGCGCCGACCGCGGCTTCCGCGCGGTGTACGGCACCTTCGCCTCCGACGGCACCTACGTCCGGCGCGACTACGACTTCAAGCTCGTCGAAGAGGTCCCCGGCCCCGGCGGCACGGTCTACCTGCGCACCACCGACGAAGCCGTCAACGTCCTCGTCGGCGCCCTGGACACCGACGTCACCAGCGCCCAGATCGCCGCCGAGGTCAAGCTGGAGGTGCTGATCAACCGGGGCCGGCTGGCCGACGCCCAGCTCGCCGCCGAGCAGGCCCGCTACCGCACCGTGCAGTACTCCGAGACCCTGCGCCGCGCCCTGGACGCCACCCGGCGCAACGTCCGCGCGGTCGACTGGCTAAACTCCGTGCCCGACATGATCGCCGAGGCGCTGGACCACGTGGCCGACCGCTACCGCCACGAGAACGCGATCCTCACCAACATCCGCAAGGCCCGCGACGAGACCGAGGAGCCGGAGCACAAGCGGCGCGCGGCCGAACTGGTCGACATCGTCAAGGACTGTATCCGCCGCCACACCCAGCTCCAGTCCCGGCTGCTGGAGGCCGGGCCGCTGTTCCGCGCCGAGCAGGACCGGCAGGCGTTCGCCGCACCCACGGGCACCTCCGGCATGGACCTGTACGGCCACCTGGTCGCCCCCGTGCTGCCGCTGCCGCTCCAGCGGGCGATCCGGGTCACCGACGCGTTCTTCGCCGCCGGGGCGGGGCTGCGCACGCCGGTGGCGGTTCGGGTGGGCGACCTGGTCGACATACTGCTGACCCCGCCGGTCGAGCGGGAGCATCTCGGGGCGGAGATGCCCGAGCCGGACCTCATCGCCACGCCGGACGACAGCCGGTTCTCGGAGGAGCAGGTCGCCGCCGCTCGCGCTCTGCTGGACCTGCCGGCCGACGCTCCCCGGAGGCTGTCGGGGCTGCTGGCCGATGCCCGCGCGGCCGAAGGGTTCGAGCTGGCCTATCTCGTCGCGCTGATGGCCATTCACGCGGCCAGTCCCGCTGTAGGTACCGCCTACCGGCAGGGCGAGGAGAAGCTGTTGTTCGCGGTGGACGACGGTACTCAGCTGGACGACCCCGACTTCGGCGGGGCGGATCTGATCGTGGGGACCGCTCTGCTGGACGCCGTCGGGATGGCCAGCGACCGGGCGGTCGCGGGATGATCCCAAGTTTCGAGTTCAAGGAGTTTACGTCGTGACCGAGCACGTCGAGTGGAGTGACGTCGAAGCGCCGGCGCCGCCGCCGGCCGTCACCCCCGCCGACGCCGCCGACGCGGCCCGGCTCGTCGCGTTCGGGCTCCAGCCGAAGCTGCAGCCCGCGCGGGACCAGGAGTACGCCGAACTGCTGCGCCGCTACCGGGAGGACGGCTCCTTCGCCCGGCTCGCCGACGCCGTGGCGACCGGGCTCGGGCTCGTCGTGCTGGAGGTGTCGCCCCGGGCCGGAATGGCCGTGACGGCCGCCGAGGACTCGGTGTTCGCCGTGCGCATGGGCGACTACGCCCGCCGCGCCACCGCCGACTCCGCCGACCGGTTCCTGCACGGCCTCGCCCATCTCGCCGTGGCCGCCCTGGCGTTCCCGCGCCCCGAGGACCTCGCCGACGACTCCTACATCGGCCGCGTCACGGTCAACGGCGTCGACGCCTTCGTACGGCAGGCGTGCCGCAGGCTGGAGGAGCGGGCCGAGCAGTCCGGGGAGAACACCGACCCGGTGACCGACGCCCCCGGCCTGGAGGCCGCCTGGCGCATCTGGGCCCGGCGCAGCGCCACCGGCGCCACCAAGGACGCCCGGCGCCCGGCCGCCTCCACCACCGGCATCGTCGCCAAGGCCCTCGGCTTCCTCACCGACTCCGGCTTCCTCCAGCGCACCGGGGACGACCACGGCGGCACCTACCGCACCACCGCCCGCTACCAGCTCCAGGTGCGGGACATGGCGGGCGGCGCCGCGCTCGCCGAACTGCTCGAACTGGGCGTCGTACCCGAGACCGGCGGTACCGCCAGCCTGCTGCCCGCCGAGGACACCGACGACCTCGACCTGGTGGCCGACGCCGGACTGCCCTTCCACTCCTGACCCCGCCCGCACCTTTCCGAAGCCTTACGACGAGAGTCCGCCATGTACGAGCTGTCCCGCGTCCGCCTCTACTCCATCGGGCCCGCCGGCGCGCGCTACGCCGACACCGTGCTCGACATGCGCGGCGTGGGCGCGCCGGTGCCCGACCCGGCCCCCACCCAGGCGGAGTTCTTCGAGGAGGAGCCGGTCGGCCCGCCGCGCCGCCCCGCGCCCGCCGGTGTGCTGTTCCTGGAGAACGGCGGCGGCAAGTCCGTACTGCTCAAGCTGATCTTCTCGGTCATGCTGCCCGGCCACCGCAACACCCTCGGCGGCGCCAGCTCCGGCGTGCTGCGCAAGTTCCTGCTCGCCGACGACTGCGGGCACGTCGCGCTGGAATGGCAGCACGTGCAGACCGGCGAGTGCGTCGTCGTCGGCAAGGTCAGCGAGTGGCGCGGACGCCAGGTCTCCAACGACCCGCGCAAGTTCGCCGAGGCCTGGTACTCCTTCCGGCCCGGCCCCGGGCTGAGCCTGGACAGCCTGCCCGTCGCCGAGTCCACCGCGGTGCGGCCCATCGTGGAGGGCGCCTCCGGCGCGCAGGGGCGCCGCCGCACCATGAAGGGCTTCCGCGACGCCCTCACCGAGGCGGGCAAGAACTACCCGCACCTGGAGGCGCACTGGGAGGAGACCCACGAGCGCTGGACCGAGCACCTCGGCGACCTGGGCCTGGACCCCGAACTCTTCCGCTACCAGCGGGAGATGAACGCCGACGAGGGCGAGGCCGCCGGCCTCTTCGCGGTCAAGAAGGACTCCGACTTCACCGACCTGCTGCTGCGCGCCGTCACCGACACCCGTGACACCGACGGCCTCGCCGACCTCGTCAGCGGCTTCGGCAACAAGCTCGGCCGCCGCGCCGAACTCATCGCCGAACGCGACTTCACCGCGGGCTCGGTCGACCTGCTCGGCCGCATCGTCGAGGCCGCCGACGCCCGCACCCGCGCGCGGGACGTGCACACCGGCGCCGAGCGCCGCACCCGCCACCTGGCCCGGCGGCTGTCCGCGCGCGCCGTGCGCGAGCGGGTCCGCGCCTCCGACCTCGCGCAGCGCGTCACCGCGGCCGCCTACGCCGTCACCCACTCCGAGGGCGCCCGCGAACGCAGCTCCCTGGTCGCCGCCGAACTCGCCTACCGGCACGCCTCGCTGTCCCTCGCCGCCGCCGAGAAGGCCGCCGCCGCGCAGAAGCGCGAACTGGCCGACGCCCGCACCCTGTACTCCGCCTGGCAGGCCGCCGAGGCCGTACTGCGCCACCGCGCCGCCGCCGACCGGGTCGCCCGGGTCTCCGTCGCCATCCAGGAGGCCGAACGGGACGCCGCGCCCGCGCTCGCCGCCCGCGCCAAGGCCGCCGTCGACCTCGTACGCGCCCTGCACGCCGCCGCCCAGAACGCCGAGGCCCTCGCCAACGAGGAGGAGGAGCGCTCCGCCGCCCTCCAGGAGGTCAGCGACAGCGCCTACCGCGACTCCACCTCCGCCGCCACCGACGCCCAGCGCGCCCGCAGCGAGATCGGGCACCTGCGCCAGCGCCTCACCGAGGTCGAGCAGGAGACGGCCGAGGCGGTCCGCGCGGGCTGGCTGGACGACAGCGCCCCCGACGCCGACCCCGCCCGGGCCGCGCTCGCCGCCAGCGACGCCGAGAAGACCACCGTCGCCGCCTGGGACACCGCCCGCGAGGCCGCCCGCACTGCCGTCGAGCACGCCCGCGAGACGGCCGCCGCCGAGTCCCGCGCCGAACTGACCGCCGCCCGCGCGGCCGACGCCGCCACCGCCGCCGAACGCGCCCACACCGCCGAGCGCCGCCTCGCCGAGGCCCTGGCCGCCGAGGAGCGGCTCGCGGAACTGCTCAGCCTGCCCGCCGCGGGCGTCGCCCGCTCGGCGATCCCGGCCCCGCGCGACGGCTCCGGCTCCGGCTCCGGTGACCCCGTACACGGCTCCGCCGCCGAGGGCCCGCTCACCGCCGAGGAGCTCGACCGCTTCGCCGACGAGCTGCGCGGCCTCCTCGACGACGCCGTCTCCACCGCCGAGCGCACCCTGTTCGACCTGCGCACCGCCGCGGCCGACGACACCCGCATCCTCTCCGCCCTCGGCGACGGCGGCCTGCTGCCGCCCGGCCCCGACGTGCTGGCGACCGTGGAGTTCCTCGGCGAGCACGGCATCCCCGCCCTGCCCGGCTGGCGCTACCTCGCCCAGGCCGTCGACCCCGCCGACCACGCGCGCGTGCTCGCCACCCGCCCCGAGCTGGTCGACGGTGTGATCATCACCGACCCCGACACCCACGTCCGGGCCCGCGAGGCCCTCGGCGAGGCGGCCCTGCTGCCCCGCTCCGCCGTCGCCGTCGGCACCGCCGCCGCCCTGCTCGCCCCGGCCCCCGCCGCCGACGCGCAGCCCACCGACGTCTTCCTGGTGCCGCCGAACCCGGCCATGCACGACGAACACGCCGCCGACGAGGAACGCCAGGCCCTGCGCGCGCGGGCCACCGAACGCGACGACGAGATCCGTACCCTCGCCGCCCGCCTCGGCAAGGACCGCGAACTCGCCGCCCGCCTCGCCTCCTGGCGCACCGGCTGCCCCGCCGGGCGGATCGTCGAACTCGCCTCCGGCGCCGAGGAGGCCCGCGCGTTCGCCGAGGAGACCGAGGCCGAACTCACCGACGCCCGCGTCACCCGCGCGGAGGCCGAGGAGACCGCCGCCGAGGCGACGCGGCTGCGCGACGAACGCCAGGAGGCCGCCCAGCGCGCCAGCCGGGTGGCCGACGCCCTCGCCGGACTCGCCCACCGGCTGCGCGAACGCGCCACCTGGCAGGTCAAGCTCCGCGAACTCGCCGACGACGCCGCCGAGTCCGAGGCCCGTACCCAGTCCTGCCTGGAACGCGCCCGCGCCGCGGACGAGGACCGCCGCGCCACCCAGCGCGCCGCCGACGACGCCCGCCGCACCGCGCGCGCCCTGCGCGCCGAGCGCGCCGAGATCGCCGGCGCCCCGGACGACGTGCCGGAGGCCGAGGACGGCGCCCCGAAGGCGTCGCTGCCCGCGCTGCGCGAGGCATACCGGGCCGCCTCCCAGGTGTACGAGAAGGTCGGCGTCGGCGCCGACCTGCGCGCCGAACAAGCCCGCGCCGAGAGCGACGAGAGCGGCGCCCGCGCCGACCTCGACCGGCTCAGCAACAAGGTCCGCACCCGCGCCGAACAGCTCCTGCAGTCGCCCGACGGCTCCGACGGCCCCTCCCGCCAGTCGGCCGCCGCCCGTGCCGAGGAACTGGTGCAGCTGCTGGAGACCCGCATGTCGACCGCGAGCGAACAGCTCGGCCGGCTGCGCGGCGAGGCCGAACGGCACGCCCCCGAGGAGGGCGAGGCCCACACCGAGCTGTCCGAGGAACTGGTCCCGCGCGACGCCGAGCACGCGCAGGCCCTGCTGCGCACCGCCACCGCCGAACTCGCCACCCGCACCGAGGCGCTGACCGAGGCCCGCGCCGCCCACGCCGAGCTCCAGCAGGCCCACCGCTTCGCCGAGGACGCCGCCGGAGGCTTCGACGAGACCGCCGCGATGCTCCGCGACCTGCTGCGCGAACCGGCCGCCGAGGAGGAGGGCGAGGACGGCGACCCGTACCCCGGCACCCTGGAGGAGGCCCGGCAGTCGGCCGCCGAGGCCCGCCGCTCGCTGCGCGGCTGCGCCGCCGACCTCTCCGCCGCCGACACCGCTGTCCGTGAGGCCAGTGACATCCTGGTCCGGCACGCCAACTCCACCCGCTACGAGCAGGTCCGCACGCCCGCCCGGCAGCAGATCCGCGAACTGCCCGCCGCCGCGCTGCCCGAGCACGCCCAGAAGTGGGCCGACGCCTTCGCACCCCGGCTGCGCGTCCTCACCGACGAGCTGGCCCAGCTGGAGCGCAACCGCGACTCGATCGTGGACCGGCTCCGGGGCCTGGTCGAGTCCTCCCTCGCCACGCTCCGCTCCGCCCAGCGGCTCTCCCGGCTGCCCGAGGGGCTCGGCGAGTGGTCCGGCCAGGAATTCCTGCGCATCCGCTTCGAGGAGCCCGACCAGGCCACGCTGACCGAGCGCCTCGGCGAGGTCATCGACGAGGCCACCCGCGCGGCCGTCAAGAAGAACTCCGACCTGCGCCGGGACGGCATGTCCCTGCTGCTGCGCGGAGTCGCCGCCGCCCTCCAGCCCAAGGGCATCGCGGTGGAGATCCTCAAGCCGGACGCCGTGCTGCGCGCCGAGCGCGTCCCCGTCGGCCAGATGGGCGACGTCTTCTCCGGCGGCCAGCTCCTGACCGCCGCCATCGCGCTGTACTGCACGATGGCCGCCCTGCGCTCCAACGACCGGGGCCGCGACAAGCACCGGCACGCGGGCACGCTGTTCCTCGACAACCCCATCGGCCGCGCCAACGCCACGTATCTGCTGGAGCTCCAGCGGGCCGTGTCCGACGCGCTCGGCGTGCAGCTGCTGTACACCACCGGCCTGTTCGACACCACCGCGCTGGCCGAGTTCCCGCTGGTCATCCGGCTGCGCAACGACGCCGACCTGAGGGCCGGGCTGAAGTACATCAGCGTGGAGGAACACCTGCGGCCCGGCCTGCCGCAGCAGCCGCAGGCCGGGGACGCGGTGCGCAGTGAGATCACCGCGACCAGGATGTTCAAGCGGCCGTCGGCGGGGGTGTCCTCAGTCTGAGGCGGGCGCCGGCCGGGAGGTCTGAGCCGGGACCTCCAGCCGGTGTTCGGCCAGCACGCCCGTCCGGTGCCGCTGGACGAACCAGTAGTACGCGAAGCCGCCGCCCGCGATCACGGCCACGAACAGCACCGCGCCCCACCGCAGGTACCAGTGGTAGGGCGCGGTGGCGTTGTAGACCGCCGGGCGCGGCCAGATCAGGTTCAGCGTCATCCCGGCGCCCCACACCACCGCGACCAGGTTGACCGGCAGTCCCCAGCGGCCCAGGGAGAACCTGCCGCCGCCGGCCGGGGTCCACGTGCCGCGCAGCCGGGCCACCAGCATCGGCGCGGTGACGCCCAGGTAGGCCAGGTAGATCATGATGATGCCGATGCTGGTGACGACGGTGAAGATCTGCGGCTGGCGGATGTTGACCACCAGGATCGCCAGCGCGAGCACCCCGATCACCACGGCCGGCACCACCGGCGTGCGGAAGCGGGGGCTGACCCGGGCCAGCAGCGAGGACGCGGGCAGGTTGTTGTCCCGCGCCATGGCGAACGCCAGCCGGATCGCCGCGGTGTGCACGGCCAGCGCGCACACCGTGACCGCGATCAGCACGCACCACAGCATGCCCTTGCCCGCCGTCGGACCGAGCACGTCCAGCACCACGTACTGCAGCCCGTCCGTGGACAGCTTGTCGCCCTTGAGGCTGGAGACGCTCATCAGCGCCAGCAGCAGCACCAGGCCGCCCAGCACGAACGAGGCGATGATCGCGCGCAGGATGGCGCGGGGCGCGTTGCGGGACGGGTTCAGCGACTCCTCGCCCAGCGAGGCCGCCGTGTCGAAGCCGTACATGACGTACGCCGACGCCAGCGACGCCACCAGGAACGCGCCGAGGTAACCCGCGCCGTGGCCCGCGCCGGTGCCGTTGGTCTCCAGCACGACCTGCGGGCCACGGGTGATGTGGACGGCGAGCATGACGATCAGCACCACACTGGCGACCAGCTCGATGAACACCCCCGCGGTGTTGATCCTGGCCATCAGCTTCACCCCGAAGGCGTTGACCAGCGTGGTGAACAGGATCAACACGGTCGCGAGCACGACCGCGTTGGTCGCCACGTCGTAGGTGCCGGTGCCGTCCCCGACGAACTGGAAGGCCGACGATATCTGCGGCAGCGTCAGCTGGTAGGCCAGCGCCACCGCCGCGATCGACACGATGGACGCGACCAGCATCATCCACCCCGCCAGCCAGCCCAGATGCGGATTTCCGATCCGCTTCGACCAGTTGTAGACCGAACCCGCCACCGGATGGCGGGCCGCCAGCTCCGCGAAGCACAGGGCCACCGCGAACTGGCCCACGAACACCAGCGGCCACGACCACCAGTAGGCGGGGCCGCCGCTGCCGTAGCCGAAGTAGAAGAGCTGGAAGGTGCCGGTCAGGATCGAGATGTAGCTGATCCCGGCGGCGAAGGTGTGGAAGTTGCCCAGCGTGCGCTTGAGTTCGGGCCGGTACCCGAACTCCGCGAGTTCGCTGTCGTCGTGCCCGTGCGTACCTGACGGTGGTGCTGCCTTGGTCATCGGTGTGACTCCTGAGGGCAGAGGGAAACGGGAGCGGCCGTGTCCTACCCCGGTTCGCGGCTCACGGAGCCTCTTCGCCCAGCATCCGCAGCAGCCACGCGTGGAACGCCCCGATGTGGTGCTCCGACCGGAGTCAGGGGTGGGACAGCCGCTTCGCGCCGGCCCGCCGGGCTATCCGCTCCTGGTCCCGCCGCGCGACCCGCTCCCGCCGCCGCGCCGCCCGGCGCTCCCGGCGCAGCCGCCGGGCCGTGCTGCTCGGTTCGGAGACCACCCCGTACCGCTGGTTCCACACCTGGCGGGTCACCCACACGTCGACCACGGCCCAGGTCGCCACCACCGTGCTCGCCACACTGCTGACCACCATCGGGAACGCCAGCCAGGACCCGGCCAGCGTGCACAGGAACGCCACCATCGCCTGGACCAGCGTCACCGCGATGATCAGCACCGAGCGCACCGCGGCCGTCCGCACCGGGTCCGCCATCCGGCGCCGCCGCGCGGGCTCCTCCACCCACAGCGGGCGGTACGCCGCCGCCCGCCGCGGTCCGGCACCGGTGCCGCCCGGACCGTGTCCCGGCGTCCGCCGCTCCGGCCCCGCCGGGCCCGGAATCCGCGCCGGACGCTCCGCCACGCTCACCTCGGGCGCATCGCTGCGCCCCGCCGTCCCCATCACCGAGTCACTCCCCACCGCCTGCAGACCGCTCGCCCCGGCACCCGAAGGTCCCGGCTTCCCCAGTGGCTGCCCGGCTTGCGCTGTTTTACGCGACCGGGGCGAAGGACGCGGCGCTGTGGCCGGTTCCCTCCCCGTCTCCCGATGTGAACGACGCACGGCACACCCCGATGATTCCCGACTTGTGAAAATTTCCGGCCAACTGGTGTCCGTACTGTTTCGGCCCGCTTCCCCTGGACCCCTCCCTTCGCGGCCGCAATCTCCCCCAATGCCCGGACAACTCGCCATCTCTCGTCTCTCACAAGGGAGTTCACACATCAGACGTGCCTTCGAGTCACCTGCGAGGCGGTAGTAGGCTCGCGCCGTTCCGAGTCGGACACACGTACCCCGACCGACGGGGTCGAGCTGGGGGAGGCCATGCGGTTTCGCGGGAAGTCGATCCGCCGGAAGATCGTGGCGCTGCTTCTCGTGCCGCTGGTGTCCCTGACCGTGGTCTGGGGCTTCGCCACCGTGCTCACGGGCAGCGAGGTCGCCCAGCTCCTGCGCGTCTCCCGCGCGGTGAGGGAGATCGGGCATCCCACCGAGGACACCGTCCGCGACCTCCAGCGTGAGCGGCGCCAGAGCCTCGTCTACCTCGCCGACCCCCGCGCCGCCGACGCCCTCGCCACCCTGCACCGGTCGCGCACCGCCACCGACCGGGCCCTGACCGCCCTGCGCGCCCACGCCCGCGACCGCGAGACGCGCGACGCGATCCGCGGCGAGGACGGCGAACGTCTCACCACCGCGCTGGACGCCCTCGGCGGCCTGGAGTCGCTGCGCCGCAGCGTCGAGGAACGCACCGTCACCCGGGCCGAGGCCCTCGACCTCTACAACCGGCTGGTCGACCCCTGCTACGCCCTGGTCGCCGCGGTCGACGGCGTCGACGACGTGGAGATGGACAAGCAGGCCGGGGCCCTCGTCAACATCGGCCGCGCCCGCGAACTCCTCTCCCGCGAGGACGCCCTGCTCGGCTCCGCGCTGGTCGTGGGCAGCCTCTCCCGCGAAGAGGCCCGCGAGATCTCCGACCTCGTCGCCCAGCGCACCCTGCTCTACGACGTCAGCCTCCCGCTGCTGCCCGCCCCCGAACGCGACCGGTACGAGAGCTACTGGCGCAACGCCGCCACCGCGCCCCTGCGGACGGCCGAGCGCGACGTCGTCGGCACCGGCGCCGGGGTCCCGCGCGGCGTCACCACCGCGAGCTGGCACGCCGTCGCCGGAGGCGTCCTGGAAGACCTCGCCACCATGGAGGACCAGGCCGGCGCCCGCTTCCGGGACCGGGTACGCCCCGTCGCCTACGGCGTCATCGCCCAGGCGGCCGTCGCCGGCGTCCTCGGCCTCGCGGCCCTCCTCGTCTCCCTCGTCCTGTCGGTACGCGTCGGCCGCCGCCTCATCCGCGACCTGAAGCGGCTGCGGACCGAGGCGCACGACGCGTCCGCGGTCCGGCTGCCGCACGTGATGCGCAGGCTCTCCGCGGGCGAACCCGTCGACGTGGAGAGCGAGGTCCCCCGGCCGGAGTACGACCAGAACGAGATCGGCGAGGTCGGCCGCGCCCTCAACACCCTCCAGCGGGCCGCCGTCGAGGCCGCGGTCAAGCAGTCCGAGCTGCGCGCCGGTGTCGCCGAGGTGTTCGTCAACCTCGCCCGCCGCAGCCAGGTGCTCCTGCACAAGCAGCTCACGCTGCTGGACACCATGGAACGCCGCACCGAGGACACCGACGAGCTCGCCGACCTCTTCCGGCTGGACCACCTCACCACCCGTATGCGCCGGCACGCCGAGGGCCTGGTCATCCTCTCCGGCGCCGCACCCTCCCGGCAGTGGCGCCGCCCGGTACGGCTCATGGACGTCGTCCGCGCCTCCGTCGCCGAGGTGGAGGACTACGAGCGCGTCGAGGTACGGCGGCTGCCCCGCGTCGCGGTCATCGGCCCCGCCGTCTCCGACCTCACCCACCTCGTGGCCGAACTGCTGGAGAACGCCACCCTGTTCTCGCCCCCGCACACCCACGTCCACGTGGTGGGGGAGCGGGTCGCCAACGGCTTCGCCCTGGAGATCCACGACCGCGGCCTCGGCATGACCGCCGAGGCGCTCCTGGACGCCAACCTCCGGCTCGCCGAGACCCCCGAGTTCGAGCTGTCCGACACCGACCGGCTCGGCCTCTTCGTGGTCAGCCGCCTCGCCCAGCGCCAGCACGTCCGCGTCTCGCTCCAGCCCTCGCCCTACGGCGGCACCACCGCGGTCGTCCTCATCCCCGACGCGCTGCTGACCGACGACGCCCCCGACACCAACGGCATCGGCATCCGGCTCGGCGACCTGTCCAAGGAGACCCGGCGGACCGCGGAACGCGGCGTCCCGCGCCCCCAGCCCGTCGCCGGGGTCCTGGAGGAGACGGCCGAGCCCGGCGCCCTGGCCGACCGCCGCGTCCTCGACGCCTCCACCGTGGCCTTCCCGGGTGCCCTGGCCGACGACGACAGCGAACTCGGCGGCATCTTCCGCGCCCGGGGTCTCACCCCCGCCGAACTGCCGGAACCCGTCGAGGTGCCCGGCGCCATCGTCCCGCTGCCCCGGCGCGAGCCGCCGAAGCTGGTCAGCTCGCACGGCGAACCCGTCGGCCCGCGTACGGAACCCGCCGGCGCCGCGTCCGACGGGCCGCCCCCGCTGCCCACCCGCCGCCGCGGCGACTCCGGCGGCCGCCCGACGCCCCGTACCGCCCGCACCGCCACGGCGGAGCAGCACGGGACCCCGTCAGCCGATGCCGACGCGTTCCCCCCGGAGCTGCCGCGACGGCCCCGGCCCGACCCGGACACCCCCGACCCGATCAGCTCGGCGGCGTCCCACGGAACCGGCCCCGCCCAGGGCGCCCCCCGGAACACCCCGCCCGCCGGCACGGCGGCCGACACCACCGCCCCGCTGCCCCGGCGCGTGCGCCAGGCCAGTCTGGCGCCACAGCTCCGGCGCGACCCCGAGCGGCGTGCCGAGAACACCTCCGAGCCCGCCGTACGCGACGCCGACGAGGTCCGCACCCGGATGGCCTCGCTCCAGCGCGGCTGGGAGCGCGGCCGCGAGGAGAACGCTGAGGGCGACCGAGCCCACAGCGGCACAGCACAAGGAACGACTGAGGGAGACGGTCGATGACCGCACCGAACGCGACCGGCCACACGGACACCAAGAAGAAGGAGCTGAACTGGCTCCTCGACGACCTCGTCGACCGGGTCGCCAGCATCCGCAAGGCCGTCGTCCTGTCCGGCGACGGCCTGGCCATGGGGGTGTCCTCGGACCTGACCAGGGAGGACAGCGAACACCTGGCCGCCGTGGCCTCCGGCTTCCACAGCCTCGCCAAGGGCGTGGGCCGGCACTTCGAGGCGGGCAGCGTCCGGCAGACCGTGGTCGAGCTGGACGACGCCTTCCTTTTCGTGACCGCGGCCGGTGACGGCAGCTGCCTCGCCGTGTTCTCGGACGCCGACTCCGACGTCGGCCAGGTCGCCTACGAGATGACGCTGCTGGTCAAGCGGGTCGGCGTCCATCTGGGCAGCGCCCCGCGCAGCGACTCGCCCACGGGCGGGTAGTCGTACAGACATGAGCGGAGAGGGTCTGAGAAGCGGCCACTGGTTCGACGACGAGGCGGGCCCCGTCGTCCGGCCGTACGCCATGACACGTGGCCGTACCACCAGCCCCGGCCAGCACACCCTGGACCTCATCGCGGTCGTCGTCACCGAACCCGACGCCGGCGACCCCGAGGAGGACCCGACGCTGGCCCCGGAGCACGTGGAGATCGTCGGACTCTGCCGGGACGAGCCGCAGTCGGTCGCCGAGCTGGCCGCGGGACTCGACCTTCCCGTGGGCGTCGTACGCGTCCTGATCGGCGACCTCGTGCACGCCGAACTCGTCCACGTGACCCGGCCGGTGCCCCCGGCCGAGCTGCCCGACGAGAGCATTCTGCGCGACGTGATCGACGGCCTCCGGGCGCTCTGACCAGCACGGAAGCAGGGTGAGGACGTGACAGGCTGGGAGTTCTGGGTCGACCGGGGCGGCACCTTCACCGACATCGTCGCGCGCCGCCCCGACGGTCGGCTGCTCACGCGCAAACTGCTCTCCGACAACCCCGCCCGCTACGCCGACGCGGCCGTGGCGGGCGTCCGCGCGCTCCTCGACGGCTCGCCGGAGCCCGTCGACGCGGTCCGGATGGGCACCACCGTCGCCACCAACGCGCTGCTGGAGCGCGCCGGCGAACGCACCCTGCTGGTGATCACCCGCGGCTTCGCCGACGCCCTGCGGATCGCCTACCAGAACCGCCCGCACCTCTTCGCCCGCCACATCGAGCTGCCCGAGCTGCTGCACGAGCGCGTCATCGAGGTGGACGAGCGGATCGCCGCCGACGGCACCGAACTGCGCGCCCCCGACCTCGCCGCGCTGGAGGACGGGCTGCGGCGCGCGTACGACGACGGCATCCGCGCCGTCGCCGTCGTCTGCCTGCACAGTCACCTCCACCCCGCCCACGAGAGGGCCGTCGGCGAGCTGGCCGAGCGGATCGGCTTCCCCCAGATCTCCCTGTCCAGCGAGGTCAGCCCCCTGATGAAGCTGATCCCGCGCGGGGACACCGCCGTGGCCGACGCCTACCTCTCGCCCGTCCTGCGCCGCTACGTCCGCCATGTCGCCGACGAACTGAGTGATGTGCGGCTGATGTTCATGCAGTCCAACGGCGGACTCACCGAGGCCGGACAGTTCCGCGGCAAGGACGCCGTGCTGTCCGGGCCCGCCGGAGGCATCGTCGGCATGGCCCGCATGTCGGAACTCGCCGGGCACGACCGGGTCATCGGCTTCGACATGGGCGGCACCTCCACCGACGTGTCGCACTACGCGGGCGCGTACGAGCGCGTCTTCACCACCCGGATCGCGGGCGTCCGGCTGCGCGCCCCCATGCTCGACATCCACACCGTCGCCGCCGGAGGCGGGTCCGTCCTCCACTTCGACGGCTCCCGCTACCGGGTGGGCCCCGACTCCGCGGGCGCCGCCCCCGGCCCCGCCTGCTACCGCGCGGGCGGCCCGCTCACCGTCACCGACGCCAACGTGATCCTCGGCCGCATCCAGCCCGCCCACTTCCCGGCCGTGTTCGGCCCCGACGGCGACCAGCCGCTGGACGTCACCGCCGTCCAGGACGGCTTCGCCGCGCTCGCCCGCGAGATCCACGAGGCCACCGGCGACGACCGCACCCCGGAACAGGTCGCCGAGGGCTACCTGCGCATCGCGGTCGCCGGCATCGCGGGCGCCGTCAAGCGGATCTCCGTGCAGCAGGGCCACGACGTCACCCGCTACGCCCTCACCACCTTCGGCGGCGCCGGGGGCCAGCACGCCTGCCGCGTCGCCGACGCCCTCGGCATCCGCACCGTGCTGGTGCCGCCCGTGGCCGGTGTGCTCTCCGCGCTCGGCATCGGCCTCGCCGACACCACCGCGATGCGCGAGCAGTCCGTCGAGGCACCCCTGACCGAGGCGGCCATGCCCGGCGTCCATGAGACAGCCGACGCGCTCGAAGCCGCCGCCCGCGCCGAACTCCGCGCCGAGAACGTGCCCGAGGACCGCGTCGCGACCGTCCGCCGCGCCCAGCTCCGCTACGACGGCACCGACACCACGCTCACCGTCGAGCTGACCGACGTGACCGCCATGCGGCACGCCTTCGAGGAACGCCACCGCGCCACCTACTCCTTCACCCTCGACCGCGAGATCGTCGTCGAGGCCCTCTCGGTGGAGGCCACCGGCATCACGGAGCCCCCCGACCTCTCCGCCCTCGCCCCCTACGAGGGCCACCCCGCCGAACCCGACACCGTCCGGCTGCACACCGACGGCACCTGGCACGACGTCCCCCTCCACCAGCGCCGGGCCCTGCCGCCCGGCGACCCCGTCACCGGCCCCGCGCTCATCACCGAGCCCGGCACCACGACCGTCGTCGACGACGGCTGGCGGGCGACCGCGAACGACGAAGGACACCTGGTCATGGAACGGACGTCCCTCAAGCGGACCTCCCGCCCCGACACCGAGGTGGACCCGGTCCTGCTGGAGGTCTTCAACAACCTCTTCATGTCCATCGCCGAACAGATGGGCGCCCGGCTGGAGTCCACCGCCCAGTCCGTCAACATCAAGGAGCGCCTGGACTTCTCCTGCGCCCTGTTCGACCCGGACGGGAACCTGGTGGCCAACGCCCCGCACATCCCCGTCCACCTGGGCTCCATGGGCACCAGCGTCAAGGAGGTCGTCCGCCGCAGGGGGCCACGGATGCGGCCGGGCGACACCTACGCCGTCAACGACCCCTACCACGGCGGCACCCACCTCCCGGACGTCACCGTGATCACCCCCGTCTTCGGCACCGGCACGCCCGGCGGCGATCCCGAGATCCTCTTCCACGTCGCCTCGCGCGGCCACCACGCCGAGATCGGCGGCATCGCCCCCGGCTCCATGCCCGCCGGCAGCCGCACCATCGACGAGGAGGGCGTCCTCTTCGACAACTGGCTGCTCACCGAGGACGGCCGCCTGCGCGAGGAGGAGACCCGCAGCCTGCTCGCCGGAGCCCGCCACCCCTCCCGCAACATCGACACCAACCTCGCCGACCTGCGCGCCCAGATCGCCGCCAACCGGAAGGGCACCGACGAACTGGGCCGCATGATCGAGGAGTTCGGCCTCGACGTCGTCCAGGCATACATGCGGCACGTGCAGGACAACGCCGAGGAATCCGTCCGCCGCGTCATCGACGCCCTGGACGACGGGGAGTACGCCTACGAGACCGACGCGGGCGCCGTCATCCGCGTCCGGGTGCGCGTCGACCGCGCGGAACGCCGGGCCACCATCGACTTCACCGGCACCTCCGCCCAGCTCGGCACCAACTTCAACGCGCCCTCGGCGGTCGTCGACGCCGCCGTCCTGTACGTCTTCCGCACCCTCGTCGCCGACGACATCCCGCTCAACGACGGCTGCCTGCGCCCCCTCGACATCGTCGTACCGCCCGGCTCCATGCTCGCCCCCGAGCCGCCCGCCGCCGTCGTCGCGGGCAACGTCGAGACCTCCCAGGCCATCACCGGCGCCCTGTACGCCGCGCTCGGTGTGCAGGCCGAGGGCTCCGGCACGATGAACAACGTCACCTTCGGCAACGACCGGCACCAGTACTACGAGACCATCGCCTCGGGTTCGGGTGCCGGCGACACCTTCCCCGGCGCCGATGTGGTGCAGACCCACATGACCAACTCGCGGCTCACCGACCCCGAGGTGCTGGAGTGGCGACTCCCGGTCCGCCTGGAGGAGTTCGCGGTACGGCGGGGGAGCGGAGGCGCCGGACGACGGCGCGGCGGGGACGGAGCGGTGCGCCGCATCCGCTTCCTCGAACCGATGACGGTCTCCACCCTCTCCCAGCACCGCCGCGTCCCCCCGTACGGTATGGCGGGCGGGTCACCCGGCGCCCTCGGCGGCAACCGGGTCGAGCACGCCGACGGCACGGTCACCGACCTGGGCGCCAGCGGCTCGGCCGAGGTCGCCCCCGGCGACGTACTCGTCGTCGAAACCCCTGGTGGCGGCGGCTACGGCAGCCCGCCGCCGGACCCCGCCGGCACCGGCACCCACCCGACGGACACCCACCGAGCAGGAGAAGTGAGCGATGGTCTTCCAGCGACGAGCTGAACGCGGCAAGCCCCCCGTCGAGCCCGTCACGCTCAAGATCCTGGTGGCCGGAGGGTTCGGCGTCGGCAAGACCACCATGGTCGGCGCGGTCAGCGAGATCCGGCCGCTGCGCACCGAGGAGGTGCTGACCGAGGCCGGGCGGCCCGTCGACGACACCGGCGGCGTCGAGGGCAAGCGCACCACCACCGTGGCCATGGACTTCGGGCGCATCACCCTCCGCGCCGACCTCGTGCTCTATCTGTTCGGCACGCCCGGCCAGGAGCGCTTCTGGTTCATGTGGGACGAGCTGTCCGAGGGCGCGCTCGGCGCGGTCGTCCTCGCCGACACCCGGCGCCTGGAGGACTGCTTCGCGGCCGTCGACTACTTCGAGCGGCGGTCCATCCCCTTCGTCGTCGGCGTCAACTGCTTCGAGGGCGCGGCCCGTTACCCGGCGGAATCCGTCCGCAAGGCGCTCGACCTCGATCCGGACGTGCCCGTGCTGCTGACCGACGCACGCGACCGGGAATCGGTCAAGACCGTGCTCATCGGGGTCGTCCAGCACGCCATGGAACTGGCCGCCGAACGCCGCCGCGCCCTCGCCACCTGACCGGAGGGCCGGGCCGTCCCGCCCGTCCCGCCGGCACCCCGCGACACGCCCGCCGTGATCGGATACAGTCCGCGCGTGTCCGAGAATCAGCAGCCGTCCGCCAACTCCGGCCCCGGCTCACACTGTTCGAGCTGCGGCGCCCCCTACGGGGACGTCACCGGCTGGCCGCGCACCTGCCCCGCCTGCGGCGCCACCGCCTACCGCAACCCGCTGCCGGTGGCCGTCGTGCTCCAGCCCGTGTACGACACCCACGGCGCCGCCCTCGTCGTCATCACCCGGACCGTCGCCCCGCGGCTCGGCGGGGTCGCCCTGCCCGGCGGGTTCATCGACGACCGCGAGGACTGGAAGCACGCCGCCGTCCGCGAACTGCGCGAGGAGACCGGCATCGAGGCCGACGCCCGCGACCTGCGCCTGGTGGACGCCATGAGCTCGCCCGACGGCCATCTGCTCCTCTTCGGGCTCCTGCCCGAACGCCCGGCCGACGACCTCCCCGCCTGCGCCGCCACCGACGAGACCGAGGGCTGGCACCTGCTGCGCGGCCCCGAGGAACTCGCCTTCCCGCTGCACACCCTGGCCGTCCGCGCCTGGTTCCAGGGCCGCTACTGACCCTAGGCCGCGTCTCTAGGCGGCCCCGCCCAGCCCCCGCACCCGCACCGGACGGGACGGCTCGGCGGTGCCGTCGTCCGACTCCCTGGTGACGACCACCCCCGCGCCGTCCCGGCGGGTGACGTACCGCTCGATCTCCGGCCGGGCCCAGCCGCCGCCCGCGTCCGGCACCACCAGCCCGCCCCCGGTCCGGCCGGCCGCGGGCGCCCACACCTCCAGCTCCGCCGTACCGTCCGCGCCCCGCACCGGAACCACGGCACCCGCGCGCGCCAGCACCGGAATCCGCGACCTCGGCGCGTCCACCAGCACCTGCCCCGGACCCTCGTACGCCCGCTCCGTCACCGTGTCGTACCACCGCCCCCTCGGCAGCCGCACCGCGCGCCGCTCGGTCCCGGGCTCCAGCACGGGCGCCACCAGCAGGGCGTCACCCAGCAGGAACGCGTCCTCGCAGTCCCGCAGCCCCCGGTCCTCCGGCGCACCCCACCACAGCGGTCGCACACAGGGCGCCCCCGTCCAGCGGGCCAGGTGCGCCAGGGTCACCAGGTACGGCAGCAGCCGGCGCCTCTCCAGCAGCGCCACGCGCGCGTGCTCCAGCACCCCCGACCCGAACTCCCACGGCGCCCGGGCCCCCGTACGCGTACGCAACAGCGGCAGATACGCGCCCAGCTGCAACCACCGCAGATACAGCTCCGGCGACGGATCGGCCCCGAGCCCCCCGACATCCGTCCCCGCGTACGGCATTCCGCACAGGCCCAGCCCCAGCACCACCGACAGCGACGCCCGCAGCCCCGGCCAGCCCGCCGTCACGTCCCCCGGCCAGACACCCCCGTACCGCTGCGACCCGGCCCACCCCGACCGCGAGAGCACGAAGGGCCGCTCCCCGGGCGAGAGTTCGCGCAGGCCCTCGTACGCCGCGCGCGCCATGCCCAGCGCGTCCACGTTGTGCGCCTCCCGGTGGTCGCCGCCGCGCCCCTCCAGGGCGTGCCGCGCCGAACGCGGCAGCGGCGGCTCCCCGAACACGTCCCGCGCGGACGGCTCGTGCGCGCCGTGCCAGAACCCGTCGAAGCCCTGCTCCAGCCGCTCCTCGTAGAGGCCGCCCCACCACGCGCGCGCCCGCGCGTGCGTGAAGTCCGGGAACACCGACTCACCGGCCCGCCCCTCACCCCGTACCGTCCGCCCCGACGCGTCCCGCACGAACGCGCCCACGGCCGACCCGCCCTCGTACACCGGGTCCCCCGGCACCGCGGGCACCGCCGCCTCGACGGCCGACACCAGGCGTATCCCGTCCCGGCGCAGGTCCTCCGCCAGACCGGGCAGCTTGGGGAAGCGGTCCTGGTCGACGGTGAAGGGCCGCCCGCCGTCGTGATGACCGGCGTCCAGATGCACCGCGTCCAGCGGCAGATCGCGCTCCTGATGGCCCGCGACCGCCTCGCGCACCTCCTGCTCGTCCGTGAAGTCCCCCGCGTGCTGGTGGCCCAGCGCCCACGCGGGCGGCAGCGCGGGCGCCCCGGTCAGCGACGCCCAGGTGCCGAGCACGCGCGCGGGAGGGCCCACGATCACCCAGCAGCGCAGCGGGCCCCCGTCCATCCGCACCTCGCAGCGCCCGGCCCGGTCGTGCCCGGAACCGGCCCCCTCCTCACCCTCCCGCAGCACCACCGACCCGTCCCACGTGGTGTCGTGGAACACCAGATGCGCCGAGGCGTCCGCCACCACCATCTGCACCGGCACGGCCAGGGCCGCCGCGTCACCGTTCCACAGCCGGTACGTCCCGTCCCGCAGCCGCGGCCCCGAGGCGTGCCCGCCCAGCCCGAAGAAACGGGCGTCCGCCGCCACCTCCGCCCGCTGCGTCCACCGCGCCGCACCCCCCGCCGGAGGCTCCCACCAGCGCGGCGGCAGCTCCCGGCGCAGCACCAGCCCGCCGGGCGTGCACACCTCCACCGCCCCGAGCCGGGACACCACCACCGTCACCCGCTCGGCCACCACCCGCCAGCCGCCGTCCTTGTCCGGCTCCAGCACCGCCCGCGGGTCCACCTCAGGTGCCCCGGCCGCCAGCGCGTACGACGGCTCCGGACCCGCGCCGTCCCAGCCCAGGAAGACCGCCCCGCCGACCGCCACCATGATCCGCAGCTCCGAGCGCGCGAACCGGATCACACCGCCACCGGGCTCCGGCTCCGCGCCCCGCACCTGACCGGGCACCCGGGCCCGCTCAGCCCCGCGGGGCGGCAGCCCCAGGGCGTCGCTGCGCCTGCGGTGCCAGGCCGCGCGCACCGCCCGTACCCCTCGCGCGGCGCGCCCCGCGCCGACCCCACCCCACGAACGCACCAGGTCACGACCGTTCATGCTGCTCACCCTGTCACTGTGCGCCCCACGCGCGTGTGCCGTTCAACTGCCGTTCACCGTGGTGGGGCCACATCGTCGACACACGCACTATGTGGGGCGTGCCCTGGTGCCGAAGTCGATCACATGGCATCGTCCCTGTCAGCCCTGTCCCGCGCACCCACCAGGCCGTGTGCGGACGACGCAACGACGCGTACAGTCCGGGAGCCGCATCATGTCCACCGCGCATCCGCAGCCGCTCTGGCAGCCCACCGACGAGCGGATCGCCCGCGCCCGCATCACCCGGTTCCAGGCATGGGCCGCCGAGCACCACGGCGCCCCCGCCGAGGGCGGCTACCCGGCCCTGCACCAGTGGTCCGTGGCCGAGCCGGAGGACTTCTGGACGGCCGTCACCCGGTGGTTCGACGTCCGCTTCGCCACGCCCCACACGCGCGTGCTCGGCGACCGTGCCATGCCCGGCGCCCAGTGGTTCCCCGGCGCCACCCTCAACTACGCCGAGCACGCCCTGCGCGCCGCCGCCGACCGCGCCGACGAGCCCGCGCTGCTGTACGTCGACGAGACCCACGAGCCCCGCCCGGTGACCTGGGCGGAACTGCGCCGCCAGGTCGGCGCGCTGGCCGCACGCCTGCGCGACCTCGGCGTACGCCCCGGCGACCGGGTCAGCGGCTACCTGCCCAACATCCCCGAGGCCGTCGCCGCCCTGCTCGCCACGGCCGCCGTCGGCGCCGTATGGACCTCCTGCGCGCCCGACTTCGGCGCCCGCAGCGTCCTGGACCGCTTCCAGCAGGTCGAGCCCGTCGTCCTGTTCACCGTCGACGGCTACCGCTACGGCGGCAAGGAGCACGACCGCCGCGACACCGTCGCCGAACTCCGCCGCGAACTGCCCACCCTGCGCGCGGTCGTGCACATCCCGCTGCTCGGCACCGACGCCCCCGAGGGCGCCCTTCACTGGGCGGAGCTGACGGCCGGCGACACCGAGCCGGTCTTCGAGCAGGTGCCCTTCGACCACCCGCTGTGGGTGCTGTACTCCTCCGGCACCACCGGCCTGCCCAAGGCCATCGTCCAGTCCCAGGGCGGCATCCTCGTCGAACACCTCAAGCAGCTCGGCCTGCACTGCGACCTGGGCCCCGAGGACCGTTTCTTCTGGTACACCTCGACCGGCTGGATGATGTGGAACTTCCTCGTCTCCGGCCTGCTCACCGGCACCACGATCGTCCTGTACGACGGCAGCCCCGGCTTTCCGGACACCGGCGCCCAGTGGCGCGTCGCCGAACGCACCGGCACCACCCTCTACGGCACCTCGGCCGCCTACGTCATGGCCTGCCGCAAGGCGGGCGTCCACCCGTCCCGCGACTTCGACCTCTCCGCCGTCCAGTGCGTCGCCACCACCGGTTCCCCGCTGCCCCCGGACGGCTTCCGCTGGCTGCACGACGAGGTCCGCGACGACCTGTGGATCGCCTCCGTCAGCGGCGGCACCGACGTCTGCTCCTGCTTCGCCGGGGCCGTGCCGACCCTGCCCGTCTACACCGGCGAACTCCAGGCCCCCGGCCTCGGCACCGACCTCCGGTCCTGGGACCTGAACGGCGAGCCCCTGGTGGACGAGGTGGGCGAGCTGGTCGTCACCAACCCCATGCCCTCCATGCCGATCCGCTTCTGGAACGACCCCGACGGCAGCCGCTACCGCGAGAGCTACTTCGACACCTATCCCGGTGTCTGGCGGCACGGCGACTGGATCACCCTCACCTCACGCGGCTCGGTGATCATCCACGGCCGCTCCGACTCCACCCTCAACCGGCAGGGCGTCCGCATGGGCTCCGCCGACATCTACGAGGTCGTCGAACGCCTCCCGGAGATCAGGGAATCCCTGGTCATCGGCGTCGAACAGCCCGACGGCGGCTACTGGATGCCCCTCTTCGTCCACCTCGCCCCCGGCGCCGTCCTGGACGACGCCCTGCGGGACCGCGTCAAGAAGTCCATCCGGGAACAGCTCTCGCCCCGGCACGTCCCGGACGAGATCATCGAGGTGCCCGGCGTCCCGCACACCCTCACCGGCAAGCGCATCGAGGTCCCGGTCAAGCGCCTCCTCCAGGGCACCCCGCTGGAGAAGGCGGTCAACCCCGGCTCCATCGACGACCTGACCCTGCTCGGCTTCTACGAGAAGCTTGCCCGCGAACGCGGCTGACCCCCGTCAGCCCCCGTAGGTGGCCTCGGACTCGCCCAGCACGGCCGCGAAGTCCGAGGCCAGCCGGACCGCCTCCGGTGGCTGGAGGTCGGTCGTGGTGATCCGTACACCTGGCGCCGAGGCCAGCCGGAACCGCGCCCCGGCCGCCACCCACCAGCCGCGCGACCGCAGCCCGTTCACCACGGCCGACTCGTCGCGCACCGGCACCCAGAGATTCAGCCCGCTCGCCCCGTGCGCCGCGATGCCGTGCCCGGCCAGCGCCTCGGTGAACGCGGTACGCCGCAGCGCGTACTCCGCACGCGCGCGTGCCACCAGCGCGCCGGTCCCCGGGTCCGTCAGCAGGCCGTGCACCGTCTCCTGGAGCAGGTGGCTGACCCACCCCGAGGTCAGCAGCAGCCGCCCGTCGTGCCGGGCCAGCGTCACCGGGTCGCAGGCGGCCGCCGCCCACCGCAGGTCGGTGCCGAGGAACTTGCTCACCGTCCGCACATGCGCCCAGCGGGCCGGCCCGGCCCCGGTCAGCGAACGCAGGGGCGCGGCGGACACGTCGGAGGCGTGGTCGTTCTCCAGCACCAGCACGTCCGGCGTCTCGCGCAGCACGTGGGCGAGCGCGTCCCGGCGCGCCGCCGAGAAGGCGCCGCCGTAGGGGTTCTGCGCCCGTGGACTGAGCACCACCGCGCGGACCCCGGCCCGCAGCGCGGCCCGCAGCTCCTCCGGGCGCATGCCCTCGCCGTCGACCGGGACGGGCACCGCGCGCAGCCCGAGCGCGGCGACCAGGTCCAGCAAGTGGTGATACCCGGGGTCCTCCATCGCCACGGCGTCCCCCGGCCGCAGTTCGGCCGAGAGCACCCGGCCGATGAAGTCCAGCGCCCCGTGCGCGAACGTCACGTGCTGGACCGGCACTCCGTCCGCCCCGATCCAGTCGCGCACGGCGTCCTCCAGCCGCGTGAGCCGGGGCGCCGAGCGGTGCGAACGGACACCGGGGGAGAGGCGCGAGGGCGGCACCAGCGCGGGCAGCAGCGCCGGATCAGGATGGCCGCCCGCCAAGTCCCGCAGTCCTTCGGGCACCTTGGGCGGGCGCCGGGACGCCACCGAGGGCGCCTCGGCCACGACCGTCCCGCCGCGGCCGAGGGTCACCACGATCCCGCGCCGCCGCAGCTCCTTGTACGCGGTGGCCACCGTGCCCGGGCTCACCCCCAGCTCCTCCGCGAGCCGCCGCACCGGGGGCAGCGCCGCCCCCGGCGCCAACACGCCCTCGGACACTCCCTGTTCGACGGAACGCGTAATCCCCTTGGCGGTCGTACCGCTGATCTCATATTGTGTTGCCACGTACCTGATTATGTATCAGTACATACATCGAGGCAAGGGGGAACCGTGGCCGCGAAGCCCGGCGCAGCCAACCACCGAGCACGCGTCCCCGGAGGCCGCGACGGACGCCGGATGCTCGCCGTCACCCTCCTCGACCGCATCGGCAGCGGCCTGTGGGCCTCCGTCTCCGTCCTGTACTTCACCTACGTCTCCCACCTCTCCGCCGCCCAGATCGGCACCCTCGCCGCGATCTCCGGCGCCGTCGGCATCGCGGGCGCGCCCCTCGGCGGCCGCCTCGCCGACCGCTTCTCCCTCACCCACGTACTCATCGCGCTCCAACTCCTGCGCGCCGTCGCCTCCTTCGCCCTCCTCACCACCGACCGCCCCACCCTGCTGGTCGCCTACTCCGCCCTCGGCGCCCTCGGCGACCGCGCCGCGGCCATCCTCACCAAGCTCTACGCCACCCGCGTCGCCGGAAGCGACCGCGCCCGCTACCAGGCCATCAACCGCAGCGCCTCCAACGCCGGCTGGGCGCTCGGCGGCGTCGCCGCGGCCGCCGCCCTCACCCTCGGCACCACCACGGCCTACCGCTGGCTCCTCACCGGCGACGCGCTCTCCTTCGTCCTCGTCGCCCTGCTCACCCTCACCTGCGCCGAACCCCCCTCCGCCCGCCGCGTCGCCGCCACCGCGGGAGACACGCCACGCGCCCGCCCCCGCACCCCCTGGCGCGACCGCACCTACCTGGCCTACGTCGGCACCGAGACCGTCCTCTTCCTCGACGACACCTACTTCAAGATCGGCCTGCCGCTCTGGATCGCCCACGCCCCGGGCGTCCCGCACGGCCTCGCACCCCTGCTCCTCGTGCTCAACAGCGTGCTGGTCGTCGCCTTCCAGATCCCGCTCGCCCGCTTCGGCGCCACCACCGAGGCGTCCCGCAGGCTCCTCCTGCCGCTCTCCGCCGTCTTCGCCCTGGGCGGCCTCGCCATGACCCTCTCCGCCACCGGCGACCCCGTCCGCGCGACCTGCCTGCTCACCGCCTCGGCCACCCTCTTCACCCTCGCCGAGATGCTGCACGCCACCGTCTCCTGGGAACTCTCCGTCGCCCTCGCCCCCGACGACGCCCAGGGCGCCTACCTCGGCGTCCACGGCCTCGCCCAGGCCGCACAGCGCTCCCTCGGCCCCCTCGCCGTCACCGCCGCCCTCGCCCTCGGCCCGGCCGGCTGGACCGTCCTCGGCACCACCATCGCCCTGACCTGCGCGATCCAGCACCGCCTGGTCCGCGAACGCCTCGACCCGACCCCGTTGTCAGTCCCCCCGGTTACCGTGAGTGAGCATTGATCGACAGCGCACACAGGGGGAAACCATGGCGCACACCGACCACCGGACCATGCGCGGCGTCCTGCGCCGCGAGATCGCCGGCACCGTCGGCCTGCTCACCGACGAACACGACTTCCGCGCCATGCGGCGCTACCGCAGCTTCACCTTCGACGACCACACGACCTACCTGCGCCAGATGGAGGCCGTCCTCAAATCCCGCGCGGCCCAGGGCAGTCACACCGCGCTCGCCCTGTTCGACCCCGACGAGTACGCGGAGTTCTGCACCGCCACCGGCATCGACCCCGAAGCCCCCGCCAGCCGCAGCCGCTTCACCGCCGAACTCGCGGCCCTCGGCCCCACCATCCCCTACGAGGGCGAACCCCTGACCGCACTCCTGCCCGCCCTCGTCGGCGAAGCCGTCCGCCAGGCCACCTGGGAGTACGCCACCACCCTCCTCACCCGCCTCGGACCCTGCGCCACCTGCGGAGAGGACATCGGCCGCGCCGCCTTCATCCGCGCCTCCGCCCTCCTCGCCCGCGTCCTCCAGAGCGCACCACCGGGCGCCCAGCACCTCGTCTGCAGCGTCGCCGGACCGCCGGAGAGCCTCGTCGCCGTCCTCCACGCCGACGCCGACACCGAGGGCACCGCCGAACCGGACCGGACCGAGACGCTCGAATTCACCAGTGTCCTCGCCCTCGGCCTCGCCACCCGCAGCCCGGGCGGCCTCGTCATGCGCGTCAGCGCGCCGGGCCGGCCCGACCGCGTCCACGGCTGGCGCCTGCGCTCCGGGCACCTCCAGCCGCTCACCGCCTCCGAGGTCTTCGACGCCTACTGCACCGACGCCGACACCGGCGACCTCATCGCCCCCGAGTCGGACGTCGACTACCGCGCCGCCCCCGACCTCACGGACGACGAGCCGCCGGGCGGACACCACCACTGAGAACGCGCCAGGGGCGCCCCACCCGGAGATGGGACGCCCCTGACCGGCACGGACACTCCGGTCCGCGCGCGACCGGCTACTCGCCGGACAGCACCGCCTGCGCGGCGGCCCGCGCCTCGTCGGCGCTGTCCGCGGTCCGCGCGGCGGCGGCGGCCCGCTCGCACTGCGCCAGCGTGTGCTTGGCGAGCGTCGCCCGCACGTAGGGGATCGACGCCGCACCCATCGACAGGGAGGTGACACCCAGACCCGTCAGCACACACGCCAGCAGCGGGTCCGACGCGGCCTCACCGCACACCCCGCAGCTCTTGCCCTCCGCCCGCGCCGCCTCGGCGGACAGCGCGACCAGGTCGAGCAGCGCGGGCTGCCAGGGGTCCTGCAGCCGCGACACCGCACCCACCTGCCGGTCCGCCGCGAAGGTGTACTGCGCGAGGTCGTTGGTGCCCAGCGAAAGGAACTCGACCTCCCGCAGGACCGACCGCGCCCGCAGCGCCGCCGAGGGGATCTCCACCATGGCGCCGTACTTCGCGCGCAGCCCCGCCTCACGGCAGGCGTCCGCGAACGCCTTGGCGTCGGCGCGGTCCGCCACCATGGGCGCCATGACCTCCAGGTGCACCGGCAGCCCCTCGGCCGCCTTCGCCAGCGCGGTCAGCTGCGTACGCAGGACCTCCGGGTGGTCGAGCAGCGTCCGCAGCCCCCGCACACCGAGCGCCGGGTTCGGCTCGTCCGCCGGCGTCAGGAAGTCCAGCGGCTTGTCGGCGCCCGCGTCGAGCACCCGCACCACGACCCGGCCCTCGGGGAACGCCTCCAGCACCTGCCGGTAGGCCGTCACCTGCTTGTCCTCGGACGGCGCCGTCTTGCTGTCGTCCAGGAACAGGAACTCGGTGCGGAACAGACCCACACCCTCCGCGCCGGCCTCCAGCGCGGCCGGCACGTCCGCCGGACCACCGATGTTGGCCAGCAGCGGCACCTTGTGCCCGTCGGCGGTGACACCGGGACCGGTCGACGCGGCCAGCGCCGCCTTCCGCTCCGCGGCGGCCGACTCCAGCCGGGCCGTCGTCTCCTCGCTCGGGTTCACGAAGATGTCGCCCGAGCTGCCGTCCACCGCGATCACCGTGCCCTCGGCCAGCTCACCGGCGCCCGGCAGCGCGACCACGGCGGGCACTCCGAGCGCCCGCGCCAGGATGGCGCTGTGGCTGGTCGGCCCGCCCTCCTCGGTCACGAAGCCCAGCACCAGCGCCGGGTCGAGCAGCGCGGTGTCGGCGGGAGCCAGGTCACGGGCCACCAGTACATAGGGGTGGTCGCTGTCCGGCACACCCGGCATGGGCACACCGAGCAGCCGCGCCACGATGCGGTTGCGTACGTCGTCGAGGTCGGCCACCCGCCCGGCCAGGTACTCACCGGCGTTCGCCAGCAGCTCCCGGTAGGCCGCGAACGCGTCGTACACCGCGCGCTCGGCCGTGCTGCCCGCCGTGATCCGCCGCTCCACGTCGGCCATCAGCTCGGGGTCCTGGGCCATCAGGGCCTGGGCCTCCAGCACGGCCTGCGCCTCGCCCCCCGCCAGGTTGCCGCGTGCCGTCAGGTCGGCGGCCACGGCGTCCACGGCCTGCCGGGCGCGGCCCTGCTCGCGCTCCGCGTCCTGCGCCGCAATCCGCCTGGCCGGCGGTTCGAGCACCGCCGTACCCATGTGCCTGACCTCGCCGATCGCCACACCGTGGCTCACACCGACGCCTCGCAGCGTTGTCTCCATCTCACCGTCTCCGCTACTGCGGCGGCCCCCGCCGCCGCGTTGGTTGTCGTACATACCGTCGGACGGCCGCGCCGCCCGGACCAGGAGATCAGGACCAGGAGAAGAGGGCGTCGCCGGCCGTCACATCGCCGTTCTCCGACACGTCGGCGAGGGAGTCGGCCGTGGCCTCGAGCGCGACGACGGGACAGATGGGGGACTTGCCGGCGGCCTCGACGGCGGCGGGGTCCCAGCGCACGACCGCCTGGCCGCGCGTGACCGTGTCCCCCTTGTTGACGAGCAGCTCGAAGCCCTCGCCGTTGAGCTGGACCGTGTCGATACCGAGGTGGACGAGCACACCGTGCCCCTCTGAGTCGACCACGACGAACGCGTGCGGGTGCAGGGAGACGACGACGCCGTCCACGGGGGACACGACCGCACCGGCCTCACGTACGGGGTCGATCGCGGTACCGGGGCCCACCATGGCCCCGGAGAAGACCGGATCGGGCACGTCGGCCAGTCCGATGGCGCGTCCGGCGAGCGGGGACGTCACGGTGGTCATGGGAAGCCTCCCAGAGAAGGGGTAGTGGCGATTCCTCAGAGAAGTTAGCAGTTGGTGGTCTAGACCACCAACCTCGGAGGTTTGCGTCGTCGCCGGAACTTGTGTACAGTCATCGTCCTGCCTGAGACCGAGCTGCGCGACAGCGCGCTTACTCTCGGCAGCACCCAAACTCGTCAGATCCTATCTCGGGATCAGTTCTCGCATGCTTGCGAACGACTGGTCAGGGACACGGAAAAACCCTGCTAGAGTTTGAACCGCCGGAAAGGGAAACGCGAAAGCGAGAACCTGGAAAGCACCGAGGAAATCGGATCGGAAAAAGATCTGATAGAGTCGGAAACACCGAAGG